>NZ_JAUBUY010000007.1:0-101874 GCF_036705565.1 Microcoleus sp. AT8-B5
GATGCGCTCGTACTGTATCCATAACCAGGATTACATCACCCAGGAGCCGTGTGCGGTGAAAGTCGCAAGCACGGTTTGTGCGGTTCGTTTCTATGAAACTAGCCTGTATGGGTTAGGGGATTAGAGCCTTTACGCCGCCTTGGGTGCAAGCCCTAAAAGATAGTAAAGGTAACTTCAGTTGAGTGTGAGTGCGTCAAACTCAAATTTGACAAGTCTTACCCGCTAGGAATGGCGTGATGCCAAAACTGCCCACATGGATAGAGAACAAACTCTAAAAATGAAGCTGGGGACAGAACGAGAATAACAAACCTGAGATGGGAGCAACTCGTATAGGTAAGTAGTCAAGGTTAAACATTAGTTGAACTCTCGGAAAAAGCGTCTGAGCGTGAACGACCGAAATCAAGGTCGAACAACGACACAACATAACACTTCAAGTGTGAAAATACCCGCATTATTTTGAACTGGATAAATGCAATTCTGGGAAATCGTGGGCGAAATGAGAGAACCTAAAACTACAAAATAACTCAACAGAGGAACGAATAAAACTGCTCTTTCAACCTTCAATTTTAGAAGATTAACTTTTCAAATTGTGGACTCCTTAAATAAGGGTTAGCGGGTAGAGTTGGTAAGATGTACTCAAAAATTCAAGAAATAAGGACTCTGGGAAAACTGGGTACGGTTTACATAGAAAATGTTCATTCAGGCGTAGAGAATGTTATGGCAACGGAGTTAAATCCAGTTGATAAATGGAAATCAATTCCTTGGCGCAAGCTGCGGAAAATTGTGTTTCGCCTACAAGTGAGAATATTCAAGGCTCAGAAGAACGGTAACGTGTTCCTAGTGCGTAAGCTTCAGAAACTTTTATTAAGCTCCAGAGCAGCGAAATTGCTTGCTGTTCGGCAAGTGACACAGTTAAATACTGGACGGAAAACCGCAGGGGTGGACGGAAAGAAAGCCCTCGAACCCTCACAAAGACTGGCACTATTTGAAGTGTTAGTTAAGAACTGGAAGCAATGGAAACATCAGCCCCTAAAGCGAGTGTACATACCCAAAGTAGACGGAACTAAAAGAGGACTAGGAATCCCGACCATTAGCGACAGAGCATATCAATGTCTCATCAAATATGCCTTGGAACCAGTAGCAGAAGCTACGTTCAACGCTCATTCTTATGGGTTTAGACCTAGCAGAAGCTGCCATGATATTCAGAGACAATTATTCAATAATCTCAACTCTAGCAGTAATGGGTTAGAAAAAAGAATTTTGGAATTGGATATTGAAAAATGTTTCGACAAGATTGACCACAAATTCTTAATGCAATCAGTCCAACTACCAAAGGCAGCAAAACAAGGGGTATTTCGGGCAATAAAAGCTGGAGTCAGAGGAGAATTTCCTTCATCAGAATCCGGTACGCCCCAAGGTGGAGTTTTCAGCCCATTACTAGCAAATATAGTCCTTCACGGATTAGAGAACGTTGGTCATGAGGTCAGATTAAAAATCAGAAATGGTGGCAGATATATAGACACTATTACTGGATTTCGTTATGCGGATGACGTTGTGTTTATTCTGAAACCAGAAGACGACCCTGAACCCCTCCGAGGACACATTGATAAATTCTTGGAAACAAGAGGATTAAAAGTTAAAGAAGCCAAAACCAAAGTCGTACATAGTACAGATGGTTTCGACTTCCTTGGGTGGAACTTCTCAGTTAAACCTGTCGGGTAAATTCATTTCAACACCAAGTCAAAAAGCTACAATTAGCATTAAGGCAAAAGTTAAAGAAGTGATAAAAGATAGTCGTTTCACTCTCGAACATCGCATCAACAAGTGTGGTTCGGTAGTAAGAGGGTGGAGAAATTACCATAGATTCTGCGATATGAGTCAACACAACCTGTGGTCACTGCGCTATTGGTTATGGAAATTCATTCGGAAACAAGGAAGATACAATCGTTATCAAACCAATAAGGTTATAAAAAGAGCAATTCCTGCAGTTAGTTGGTCAGCCTGCAAGTTTGTCATTGTCAAGGGAGATAAATCACCCTATGATGGCGATTTTGTTTACTGGTCAAAACGAGAGAATGCTCACTACGATGGGATAACGGCACGACTTCTCAAGAAACAGAATCACAAATGTACAGAATGTAATCTATCGTTCATTTCAGGTGATATTGCAGAATTACACCATATCGACGGCAACCATGACAATTGGAAACCTATAAATTTGGAAGTTCTACATCGTGAATGTCACCAGCATCAGACCGTTCATGGTCAGGTGAGAGTCCGAACAGCGGGTTAAACCCGACTTATTAGGTGTCAGACTAGGAGCCGGATGCAGTGAAAGCTGCACGTCCGCGTTCTGAACCAGAGGTGTCCCGTGGTAACACAGGCATCGACTCTAATTGTAGGAGAGATGGTGGGGGACACCCTACCATCGACTCTCTAACAGCATCGGAATTATTCCTCTCTGTATTCTCTCCCTCTGCGTTCTCTGCGCCCTCTGCGGTTAAATCATTCCGATACAACCGGAAACGATATGACTTGGGTGAAAATACTGATATTTGTCTGAGTGTGTCCGTTTAACCACCCCATATTTTGCAATCCACCGGGTTTGAGTGGATGTGATGCGTAACTTTTATAAGTAGGAGGATGTGGTGAGGCGGAGATTTTATACAATAACTAATGGCAGACTCATCTGATGCGTTAAAGTCGGCTATTGAGTTCTCCCTAAAAATAAAATGGCCCCACCGCTGAAGGGCTGTAGGGCGCAAGGACAGTTAAACGCTAACTTGATTGTCGGGAAATTTAGCATCAATGATACTCTGCTATGTGACGATTTTACGATCGTCCATTCACTAATCAACTCTCCCGTATCAAAAAATGTAACCCAGCACCGATCGAATTCAACCTGTCCTATTCTAAAAACAATACCTCATGCATTCTGACTAGCAGCTCCCTAAAGCTGCTTTTTTATTGCGATGAGTTTTTGGCTGCGGGACTTGCGGGTTCTTGGCAATAACATTTTGAGCAACAGTCGCTACACTTCAATACTGCCCTAGGGGTTTTCAGTTCCACTCCAGGTTTGTCGGTAATGGGTAATTAGTAATTGGGAATTAGTAACGCGCAACCGGGAATCGGCAATTGAGAAGCTTTACCTCACGAGGCTGGAAAACTGCTATGATTACGGCGCGGAACGGGGAATTAATCCGGGGGTGGGGGATTGAAAAAAAATAAGCTGTATTTATTGATGGGCGATCTGATAGTTTTCGGCTAAATATCCATTGCGAGTTATAGAATTTGGTTGGATGAATTTCCCGTTCCGAATTAAGAGAATACGAGCCTGCCTGTTTTTGCCCAAAACTCGATCGCTCCGCCCAACCCCACACCTGTTAAAGAAATGGTAGCTAATACCGCAAAAGCCCGCCAATTTTTCCAACCAGATATTTGAATATCGAGTCTTGCCAAAGCTCCGGCTGAAATCAAGAGTAAACAAGTAGCAAAAAGGTGCATCCAAGCAATAATTACTACTGCTACAAAAGCTCCTAAAATTATAGAAATAAAAGCACCCATATCACTCGAAAACCACCGCAAAATTAATGCTTTTATGTCTTTCAACGGGAACGAGAAGGCGGCAGTCAACACTAGAATTGAAGCTATGGCTAGAAACCAAGTCAGGTGCGGGGGAACATCAAACTCAGATAATTTCCAGCCAAAAGTGAAATAAGTAACAAAAAGTAGAGTTAGGGAAACCCAAGAGTTTTTTTTCATCCAATGGCACAATTAGGAGAACCAGGCAAAAAAAAAGATGATGCTCCCGATGAGTTTGTACAGGGCTTAGAGGTTAGTAGAAATAGCTTGCACCGGACAAGTAGGGATGCACTGCTCGCAAACGATACAGCGCGATCGAGCAAAACTTAGTTTAAAGCTTTCTGGGTCAAGGGTCAAGGCTTCTGTCGGGCAAACCCCCGTACATAAACCGCAGTCAACGCAGATATCTTCGTCTATAAGTATTTCCCGACTGGCTAGGGAAACGCCGATATTTTGCGATCGCATCCAGTCGATCGCGGCTTCTAGTTGGTCGATGTCCCCTGATAACTCTAGCACCAGTTTGCCCACCTGATTCGGAGCCACCTGAGCGCGGATAATGTTGGCTGCAACATTAAAATCCTTTGCCAGTCGATAGGTGACAGGCATTTGGATCGATCGTTGGGGAAACGTCAGTGTTACCCGTTTTTTCACCCTGCAAGTCCTCGGTAATTTACAAACAATCTTTGTTATCTTCTGTTTTAGCGCACTTAATCTAATTACTGCCTTTAGCACAAATTTTTATGAAATGGGTCTGATTATCTCAAAATGTGGTATAATCTGAATCTATTATTTAAAATAAAAACATAGAAATCAAAGCGCAATTTATTTTATGACCCAGAATTCGCCCAAGTCAACGGTCGCCCCCGTCGCCAAAAATCCCGAAACAAAAGTCGCCACGCGCCTCAGAAACTTATTGATCGTGTTAACAGCGATCGCCCTTTCAATATCCATCTTCTTCGGGCTGCAAACCCAAACGCCGTCAAGCAGTCTCACCGACATGGCAAAAGCTTCAACGCCATTAGAAACAGCTTTGGTAAATGGCAAACCGACACTCATGGAATTTTATGCTAATTGGTGCGGTAGCTGTCAGGCAATGGCTAAGGATCTGAGCGAAATCAAACAGAAATACGCCGAACCGATGAATTTTGTGATGCTGAATGTAGATAATGACAAATGGCTGCCCGAAATCACAAAATATCGAGTAGATGGCATTCCGCACTTTGTCTATTTGAACGATAAAGGCAGCGCCGTTGCTGAAACGATGGGCGAAATGCCGCGCAGTATTATGGAAGCTAACTTAGAAGCTTTAATTGCAGGAAAACCTCTGCCACACGCCCAAGCAGGCGGTCAAGTTTCTAATTTTACTCCCCCCACAGGGCCTGTGAAAACAAGTAGCTCCGACCCCCGCGCCCACGGCTCTCAAGTACAGTAAATGAAGGAAGTTCGGCAACGGATTCTGTAACGGATGTAACGGATGTCAGGAAGAAGGAAGAAGGAAGAAGGAATAAAGAAGAGGGAAAAGGGAAGAAGACTTTAGGAACAGGCAAGATTCCTGTTCCACAAGAAAGTTTATTTGTTGTGGAACAGGCATCTTGCCTGTTCCTGATGGCGATAAGTTAGAGAGATTCAAAAGCCCCTTGCAATTTCTGCCAATCTGCGTTGTGGGCGATCGACTACCTCTAAAGAAATATTCACAAAAACTTTTGGGAATATTTATTAAGATTTATTATACTCCTCGTAAGGTGCGTCAGTAGATATTCTCTCACCGCCTAGAAAAATTCAAGACTGACGCACCCTACTAGAATTAGTCTGAATGACGGGGCCGACTCTTCAATCTAAAATCTAAAATCTAAAATCTAAAATCGAATGACTCCTGACAAAACCGGATTCAGTATTAGCGCGACCGCGATTCGTCGCCACATCGGCACCCTCATGCTGACACTTGCTATCATAATCGTGGGCCTTTTCTACATCACCCAACTGCCCGTTGACTTGCTACCCTCCATCACCTATCCCCGCATCGGCGTGCGCTTGAACGCCCCAGGCGTATCCCCAGAAGTAGCAATAGACGAAGTTACTCGCCCCCTCGAACAAGGGCTGTCCGCCACTGAAGGCGTCATGCAAGTTTTCTCCCGCACTCGCGAAGGACAAGTCAGCGTCGATTTATTCTTCAGACCGGGGGGAAACATCGACCAGGCCCTCAACGACGCCACCGCCGCTGTCAACCGCATCCGCAACCGACTTCCCGATACAGTTGAATCGCCCACTCTCTTTAAAGTTGACCCTTCCCAGCAGCCGATTTACGAATTTGCCCTCACTTCCGACTCCCTGCAAGGAGTAGATTTGCGCGTATTTGCTGACGAAGAATTATCCAGAGAACTAAACGTAATTCCTGGAATCGCAGCAATTGACGTGGCCGGCGGCGTGCAAGAAGAAATTCAAGTAAATATTGACTTAAATCGCTTGCAATCTTTAGGTGTCAGTATTTCTGACGTTTTATCAGCGCTCGAATCCCGGAACCTGGACACTTCCGGCGGGCGGCTGCGGCAAGAAGCAGCAGAACCTTTAACCCGCACCGTCGGGCGATTTCAGAACGCGAAAGAAATTCAGGCAATTTCTTTTCAAGCATCGGGTTCCAATCCGCCAAAACGAGTTTTTCTGCGCGATTTTGCTCAGGTAATTGACGGTACAGAAGAAGAGCGAGTTAAAGTATTTCTCAATCAGAAATCAGCCGTAAAAATTAGCATTCAAAAGCAGCCAGACGCGAATACAATTTCAGTTGTAGATGGCATCAAAAAGCGGCTAGAAGAATTAAAAACATCCGGGGCAATTCCCGAAGGTACGACTATCGTTACTACTTTTGATGAGTCTAAATTTATCCGCGATTCTATTAGTAACGTCGTATTTTCTGGTTTAACCGGGGCTGTTTTAGCGGGGGCATCTGTATTGCTTTTCCTCGCTTCACTTCGCCAAACTTTGATTATTGTCCTGGCAATTCCCCTCGCAACTTTAATGGCGATTATCCTGATGGGAGTTTTTGGCCTATCTCTGAACGTTTTCAGTTTGGGTGGTTTGGCGCTGGGTGTGGGAATTGTGGTCGATAACTCGATCGTCATGCTGGAGAATATTGTCGAAGGAACCAGCAATGCAAACAGTGCCAACGGCAAGCAGCGTTTAAGTAACAAGCAGTTGATTCAGCAAGCAGAAAAAAGCAGCCAAGAATTAGAATCAGCTTTATTTGCTTCCACCATCACTAACTTAGTTGCCGTACTGCCATTTTTGCTCATCGGCGGCTTAGTTTCCTTACTTTTCAACGAATTAATTCTCACCATCACCTTTTCCGTCGCCGCCTCTCTGATTGTCGGATTGACAGTTGTACCGATGATGGCTTCTCGACTGCTAGCGCTGCGGGTATCCAGCGGTTTGAGCAACTTTTGGCCGCTGCGCGCATTCGATCGAGCTTTTACCAATGCTACCGCCGGCTACGGGAAATTTTTATCGGGAGTAGTGCGGTGGCGGTTGATTATCATTGCAGTAGCGATTATTGGATTGGGTGGCGGCAGTTGGCTGATGGCTGGTCAAATTCCCCAGGAAATATTGCCCAGAATTAATACCGGTCAAGCGAGATTGTTTGCTTTGTTTCCTGCAGGCACAAATTTGGCAACCAACCAAAAAATCATGGCAGAAGCTGATAAAATTATCCTCAGCCAACCAGAAACTCAATACACTTTGACGACGGTGGGCGGGCTGTTATTCGGCAACAATACGGTTGAGAATTTGCTGCGCGGCGGCTGCAACATTACGCTGAAACCGGGCACCAATACATTGGATTTTGTGCAGCGAGTTACGCAAGAATTGAATAAAATTGATTTGCCAAAAAACACTCGTTTGCGCCTGATTCCAGAAAATGTGCGGGGTTTGGTTTTAACTAATTCGCCAGTGCGGGGCGCTGAAGTAGATGTCCTGCTTCAGGGCGAAAATGAACAAATATTGCAGCAAACTGGCCGCGAGATATTGGCAACTTTGGATCAAAAGGTAAAATTAGCTCGTTTTCGCCCGGATGGAGACCCGCAGCAAACGGAAGTGCAGATTCGCCCCAACTGGGAACAAGCGGAAGTCTACGGGTTGAATGCGAGGCAAATTGGAGAGGCGATTCAGACAGCAATTCAAGGTTCTGTTCCCACGCAATTGCAGCGGGGAAACCGTTTGGTTGATGTGCGGGTACAGTTCGATCGCGATTCTGTCCAATCGGTTTCGGAACTAAAATTTATTCCTTTAACTGCTAGGGATAACAGCATTATCCGCTTGAGCGATGTGGCGAATATTGAACTGGGAAAAGCGCCGGGGGAAATTCAAAGGCTTAACCAGCGCCAAGTTTTCTTGATTGCGGGGAATATTAATAAGGGCGCGAGTTTGGGCGATGCTTTGAAACAAGTGGATGCAGTTTTGTCAGAAATAAAATTGCCGCAAGGAGTGCGAGTCATACCGAGTTCGGCGGCGGAAACCAACCGGGAATTGCAAAGTTCGCTGATTGTTTTGGGTTCTTTGGCGGCGTTTTTGGTATTTGTGGTAATGGCGGTGCAGTACAATTCGCTTGTCGATCCGCTGGTGATTATGTTAACGGTGCCCCTGGCTTTGGCTGGGGGGATTTTCGGGTTGTATGCGACTAAAACTCCGATCGGCGCAACGGTGATTGTGGGGGCGATTTTGCTGGTGGGAATTGTGGTAAATAATGCGATTATTATGGTGGAGTTGGCGAACCAAATTGGGGAAGATGAAAAGGTCGATCGCGCCACAGCAATTCTCAGGGCCGCACCTCAGCGCTTGCGTCCGATTTTGATGACAACTATTACTACAGTTTTGGGTTTATTCCCCCTAGCTTTGGGCATTGGCGACGGTTCGGAATTCTTGCAACCGCTGGGTGTGGTGGTGTTTTCCGGTTTGTCGCTGGCGACGCTGCTGACGCTGTTTATTATTCCGTGTTTTTACATTTTGCTGCACGATTTATTTGGTATGTTTGCAGGGAATAAGAAACCGCAGGCGGTTGCTATTCCTGTGCAGAAGGTGGGGAGAAAGACTCCGAATTTGTAATAATTTAGTGCCAGCAAATACGCGCTTTTCCCACAATCCGACAGGGAATGAATTCCCTGCCTCATAGCGAAAGTCGGTTAAAACCGACTGTAGATTTTGACGGGAAGTGCGATCGATTTTAGTCCTCTTTCAGAGGACTTTTGCTATGAGACAGGGAATTCATTCCCTGTCGGACTGTCGGTTAAAACCGACTGTAGATTTTGAGGAAAAATACGATCTATTTCAGTCCTCTTTCAGAGGACTTTCGCTATGAGACAGGGAATTCATTCCCTGTCGGACTGTCGGACTTACCAACAATACTGGTACGGCATTTGATGTTAAGTTGACGCGCCGATAATTAGTCGGTAAGGTGCGTCAGTAAACAGTCTCTGACTCCCCAAAGAAATTCCCGACTGACGCACCCTACGATAAATGCTGCAAGATTTCAGTTAAAATAGAGCTTATTTACGCTGAAATATCTTTATGCTGATTTTACCAAAACATGAAAGACAAATTGACTGGGGTATCTTAGCCATAAATCAACGCACTGATTCCGATTGGACTATTGCGACAAGTTGCGATAGCAAAAAAGTCACTTTAGTCGATCGCAACTTGTCCCCAAAATACGAATACCAGCTTCCCGACGAAATTAGCTGTTTAGCCATCAGTCCCAAAGGAGATTTGCTGGCAGCAATTATGGCAAATGGCAATCATTTAGCAATTGTGACAGCAGAAAACCAGCTAGTTTTTGAAGAACAGCTACCTCACCCTCCTGTTAAGTTTTCGTATAACAAAAATGGATTTCAGGACTGCTGGTTTGATGCAGACGGCGTGCGTTTTTGGTGCATGAAATTAATTGAAGGCGGGGAAGTCGAGATTCAAATTCGCGATACCAATTCGTGGCAAATTCAACGACAACTTTTGCTCGAAGACCCTTTTTGCTGGAGTTCCTTCTCGTTTCACCCGCACCCCGAAAATCAAATTTTAGCTCTTTGGGCTGCCGCAGGTCAGGACGGACAGCAAATCTACTGGCTTTATGACGATGGTACGGAAATTCACGCCGTGGAGGTTCCATGTCCCGATGACACAGGGCCTCCAGAATTTCATCCTGCTGGTGGCGAATTTGTGGTTGTACACGATTGCGATCGACAAATCAGCCGATTCAGTTTTCCTGACTGCAATCTACTTGGAATATGCGAATGCCCTTGTCCTGATTCGGATGACTGGTTTAGGTACTCTATGTGCTACCTATCAGACGATCGCCTTCTAATTGACACCGTTGAAGGGAGAATGTATTTAATCGATATTGACAAAATGGAAATGTTAGATGAACTGATTTTAAGCGGTCATGAACCGCGTCCTTCTCAAGAACTTTATCCTAATCTTAATGAGGAAGAAGGGCTTTGCAGCGACTTGGACTGCTTTTATAGATTTGATTCAGATAGGATTCTTTCGGTTCACTCACAACTGCCGAGTCAAAAGCCTGAGTCTAAACAGAAGACATTAGTTATCTTCGGCGGAAAAGAGCTGTTTGGTTCGCTGGCGGAGGTACAACAATCCGCACCATACAGTAAATTATTCATTCAATCTTTAGGCATTTCTTAATGATTTTCAATACAAAACGCTTCTTGTGCCGTGTTAGCTTTTCACTCGCTTTCCCACAATCCGACAGGGGTTGAAACCCCTGCCTCATAGCGAAAGTCGGTTAAAACCGACTGTAGATTTTGACGGGAAGTGCGAGGGATTTTAGTCCTCTTGAGCGAGGACTTGAGCTATGAGACAGGGAATTCATTCCCTGTCGGAGTGTCGGATTTACCAACAATACCGCTACTGCATTTGATGTTAAGTTGACGCGCCGATAATTAGTCGGTAAGGTGCGTCAGTAAACAGTCTCTGACTCCCCAAAGAAATTCCAGACTGACGCACCCTACGATAAATGCTGCAAAATTTCAGTTAAAATAGAGCTTATTTACGCTGAAATATCTTTATGCTAATTTTACCAAAAAATGAAATACAAATTGACTGGTCGTTCTCACACATAAATCAACCCATTAATTCCGAGTGGGCGACCATTGTCAGTGGCGATCGCAAAAAAGTCACTTTAGTCGATCGCAACTTGTCGCCAAAATACGAATACCAGCTTCCCGACGAAATTAGCTGTTTAGCCATTAGTCCCAAAGGCGATTTGCTGGCAGCAATTATGGCAAATGGCAATCATTTAGCAATTATGACAGCAGAAAACCAGCTAGTTTTTGAAGAACAGCTACCTAACCCTCCTGTTAAGTTTTCGTATAACAAAAATGGATTTCAGGACTGCTGGTTTGATGCAGACGGCGTGCGTTTTTGGTGTATCAAATTAATTGAAGGCGAGGAAGTCGAGATTCAAATTCGCGATACTAATTCATGGCATATCCAGCGAAATATTAGGCTCAAAGACCCTTTTTATGGCCGTGGATTCTGGTTTCAACGACACCCAGAAAATCAAATTTTAGCTGTTTGGACTACCGATGGTCAGGGCGAATCGCAAATCTATTGGCTTTATGATGATGGTATGACAATTCATGCCGTAGAGGTTCTCTGTGCCGATGATTACATGGGGCCTCCAGAATTTCACCCTGCTGGTGGCGAATTTATAATAGTACATGATTGCGGCCGAAAAATCAGCCGATTCAGTTTTCCTGACCGCAATCTACTGGGAATATGCGAATGGTCTTGGCCTGGGCTGAGTGACGGTTTTGGTAGCTATATGTGCTACCTTTCAGACGATCGCATTCTAGTTAATACTGATGAAGGGCTCATGTATCTAATCGATATTAACAAAATGGAAATATCAGAGGAACTAATTTTAATCGGTCACGAACCGCGTCCTTATCAAGAACTTTACCCTAATCTCAAGGATCTTAAAGAACAGCTTTGCGGCGACCTAAAATATTTCTATCGTTTTGATTCAGATAGCATTCTGTCCGTTCATTCACAAATCCTGACTCAAGAACCTGACTCTAAACAGAAGACATTAGTTATCTTCGGGGGAAAAGAGTTGTTTGGTTCCCTGGCGAAGGTACAAGAATCCGCACCCTACAGTAAATTATTCATTCAATCTTTAGGCATTTCTTAAGGATTTCCAATACAAAACGCTTCTTGTGCCGTGTTAGCTTTTCACTCGCTTTCCCACAATCCGACAGGGGTTGAAACCCCTGCCTCATAGCGAAAGTCGGTTAAAACCGACTGTAGAGTTTGACGGAAAGTGCGAGGGATTTCAGTCCTCTTTCAGAGGACTTTAGCTATGAGACAGGGAATGAATTCCCTGTCGGACTGTCGCTTAAAACTGAGATATTGCACCATTCTCAATTAGACGTAGGGGCGGGTTCGCCAACAGCCTTAAAGCTTGCAAATAGGTTCTATAAACCCGCCCGACCCCACGAAAAATCCTCTTATTGATATTGCTGCAAGATGTCGGTTAAAACCGACTGTAGAGTTTGACGGAAAGTGCGATCGATTTCAGTCCTCTTTGAGAGGACTTTTGCTATGAGACAGGGAATTCATTCCCTGTCGGAATGTCGGACTTACCAACAATACCGCTACTGCATCTGATGTGAAGTTGACGCGGCAAGAATTAGTGGGTAAGGTGCGTCAGTAAAAATTCTATGACTCCCAAAAGAAATTCCAGACTGACGCACCCTACGAGAATTAGTGTGTTTGACATCCGAAAGTCTTTGTGTTACACTCGTACTACATAACAAACTTGCAAAACCAACTTAAACAAAAATGCCCTACGAAAAATTAGACATATCAGCCCCAAAACCAGTATTATCTTGGGCAAATCACGCCCTGGGCGAAAAAGAAACCAAGATGACCGCAAACGTAGCATCTTTGCCCTTTGTATTCAAACACGTCGCACTAATGCCCGACGTACATTTAGGAAAAGGTGCTTTAGTCGGTTCAGTAATTGCCACAAAAGAAGCGATTATTCCGGCGGCTGTGGGCGTCGATGTGGGTTGCGGTATGTCTGCGATAAAAATGCCATTCAAAGCCAACAAACTAGAAGGCAAACTCAAACAAATTCGCCTCGATATCGAAGCAGCAATTCCAGTCGGATTTTCGGAAAACAAAGAAGTAGAAACAACTGTCACCAACTGGCAAGGATGGGGTGAATTTAAGGAACTTCATCAAGGTGTGCAGCATCAAAACAATAAAGCCTTAAAACAAATGGGTTCCCTCGGCGGCAGCAATCATTTTATTGAGGTTTGCGTTGATACTGAAAACTTTGTTTGGCTGATGCTGCATTCCGGTTCTCGCGGCATTGGAAATTTGCTCGCACAGCAGCATATCGAAACTGCTAAAGATTTAGCTAAACTGGCAGAAATTAATCTGCCTGACAAAGATTTGGCTTATTTTGTGGCGGGTACGCGGGAGTTTGCGGCTTACTGGCACGATTTACAGTGGGCGCAAGATTATGCTCGTTTTAATCGCGATGTAATGATGAATCGGTTTAAGCGAATTGTGGAAAAACACGTCGCGGGCGGCAAATCTGTTAAGCCGTTATTAGAGGTGAATTGCCACCACAATTACGCGGAAAAAGAGGTGCATTTTGGGGAAGATGTGTATGTGACTCGCAAGGGTGCTGTGCGCGCGGATGTTGAGGATTATGGAATTATTCCGGGTTCAATGGGGGCAAAATCTTTTATTGTTAAGGGGAAGGGAAATGCTGAGAGTTACTGTAGTTGCAGTCACGGTGCGGGGCGGTTGATGTCTCGCACTCAAGCGAAGAATGTATTCACTCTCGATGATTTTGTGCGGCAGACTGACGGGGTTGAGTGCCGCAAAGATGAGCAATTTTTAGATGAAATTCCGGGGGCTTATAAGCCGATTGATGAGGTGATGAGTCAGCAGTCGGATTTGGTGGAAGTTGTGGCGACTTTGAAGCAGGTGGTTTGTGTCAAGGGGTGACAGAAACTGGTTTATTTGTACTTCATATCGTTTCCGGTTGTATCGGAATGATTTAACCGCAGAGGGCGCAGAGAACGCAGAGGGAGAGAATACAGAGAGGAATAATTCCGATGCTACCGGATTTGATATCACTTACCTGGAAAGTGCTTTATGGGAAGAGGGGGGAAATCAAGCCGCTGCTGATTTCCCCCCTCTTTACAAACGCTTTGTTTTCTGAAGCTTTTTCTCTAACACACCATTTGTCTCGACTCAATTTCTAGCAAGCGCAGCAGTGTTTCATCGCCCTTGGCTTTGGCTGCTTGCTTTCTACGATCGAGAATATTGCAAAGATTCGCTTGGTGCACTTGCGCCACTTCCACAACTGTTGGGTAATAATCCACCCTCGCTGAGGCGCTAGCTGCTGCGACATCACGATCGCCAGCTTGAGCATCTCGCTTTTTGGTATGGTTTGGGCCGCCGTATTTTCTGGGGTTGGGAATGTGTCTCGGATACCGATAGTTCCAGTTTTGACCCCGGTATTTGCCCGCGACTTCCCCTTCGATCATATCGACTGTCGGAATGTCGTACTCGTAGTTTGAACCGCGATAAGTGAGTTTCATATTTTTTGATCCTTATATTTATCGAGATAAAAAGGGCAATCAGGTCAGCGTTGGTTTTCTTCGCTAAAACATTTTTAGTTTCTGTATTCAATTATACTGTTTTTTTAGATAAATCGCTTTTTTTTACAAAAATTAATATTTTGAGGGGGAGACGGCAAGAAAAAACCCGCCGCAGCGGGTTTAATCCAGTTTCATAAAGTAGCGCTAGATATTACCCCCCCAACCCCCCCTCCCGCGGGGGGGCTAAGACTTCATCCATAGCACATCTTTAGAAAAATGGTATTAATCCAGTTTTTGACTGCTTCGAGCAGCCCCGGAGCGAAACTACTTCGGTTCCGAATAACTAGCCGACTGTCACCTGATCGGTTTGCACGTTTGTGGCACCTTCTTCAGCAGAGGCGATCGCCACCAACTTGTCGAGAATTTCCTGACTGGGAACTTGACCTTTGAGAACAACCGTGCTGCTGAGCTGAGCAACCCAAACAGTCTCGATATCAGCAACTTCTGCATCGCTGTCAAAAGCTAAAGCAACCCGCTTCGCGAGGCCACTTTCGTCAAAATTTCCGTCTGGGCCGACTTTAGCAGGAGCGATGGATTGCGCTTGTGCTGCTTGCTGTACTACTTGTGCCATCGGTTCAGCCTGGGGTGCAGGCTTTTCGAGTCCGAACAGTCTTTTAAACCAACCCATAGTATTTGAGTCTCCTGAAAATACACTTTTTACACAATAGCTCTAGAAGTCCAAAAGACTCGTAATTGTTGCAAAACTCAGCGAAATTTATCAAAATGTTTTCCGGTAGACTTTCACAATCTCAAATCTCCCATGATATGCAGATGTTAATTTTGCTATTTTATGTCTAGGATGCTACGCCTTGGATTGCAGACCAGTAGTCGAAATAGTTCCCACTTTTACCTTGAACAAACTGCACAGCGCGCCGGAATACATTCCCGGTTTGTTTAACTACTGGGGACATCTTG
Source organism: Microcoleus sp. AT8-B5 (assembly GCF_036705565.1). Taxonomy (NCBI): domain Bacteria; kingdom Bacillati; phylum Cyanobacteriota; class Cyanophyceae; order Oscillatoriales; family Microcoleaceae; genus Microcoleus; species Microcoleus sp. AT8-B5. The sequence goes on from NZ_JAUBUY010000007.1 coordinate 15,174, forward strand.
TGCTGGTCATCGAACTGTGTCCACGGATACAAGGGACGCTAAACCCGCGCTTAATTGGGGGTAGCCCTGCATATACGCTGTCAATCTAATTCTTAACTTTTTAGATAATATTCTTCTGCTTCTGACCAATTGAGTTTAAGCAAGGAATCATCTCCCCATGTCAGCTTGAGACTCGGCTTAATGGCTTCCACGCCCAAAGCGCTAATAATTTGCGCTGCGACAGCTTTCGCCAATAGCGGCGGTACAGAATTTCCGACTTGGCGAAAACCGTGCCATTTTGTGACATGAAATCTAAACCAGTCAGGATAGGAATGCAGTCGCGCAGCTTCTCTGACTGTAATGCACCGAGGGGCGATCGGGTGAATCGGTCTCGGCGAAGTATAAGCCCCCCTAGCCCTGTCGGTTCCGGCCCTGAGAGTGTTGCAAACTCCGTCGGGGTGAAGCTTGTAAAAACGGCTGATCGGCTCTTTTTCGCCGCGTTTTGCCGCCTGAAACCTTTCTATACATTCCTGAGAATGTTTAGTTCGCAAACTACAAGAGAGGATTTGTCGATCGTACTCGCGATCGTAGGAATAATCATCATCCAAACCATCAATTCCGCGCATTATACTCGCATAAGTGCTGCACTTTCCGTACTCTGCCATTACCCAATCTCGGTGCAGCAACTCGCTGTAGTTTTCCACTTCCGGCAAATCTCCAATCGCATCCCAAACAGTCGGAACAGCAGGTAAATTAATTTTTTTATAGCGTTTAGGAATTTTAATTTTGGGCAATATAGTAGTTTGCTGAGGGTATTTGGGTAGCTCATAACCTGCTTTGCACCCAATCAAAAACAATCGTTTGCGAGCTTGCGGCACTCCATAGTTAACAGCGTTGAGAACTTGATAATTTTCTTCTACTTTATAGCCACGTTTCAGAAAAGAGCTAATTAAAACATTCAGGAGTTCTTTGTGTTCTCCTGATGCAATTCCCGGTACATTTTCCATTACAAAAAACTTGGGTTTTAGCTCCAAAACTAAGCGCTGAAAGTGAAAAATTAGAGAATTTCGTGGATCGTCCACATCGCGCTTGCCCATCATCGAGAATCCTTGACAGGGCGAACCGCTGATTACTACGTCTATCTCGCGCCCCCCGATCGCCGATTTTTTCCGAATTTCCGAGCCCGTAAGCTGTGTGACATCTTTACACAGAATAGAACACAGCGGGAAATTAAACTCGTGTGTGGCGCAGTGAATAGGGTCAATTTCGACTGAGGCAAGTACGTCAAAACCTGCTTGTTCAAAGCCCAGAGTCATGCCGCCCGCACCTGCAAATAAATCAACAGCGATCGGTCGCTTTTTCCGATTGCTTGGCATAACATTTCAATAAAAAAGTTGCTTTAATAGAAATTAAGGAAATCAACAGCGTTTCTGGTAATAAATCGTGAATTTGTCCACGAGCCAGCCACAAAGGAACCGGGTTTATACATAACTTTTAAATACAAAAAATGCTTTAAGAAGCTGTATTTAATTTGACATTTTTCATTATTTCCGCAGCCGCCCGATCGCACACGCCCACATCTCCGAGACTTTCCCGCATTTCCCGATAACCCGCCAAAGTTTGCTGGCGCCGATCGGCATTTTGCAGCAATTCCAATGCGTGATGCACTATATTTTCCGCAGTCGCCTCGTCTTGCAGCAACTCCGGGACGATCGGCTTCATTTGCACCAAATTGGGCGGAGACATAAAAGGAATCGAAAATTTCAGCACGTGGCGAAAAATCCAAGCCGTAATTGGACTGACGCGATAGAGGACAACTTGCGGAACATCCAGCAAAGCCAGCTCCAGATTAACAGTACCAGATTTAGTAATCGCCAGATCGGCAGCAGCCAAGATTTCCAGAGTTTGATTTTCTAACAGAGTAGCCCGCAAACCGTAATTCTCGATCGCCTGTTCAATTTTGTGGCGAAAAGCGTTATTAGCAAGCGGAATCCAAAAATGAACTTCCGGCAATTTAGCTTGAATAATTTGAGCTGCCTCAAATATAACCGGCATCAGGTACTTGAGTTCTTGGTGTCTAGAAGCGGGAATTAGGGCGATCGACACCTGTTCCGGTCCAATTCCCAAAGTTTTGCGGGCAACTTCCCGGCTGGGCGCAGATTGCATTCTATCCACCAAAGGATGACCAACCCAACTCACTTCGGCTCCTTTTTCTCGATAATAACAAGCTTCCTCTGGGAAAATTGCCAAAAGTTGGTCGCAAATATTGACAATCAGATCAGTATTGCGAGGAGAAATCGACCAAACCCATTCTTGAGGTGCGATGTACCAAACCACGGGCAAATCAGGCAAACAGCGGCGGATGTAGCTGCCAATACCGAGATTAGGAGTCAAATAATCAATCAATACAACAGCATCGGGGCGAAAGTTTTTGAGATATTGTTTAGCTTTTTGTTGAACTTTGATCGTTGGCCAAATATACGGCACTGATTCTATCAAACCCATAGAACCAATGCCCACAGTATCGCCTAAAATAGTAGCCCCAGCTTCTGCCATACGAGGGCCGCCCAATCCGGTTATTTCTAACTCCAAACCAGCGGCGACAGCGTAACGTTTTAAGGCTGCAACTAACAAAGCTCCTTGCAAATCGCCCGAAACCTCACCAGTGCTGATAAAAATTTTCATATTTTGACTTTATACAGGTGAGATGTTTGCTAATAACTCGGTAACAGCATCATATTGATCGAGCATATTAGCACAGCGTAGCAGTAATTCTAAGTCCAGAGCGGGAAGGAATGTACTCCGGGAAATCTGCTCATAATTTTCACCTGTTAAGTAATAGAGAGATAACTGACTATTTTGCCAAAACCAAACTTCCCGAACACCCAATCTTTTGTAGAATTCTAGAGTATTTATCCCGCCACTGGTAATTACTACTTCAATAGCAATATCTGGGACTATTTTTTGGGTTCCTATATCATAGGAATCATCCGGCTCTTTTCTACCGCCTAATTCTCTGTTACCCAGAGTCGGGCCGCCCTTGCCGTAAAATCTAATCCCATTTGCTCTCATATATGCCTCTAGCAGCATACAGAGAGTTTTCTTGATTATTTCGTGTTCGGGCGAGACAGTCATAATTTGCAGTATTTTATCGAGATAGAAAAATTTCACACCTCTGACATCTTTAAAAGCTGCTTCTATCGCTTCAAATTGCTCCCAACTAACATCTGAGAACCTGATGCAGCCATCTGGTTCTGTTTCAGGGGATGTAGATTTGACAGAAGTATATACATTCATAGGGCAACAGTCGCTTAGTTCATAGGTTTATTCTACCTCATTCACTTTTTGCCAGGAATCAAACCGCGTCGCCCTTTGGTTATAGACTGCTGCATAAATCTCCGCAGGTGCTGCAAGTGGGCGTTTTCTGGCAACAAATCCAACTGTTCCAAAGCTCGATCGAGAGTGTAGCCAGAACGGTATAGAATACGAAAAGTTTTCTTCAAAAGTAGCAAATCTTCTTGGGTAAAACCGGCGCGTTCGAGGCCTATTTTGTTGATTGCTCGCACTCTCGAAGGATTTCCCTCGACTAGCATATAAGGAGGCACATCTCGATCGATCCTGCTCAAGCCGCCCACCATAGACAAACGGCCGATTTGGACAAACTGATGAACCCCCAAAACACCGCTCAAGCGGGCTTGAGACTCGATTTTAACGTGTCCGGCTAAGGCTACAGCATTAGCGATAATTACTCGATCGGCGATCGCGCAATTGTGTCCCACATGAACATAAGCCATCAATAGATTATGATTGCCAATAGTCGTGCTTTCCCCCGCTCCAGTAGCGCGGTTAATTGTCACGTATTCCCGAATGAGATTGTTGTCGCCAATTTTCACCCTAGTTAGAGAACCCTCATATTTCAAATCTTGAGGTTCCAAACCAATCGCCGCACCGGGGAAAATTTGATTGCGAGCGCCTATTTCTGTTAGCCCGTCGATAATTGCATGAGCGCCAATCTTAGTCTCCGGCCCTATTTTCACTCTTTCCCCAATTACAGCATAAGCTCCCACTTCTACAGTCGGGTGAAGTTCAGCGCGGGGATGAATCACAGCAGTTGGGTGAATCAAAGTAAGCATTTTTTATTAGTCAGTTTTCAGTTTTCAGTTTTCAGTTTTCATACAAAATCAAGCTTAAATACCCCGTTTATTTCTTAGTCCGCGGCGGACTTCGTTTGTGTAGTAGCGATTGCAATCGCCGAATCATCAAGGAGTAACAAACCAGGATTTAGTATCAGTAGTCAATTGTCAATTGTCAATTGTCAGTGGTTATCAGGAATATAGAGAAATCCCCAAATAACACATAACCAATCACCAATCACCAATCACCAATCACCAATCACCAACTTAATCTACCATCGAAAACGTCAATTCTCCTTCACAAACTTTTTGTCCGTCTACTTCAGCCAGAGCCTGCATTTTTGCGAAGCGGCGGCGTTTTACCCACAGCAATTCTACAGTCATCAGCAACTGATCGCCCGGTACAACCTGACGACGGAACTTGACTCGATCAATTCCGGTAAACATCCACAATCCTTGCTTGATATCGGGCAACTGAGCCAGAACAATACCGCCAACTTGAGCCATCGCTTCGACAATTAATACTCCAGGCATAATCGGCCGTCCGGGGAAATGCCCTTGAAAATGCGGTTCGTTAAAAGTCACATTTTTAATTCCTACAGCCTTCTCGGACGGCACGTAATCAACAATCTTGTCAACCAGTGCAAAAGGATAGCGATGAGGCAATAATTTCTGAACTTCTTCGAGAGTAAAAGTAGATTTAACCGCTGGAGAATCTTCACCGTTTTTGGTGGGGACGGATTCAGAATTAGCAGTATTGAGGGTGTTAACTTCAGTCAGCGTAGACATTTCTTGAAGAATTTTGAGTGTGGTATGGCAGAAGGCAGAAGGCAGAAGGAAGATGTAATCTTAACAGAAGATCGCCTGTTTTTTCCTAACTTTTATCTAGCGTAGCTAGAGCTTGGGAGTTCAGGGCTTGGGCGAGTTGGACGTGCAGGTTGTGACTGGCTTTGTAAGCCAAGTAGTGAGCTTTTGGCCAAGTTCCGAGCAGACTGAGGTCGCCTACTAAGTCTAGGATTTTATGGCGCACTGGTTCGTTGGCAAATCTCAAAGGCGGGTTGAGCCAGCCGGATCGATCGCAAACTAGGGCGTTTTCTAGGGTACCACCTTTGATCAAACCAGCTTGTCGCAATTGGTCAACTTGGCGAGCAAGTCCAAAAGTGCGGGCTGGGGCGATCGCCGTCGCAAAACTTTCTGCCTCTGGCGACCAACTGTACCATTGATTGCCGATCGCCTGTTCCTCAAAATCAATTCCGTAACTAAATCGAGTTTCGGCTGAGGGTAAAGCTGCTGCAAAAGCATCCCCGTGGCGCACCCAAATTGGCTCACTAACGACAAAGGAGGAAGTGGGGTATTGCTTAGATTCTTGAGGAACTAAGCCGGTATGGGCGATCGCCTCTACCCAAACCAGAGCCGAACCGTCCAGCAGCGGCACTTCCGGCCCATCAACCTCAATTCGAGCATTATCCGCTCCCATCCCCGCCAAAGCGGCTAATAGATGCTCTACAGTGCGAATTTGAGCATCGATACCTGCCAGTTCCGTTGAAAGTGCAGTCTGGCAAACCGCCTCAATTTTTGCAGGAATTCTCGGAGCACCAGGCAAGTCAATTCTGACAAAATAGCGACCTTCCCCAACCTCTGCAGGCAAAACTCGGACGCGAGTTTGTTCGCCGCTGTGCAAACCGATTCCCGACAGTTCAAATTCAGATTTTAAGGTACGTTCAATAGTCATTAGTTAGTAGTCAGTAGTCATTAGTTAGTAGTCAGTAGTTAGTAGTCAACTGTCAACAGTCAACTGCCAACTGTCAACAGTCAACTGCCAACTGCCAACTGCCAACTGCCAACTGTCAACTTAGAATCGCTCACCAATTCCAAAGTGAATTTGATTGTCGCCAGTGTCGTTGATACCGTAATCGATCCGGATCGGCCCTAAAGGAGATTGAACCCGCACGCCGATGCCGTAACCGTAACCGCTACCGGGCTTTTCGCGGATACCTGCCGGGTCGCCTGGGACATCTTTGCCCGTGCCCAAGTCAGTGCCAGCATCCAAAAATAGCGCTCCGCCGATAAACGAAATAATCGGGAAACGGTACTCAACGCTGGCCTCTAGGAAGCTGCGGCCGGCTCCCATGTCGCCTTCGTCGTATCCGCGCACCGAGTTGGCGCCGCCCAAGGCAAAGGCTTCGTAGGGAGGCAAATCTCCGAATACGGTGCCGCCCCTAAAACTGAATGCCAGGGTTTGAGGGCCGGCGGTAAAGTTAGTGTACTTGACTGGTAGGTACAAGCTGTAGCTGGCCCGCAGGCGGTTTAACAGGATGCTGCCGGAACCTACAGGAATCGATTGTTCCATCCCAAATCTGAGCAGGGAACCGCTAGTGGGGCGGAGGGGGTCGTTGCGCCGATCGCGTACAACACCTGCTTGCAAAGTTGTCAAGTCATCCGAACCCGAATCGCTAAAACTCAACAGGTTGCCGAGTTCGTCCTCGGATTCGCGCCGGCCTTTGCGATCGGTAATTGAGACTCGCTGGTACTGCAAGCCTACTGAAGCTGTCCACTCAGAATCGGCAAAAGGATTCCGATCCAGGGGACGGGTGAAATTGATACCGGCACCAGTACGATTGATGCGGGGTCGATCGTCGTTGGGCAATCTGACTTCCCGTTCGCCGCCGTCAAAAATCACGCTGATCGATCGTCTTCTAAACGCATTAATCGTATAAGAAGTCCGGTAAGGATCGCCCGCAATCCAGGGATCTGTAAAACTCAAGTCAAACAGATTTTGGCGTTCCCCGATTTGTACTTCAGCCCCCAATTTCTGGTTCCTACCTCTCAAGTTTTGCTGCTGGTAACTCAGCGTACCGAACAAACCCGTCGCGGAACTCAAACCTGCACCAGCCGCCAGAGAACCGGTATTTTTCTCAATGACGTTGACAATTACTCTTGCCTTGCGGGGGTCAGTCGTTCCCGGTTCCAAGGCAAGTCGCACGTCTTCAAAAATTCCCAAACCAAACACCCGTCTCAAATCTCTTTCCGCCTTGGTGCGGTTAAAGATGTCTCCGGGCTTGAGTTCTACTTCGCGGGTGATGACAAACTGACGGGTGTTGCCTCCGATCGGCTGACCCGTCGCATCTGTTGCCTCTCCCTCCTTGTTCAGGAAGCGGACATCAACGGATTCGATCTGGCCTTCTGCCACTACCAGGGTGACAGTGCCGTCGTCTGCTACTTGCGGGGCATCAGTGATTTGGCCCAAAACATAGCCGTTCTCTTGATACCACGCATTAATTTTTTTCACTCCCTCTTCAAAGCGGCGGAGGTTGAGAATTTTGCCGTATTGATCGCGGAAGCTTTCGTCAATTACGCTTTGGGGCAGCACTTGCTGACCGGTGATTGTCACTCCCTGCAGCACCGGATTTGGCTGCACAATAAAAGTCACCCGGACGCCCAACGGGGTGTCTTCCGGTACTGCCCGCACGTTTCTAAAAAAGCCCGTGGCAAAAATGGCGTTGATGTCTTGTTGCAGTTGGCTGCGGTTGGTTGTGCGTCCCGGTTGGGTGCTGATGACTCGGTAAATTTCGGTTTCCAAGTCTTCCGTCGCGCCGGTGACTGTAACTTCTGCTACTAGCACTTGCGGTTCTGCCGCCCCGGCGGGTGCAGGGGCTTGTCTCGGCTGCGGTGCCCGGCCAGGGGGCAATGGAGGAACGGTGTTAGTCGGCGGTCCCGTCGGGGCCGGTATTGTCGGAACTTGGGCGTTTTGAGCGATCGCCTCGGATTCATCTGGTTTCCCTAGCTCTGCTGCGATCCAGGCGGGCGTTACCGCCGCTTCCGATGGGGGGAGCGAGCTTTCCTGTTGCGCCTCTGGCAGGGCGTTTTGGCTGCTAGAGGCGGGGGAAGGGTTGGATGCTAGCTCGGGTTTGAGTTCAAGGATCGGAGGTGAAACCGGGGATGGCGGGTCTGTGACTTGGTTTGGGGGTTCGCGGTCGTTCCCTCCTCTGGCAGGGGCCTCCGCTATTTTTAGGGCTTCCCCTTTGCTGGTTTTAGCGGCTTTAGGGTTTTGAGGAGGGTTTGGGGTTAATTCTGGAAGGGGGCGATCGGGTAATTCGATCGACGGGGCGGGCCCGGCGGCAGTCAAAGCTTCCTCTGCTGATTCAGAGTAGGATGTTTGGCCGGAAGCAGAATTTGATAACCCGAATGTTGCTGAGGCAGTAAAAACTGCCACCAATACAGCAGATAAACGCATTTTTGTTCACTTTTTTGGAATCCACACACCACATTAGTCATTAGTCATTAGTCATTAGTCATTAGTTATTAAGTCGGTTGAATTTCGCGCTGATCGCTAATTGATGACTGTTGACCGCTGATTGCTGACATCGAAAGCAGAAGGGTAACAAACTGTGCAATTCTAGCGCATTACCAAGGCCTCTAGACTTTCTGAGCGAGAACGCGTTGGAGAACTTGCTGGTAAGCGGTTTCTACCGATCCTAAGTCGCGGCGGAATCGGTCTTTGTCCATAACACGGGCGTCGGGGTCGGCTTCTGCATTGTCCCAGAGGCGGCAGGTGTCGGGACTGATTTCGTCGGCGAGGATCAGATTTTGATGTTGGTCGATACCGAATTCTAGTTTGAAGTCTACCAGGGTGATGCCGCACTGGCTGAAAAATTCTTTGAGTATTTCGTTAATTTCGCGGGCGGCGATTTCTAGTTGGTCTACTTGTTCGGGGGTGGCTAGCTGCATTAGCAGCAGCCTGTCGCGGGTCAGCAGCGGGTCTCCCAAATCGTCGTTTTTGTAATAAAACTCGACCAGCGGCGGATTGACAATTGTGCCGAGGGCGAGTCCGGTTTGCTTGCAAAGACTGCCGGCGGCAATGTTTCTGACTACGACTTCCAAGGGCAAGATTTGGACGCGACAGACTCGCATTTGGTTGGGGGCCGGGGTGTCGATGAAGTGGGTGGGAATGCCTTTGGCTTCTAGCATCCGAAACAGGTGGGCGGATACGGCGCAGTTGATTTCGCCTTTGCCGACGATGCTGCCGCGTTTCTGGGCGTTAAAGGCTGTGGCGTCGTCTTTGAAGTGGGTCAGCAAAATTTCGCTGTCTTCGGTGGAGTAGAGGATTTTGGCTTTGCCTTCGTAGAGTTTGCGATCGGCTGACATGGCGATTAATAATAATGTAGATGAGTTTTAGATTTTACCGTAGCTCGATCGGGTGTTATTGGCGAGTTTTTGGATCTCCGCTGCACCGCTCATCCTCTGACAAGCGAATTTCTTCATGTGGTACCCGCCACGTGATTTATCCGTGGAATCCATCCCAAATCTCAAATCTCAAATCCTCAAGCCCCCGCATTTATCCGTCGGGTCAATCCAAAATCTCAAATCTCAAATCCAAAATCGAATGACGGGCAAGTACGCCTGCAGGTAGATACTGTCATCGACCCCGGCATAAATGATTCTTGACAAAGGACAATAGATATTAAACCTGCTGGGTTCGCGATCCGTGCTGACAAAACCTCGCCAACGAGACGGGCGCTTAAAAAACATCTAGAAAATGGCTGATTTATGCAAGACAAAAAAATTCATATTCTTTTGGTAGAAGATGATGAGGTTGATGTGATGAACGTCCGGCGAGCTTTCAAAAAAAATAACATCGTCAACCCCCTCTACATTGCTGCCAATGGATTAGAAGCTCTAGCTATATTGCGTGGACAAGGAAAAATAGATCCTCCCATGCCTCAAGCGCGCCGGTTGATTTTGCTGGACTTGAATATGCCGAGAATGAGCGGGATCGAGTTTTTGCAAGAATTGCGACTGGATGAATGTTTGAGGTCGATTCCGGTAATCGTCCTCACAACTTCTAATGAAGATAGAGATAAAGTAAAAGCTTATAATTTGAATGTAGCGGGCTATATTCTTAAACCTGTTACTTTTTCTAACTTTGTGGAAGTGATGGCTACCCTAAACAAATACTGGATGCTGAGTGAAATTCCCTAAAATAGGGAAATTTGAATAGAAAAATTTTCAAGGGGGCTTTATGATTTTTCAGCGATGCAGTTGTTTTAAGTCCTTTTTCTTGACAGCAGCTTTTTCGGACTAATCCACAATTCGGTTTTTATGGACAAAATTCTCACAATTCTGATAGTTGATGACGATGCAGTCGATCGAATGGCAATCAAACGATCGCTCAAGTCTGCTGGTGTTTCTGCAGAAGTTACTGAAGCAGAAGACTGCGCGGATGCGCTGGCACAACTCTCGGTTAGCAAAAATTCTATGCAGGCTACCGCAAAACTCTCCCAACAAAATAAATCTCAACCTTTAAGCGAGGTTGAGGAGACAGAAAAGGGGCTGCTATTAAATCAAATATTTGAGTGCAAATTTGACTGCGTATTCCTCGACTACGGATTGCCGGACGGAGACGGACTGAGTTTGGTAAAACATCTACGAGAAGCTGGACTGAAAGTTCCCTTAATTGTACTCACAGGTCAAGGCGACGAACAAATCGCTGTGGAATTGATGAAGGCAGGAGCTTCTGATTATATTGCTAAAAATAAGCTTTCTCCCGATAGTTTGTCCCGCAGTTTGTCCAATGCGATGCGCGTTTACCGCGCCGAATTTCAGGCGTTTCATACCAGTCAAAAGCTTAAGGAAAGTGAGGAACGGTACAGGTTAGTTTTAGAGGGAGTGAACGACGGAATTTGGGATTGGGATTTAAGTAAAAATGAGGTTTATTGGAACGATCGCCTTTTGGAAATTATCGGTTTGTCGCGAAAGCAATTTGGCAGGACTATGGAAGCTCTATACAACCGCCTGCACCCCGATGACAAGGAGGGAATTGTCGCGGCGATCGCCGCTCACTTGGAACAAGAAATAGATTATAATGTAGAATTCCGGCTGCTACACTCGAACGGTGTTTACCGCTACTGCACTTCTCAGGGAAAAGCTCAGCGAAATTCCAAAGGAAAAGCGCTGCGAATGGCCGGCATGATTAGCGACATTACTGAGCGGAAACAGGCGGAATATGCTCTGGAAAGGGAACGGCAGCAACTGAAACAAATTATTACTTGCGTGCCGGTAGCAATGGCGATGTTCGATACGGAAATGCGCTATTTAGCTAACTCGCACAAATGGCTGACTCAATTTAATTTTGAGTGGCAGTCGCTGACTAATCTCAGTCATTACGAATTGTTTCCAGATACCCCGAATCGCTGGAAAGTAATGTATCAAGAAGTGCTCAGAGGTGAGGTCGTTTCTGTGAGCGAAGATGCTTGGGAACGAGCAGACGGCTCTGTTATCTACCTGCGCTGGGCCGCTCACCCTTGGTACAATCCAGACGGTAAAGTAGGGGGAATTGTGATGGTGGCCGACAAGATTAATGAGTTGGTGGAAGCGCGGGAAACTGCCTTAGAAGCTAGCCGGGTGAAGTCGCAATTCTTGGCGAACATGAGTCACGAAATTCGCACTCCGATGAATGGGGTTTTGGCAATGGCTCAATTGCTGCTGCGCGCTCCTCTGGAACAGAAACAGCGGGACTGTGCTCAGACGATTTACCGCAGTGCTGAACATTTGCTAAGTGTTATTAATGATATCCTTGATTTCTCTAAAATTGAAGCTGGAGAAATGCGACTTGAAAAGTCTAATTTTGATTTGGATAGTTGCGTTGAGTCGGTGATAGAAATTATAGCGCATTTGGCCGAAGAAAAAGGTATTGAATTGAATATTTTAGTTGACAGCTCAGTGCCGAGAAAGTTGGTGGGCGACTCGGGCAGATTGAAGCAAGTTTTGCTGAATTTGACGGGGAATGCCATAAAATTTACCGATCGCGGTCAAGTTCTAGTTCACGTAACTGTGAAACAGGGCAACAGACTGGCAGAGGGTAGACAAGAAGCAAGGTTGCTATTTTCGGTGCGGGATACTGGCATTGGAATTTCGGCCCAAGGACAAACAAAGCTGTTCCAATCTTTTTCTCAGGTAGATGATTCTCCTACTAGGCCTTACGGCGGGACGGGTTTAGGTTTGGCTATTTGTAAGCAGTTAGTGGAGATGATGGGAGGGGACATTGGAGTTCGCAGTTTGCTAGGCAGCGGTGCTACTTTTTGGTTTACTGTACCTTTGGAAAAACAGTTGCCAGTTGAGCCTCACGATCCCGAACTTGCGGGCAAGAAGTTGTTAGTAATCTCTGGAAGTGCTTTGAGGAGGGCAGCAGTGCGATCGCTCGCTCAAAGTTGGGGTGCGCGCTGCGACGAGGCAGAAAGTGCTGCTGAGGCTTGGAGTTGGTTGAAAAATACCCAGGGCGGGATTTCTCAGAATTCGGGAGAGGGGGGAAAAAGTTGGGATGTGGTGCTGGTGGACTTGCAAATGCCGGAGTTGGATGCGGAGGAATTTGCTAGGAAAGTGCGATCGACCTCGACAGTTGGCTCGTTAATCGCCATGACTGCTTTGCGAGAACAGCCGAAGGCTGAATCGCTTTGCAGTCGAGGTTTTAACGGATATTTGATCGAGCCGGTGCGGCCAAGTCGCCTGCTTGAGGCAATGGCGCCGATGAAGGGAAGGGGAGATTCTGGGAGAGTGGAGGCTGCTAATACTTGCAAGTTGCCACCAGTTAATACTCAATATGTTACTCCCAATTCGCTGTCATCGCTGAGAATTTTGGTGGCGGAAGACCACCCGATCAATCAACAAGTTCTTGTCGAACAGTTGGCAGTTTTAGGCTATCAGGCTGACTGCGTAGTCAACGGTCAAGAAGCGCTGGATTTGCTGGCAAAAAAAAGCTATGATTTAGTGCTGATGGACTGTCAAATGCCGGTACTGGATGGTTATAAAACGGCGCAAAAGTTGAGGGAAATCGAAGGAAGCGATCGGCATACTTTTGTGATGGCTTTAACTGCTCATGCTATGCCGGGGGAACGAGAAAAGTGTCTAGCGGCGGGGATGGACGATTATCTCAGCAAACCTGTAGATTTAGATGCTTTGGCGGCGGCCCTGAAAAAGTATGAAGCCCTAAATGTTCAGGATGAAAATAAGTATGGAGTTAAAACTATAAATTCGGAAAATAAATCTCAATTAGCAACAAATTATACAGAAGTTGTGGAAAAAGCGCAGGTTGTGGCCGGGCCGACACCAAGGGCGATCGCACTTCCAACTTGGGAACATAGAGACTGCGACGGACTGTTCGACAAGAGCAGATTGGAGCAACTCGGACGAGTTAATATTAAATTGCCAGAGCGACTCTTGCAAGCTTTTGTGGCAGGAGCCCAAGCTGATGTAGCTGCTGCCAAAAGAGCCGTAGAAGCTAAAGATTGGCAAGCTGTGGAATATCAAGCCCACCGTCTCAAGGGAACTTCGGCTAATGTGGGAGTTGCTCAGATGTCGGATTTGGCCGCACAATTGGAGCATCAAGCGCGAAGCTTTCAATCTGAACCAAAAGGGGTGGAATTGTCAAATAGTGAGAGGATTGAGAACCTATTAGTAAGTTTGTCCAGTCATTTAGCCCGGGTGCAAGAATTTGTGGAAAATCGAATGTTTAGTTAGTCGGTTAGTCGCTATTAATCGATATTAGTCGGCGCTTGAAATCGCGCCTAAACAAACGAAGTCCGCCTACGCGGACTAAGAAATAAATTCTTTGTTTCTTTGTTTGTTTATTTCTTTGTTTCTTTCTTTCTTCACTCTGTGTTCTCTGCGTTCTCTGCGGTTAATTTAAAAAAAATAATTAATTTAGCTATGAATTACGATACCATTACAAACACTATTTCAAATAGCAATTCCTTAGAAAACGAGGAAAAACTGCTAACGCCTTTGATGGTTTTTGCTCGCGAAATTTTATTGTATGAAAAAGAGGGTATTTCTGAGCAATATTCTGTAAATGCTGTGCCTTACCCGCTCGATGAAATCAATAATTTTTCTGTGGACAATCTAGTAGCAAAAGTGGCTCGCTGCTGTCGGGAAAGCAAGGTGGGAAAAAAATTACCTACGGCTTTTTACGTTCACGTTTCAGCTTTGCAGAGACTCAACCCTGTCCTCGGAATCTACGAAAATTGTGCCAGACGCACTCTCGAAAATATTGATGAAGCAACTTTAGTTAAATTTTTGCTTCATCAACCTAAAATATCTTATCTTTTTTACCCTGATTTCGATACAAATGCTCATCCTGATTTGCAAACCAGCATCCAGATTAATCTAGCAACAGGGGAAGTTAAATATTTTGATTACAGTAACTGCGAAAATCCCCCGGTTTTGCACCGCAAGGAAACTTTTGTAGCTGCGGATTATCCCCATTACGAAAAGTTTGCGAGGCTGACTCGCTGCGAGGAAAAGTGGGGACTGCTTGACAATACTAGCGTTATCGGAACTCGCGAAGGTTGGCTCAAATATTTGGGATATTGCGGTGTAGAAATTCAAGATCATACTGTTGTCGAGCGTTTGAAAGAGGAGAATAGTGAGCTATCAATTCCTAAAATCGAGCGACATAAAGCTGCAATGGTACGCAATTCGCTTTCTAAACCCCTGCGTCTGGTTTTAGAAGCTGATTTAGTGAGGGACGGGGCGACTTTTTTTGATTACGGTTGCGGTTACGGCGGGGATGTTAAATATATTGCACAAGAGGGTTATGCTATTTCTGGTTGGGACCCATACTATCAGCCGGATACTCCGCGAATGTGTGCGGATATTGTGAATATTGGTTATGTGATTAATGTAATTGAATCTTTGGCGGAACGCCGAGAAGCTTTGCTAAGTGCTTGGGAATTAACTAAGAGTTTATTAGTTGTAGCGGCTCAAGTTTTGATTGATGATAGCGATCGAGGCCAAATTGCTTATGGGGATGGGGTGATTACTTCTCGGAATACTTTTCAGAAGTATTACGAACAGGAAGAGTTGAAGGTTTATATTGACCAAGTTTTGAATGTTGATGCAATTCCTGTGGCTTTGGGAATCTATTTTGTGTTTCGGGATGCAGCGGAGGGTGAAAGTTTTCGTGCTTCTCGGTTTCGATCGCACTTATCGACTCCCAGGGTGCGATCGCAAGTTAAGCGGTTTGAGGATTATGCGGAAATGTTGGCTCCTTTGATGGCTTTTGTGAGCGATCGGGGCCGGCTTCCTGTTAAAGGCGAACTAGCGGAAGAATCGGCGATTAAGGAGGAATTTCACAGTTTTAATCGCGCTTGGAGGGTGATTTTGCAAGCAACGGATGCGGATGATTGGGAGAAAATCGCCGACAAGCGCCGCCAAGATTTGCTGGTATATCTCGCTCTCAACGGTTTGGGCGATCGACCTTCGATGCGCCGACTCCCAGCTCAAATCCGCAACGACATCAAAGGTTTGTTTGACAATTATCAAAAAGCTTGCACTTTGGCAGATTTAATGCTATATAGTCTGAGCAAACCTGATATTGTTGCGGATTGCTGCGAAGATAGTGCGATCGGCTACAAACAGCATGGTTCCCTTTCTGTTCACGTCTCTGCATTAGAAGAACTAGATCCTTTGCTCAGGCTCTACGAAGGCTGCGCCAACCGCACAATTGGCAGACTTGACGGCGCGACAATTATCAAATTTTACGCTCGCAGACCTCAGATTTCCTATCTATTTTATCCCGATTTTGACACTAACCCGCATCCAGCCCTTCACACTTCTATGCACATAGATTTGCGCGACCTTTCTGTGAGCTATCAAGACTATTCTGATGTGTACAATCCGCCAATTTTAGTGAGAAAAGAAGCTTTTGTTACTGAGAGTTATCCGCATTATGACAAGTTTGCGAAACTCACCCGCCAAGAAGAAAAGTTAGGTATTCTCGATCGTGGCGTAGTTAAGAAACATCGGGAATGGATGAAGTGTTTGGAGGAAAATTGCGTGAAAATTAAGGATCATAAGTTGTTTTGGCGATCGAATGCTGACCCAGAAAAGTTGAAAATGCTGCAAAAAGCTGCGTCGGAACGTCAGGCGCGAAAGATTGAGGTTAATGCAGGAAAGAGTGAAGGAACCGCAGAGGGCACAGAGAGCACAGAGGAAGGGAAAGAAGAGGAATAGTCATGGAAACAGAGAAAGTTTCTGCCTAACTACCCAAAATTGGGATTTCACACAGAAAATTTCTGCTTTTGACCCCATGACGGGAAGGGAGTAGTTCCCAAAATCTCAAAATATTGATAGACTTAATCAAAGATATCTTGTTCTGTTTAAAAGGTATAGCCATGACAAATCAAGAGTTTTTAGGTGAATTTTTATCTCTGCCGGCTGAAGCACAGAGTCAAGTGGTAAGTTTGATCGCCTTTTTAAAACAAAAGTACATATATGATGAACATGTCTCTTCGTCAGTAAATGTTGATTTAATGAACGATCCATTTATTGGAATGTGGCGAGATCGTCAAGACTTAGGTAGCACTACCTGGGTACGTAATCTCCGAGAAAACGAGTGGTAAAAAGCACATGGCTAGTTCAACTATCATAGATACCGACATAATCATCGATGTTGGTCGTGGTATTCCTGATGCAGTTAATTGTTTGCAAGGACTAAAATCAAGTTCTCGATTAGCAATTAGCATAATCACACAAATGGAGCTAATTGTTGGTTGCGCTAACAAGGTAGAGTTACAGACTCTAGAAAAATTTCTCCAGCAGTTTGACGTGATTAGAATTGACCAGTCTATTTCAGATAAGGCGGTTGACTTGTTACGGTTGTATCGGCTAAGTCACGGCTTACTAATTGCCGATGGCTTGATCGCAGCTACAGCAATAGTATGGGAGTACCCTTTCATCACTAAGAACCAACGAGATTATCGATTCATTCAAAACTTAAATTTATTGCCCTATCCGTAGCAATCAGAAAGCCTAACAATGCGTTGGAGTCGAGTATCGGTATTGGTTTACTTGATGGACGAATTGTAGTTGTTGTCTACACGGAGCTTGATGAGGAAACAGTTCGTATTATCTCCAGGGCGAAAGTCACTGTCTTATGAACGCAGACGCTATGAACAATACCTCACAAACCGACTGGGCGAGAATCGACGCAATGAGCAATGAAGATATCGATACTTCCGATAGTCCACCACTATCGGAGGAGTTCTTTACTAGAGCGCAATTACGAATGCCTCAGTCGGCTATTACTATGCAAGTTCAAGTCGATCCTGAAACATTTGCTTGGTTTCAGGCACAAGGAGAAACTGCCAGCAAATGTCTGTAGCACTTAGGATTTATGCAGATGCACACAAAACCTATCCTGCATTCGTAGCAAAGCCAGCATAGCGACAGCTATAATTATGGTTGGCTTTCATTACCTTCCGACAAAGAATTAGGCTTCTTGCTACAATGTTTTGATACAGTTCAAGTCAGGTAGAATATGTCCCTAATGTAATGAGCGCCCCAGCAAAATTCCAAGCAACCTCTCCTCCTTTCCGTTGGGATGAAGCGGGAGGTATCCGTATAGGTTCGAGTCGAGTCACCCTAGATAGCATACTTGCTTCATACCACAATGGCTCCACTCCCGAAGAAATCGCTATTCAGTATTCAGTTGTTCGCTTAGAAGACATATACAGTACCATTGCTTACTATCTAAACCATCGTCAGGAAATTGACAGTTATTTGGAACAGCGCAGCCAACAATCTCAGCAACTGAGACAAGAACTTTCTCGACAACACAACTTAGTTGATCTGAGACAACGTTTGCTTACTCGTTATCAGTCAAAAGGGGAGTCGATACCAAGTGCGCCTTCTAACTGATGAAAATTTTAATGGAGCCATATTGCGTGGGCTGGTGAGACGTTTGCCTGAATTAGATATTGTTCGTGTCCAAGATGTAGGGCTGATTCACACTGACGATCCAGATATTTTAGAATGGGCGGCTAATGAAGGACGCATCTTACTTACCCATGATGTGGCCACTATTACGATGTATGCCTACGAGCGAGTCAATCAAGGACTACCTAGGGCTTGGAGTTATTGAGGTTATTGCAACAGCACCCATTGGTAAGATCATTGATGATTTAGAACTATTTATTTGTTGCAGTCAGCCTGATGAATATGAAGGTCGAATTCTTTTCATCCCTTTCCCTATACTGTGATTTGGCTAGATAGTCGGTGGAATCTACTGTATGTGGTTCACATTGAGCGTGAAGAAAATGTCATTCGGATTATTTCAGCACGTAAAGCAACTCGTCAGGAGAGGGCAGAGTATGAAAGTTGAAGCATTAAAACAGCGATTAAACCGCAACCGTCCAATGACTAGCGTGACGATTCGTATGCCCGAAGATGTTGTGGAATATCTAAAGAAAGTTGCACCCTTGTTGGGTTTTTCGGGTTATCAGCCATTAATTCGTGCTTATATCGGTCAAGGTTTGCGCGTTGATTTAGAACGATTTGAGAGCGAGACAGTAAGAGCCTTAGTAGCAAGTTTGAAGCGCCGAGGTGTCAGCGATGCAGTGATTGATGAGGCATTAAAGGAAGTCGTTCATGCTAAATCATGTTAATTGTATCTAGCCAGCAGCATCTCATATCCAACCCGTTGACATCGGAATTATTCATCTCTCTCTTCTGGAGACTCTGCGCCCTCTGCGCCCTCTGCGGTTAAATCATTCCCATACAATCGGAATTGATACCATTACAAAAGTCATTGTCTCATAAACGCAGACGCAACCATCCTACTTTTGACGAAGCAGTTCGCCTCAGACAAGAAGGGCGTAAGTCTGCTGAATAGCTCAATACCTGCACGCGGGCCAAAAACCCGGTTTCTGCGTGAATATCTCAAGGGATAATCCACGATTTTTCCTAGAAACCGGGTTTTTTAGGTAGAAGCGTGCGTAAGTCTTGTTAAGCAAACTTAATCTTCAAATAATCATCCTCCATCTTCGCCCCCGAAGGTTGCAGCGCCGCTAAAGCTTGCGGCAACACCAAATTACGGCGGTGATTCCCAATCCGAACATTCAACTCATCTCCCGTTTTGGTCAACTGGATCTGATCCTTAGCAATTCCGGGCAAATACAGTTCAAGACTATATTGATTGTTTTCCTGCACGATCTTAATCGTATTTTCTTTGTAATAAACTTGACTTGGATCTTCGTCTTTGTAAAGCGTTTCTTTCAACCGTTCCAAAGCTGGCAAACCGCACATTTCTTCGGAATAAAGTGGCACCTCCTTAACTGGCAGCGGCATGAAATCTGAGTGAATTTCCTGACGGTACTGTTCCTGGCTTTCTTTCCACCGTTTAAAAAATGGGTCAGTTACTTCTGCGGGAATAATCCGGTTAGCTACTACTAAATCTGTGGCTACATTGTACAAACTCAAATAGGCATGAGCCCGCAGAGACTCTTTAATTACCATTTTTTCTGGATTGGTAACTAACCTTACCGAAGTCACAGTATTGTCAGTTAAAACCTTTTCCAAAGCTTCGATTTGCTCGTAAAATTCGTAAGGTGCATCCATCACCTCTTTGTCTGGTAAAGAAAAACCCGCAATTGGTCTAAAAATAGGTTCAACTAAGGGTCTAAGGGCGGCGGATATGCCTTGCAGCGGCTTGTAAAATTTTCTCATGTACCAACCGCCAACTTCCGGCAAACTTAGCAGTCTCAATGCTGTGCCAGTCGGAGCAGAATCGATAATTAAAACATCAAATTCGCCTTCGTCGTAATGCCGCTTCATCCGCACCAAACCGAAGATTTCATCCATTCCTGGCAAGATGGCTAATTCTTCAGCTTGCACCCCTTCGAGTCCCTGGGCACGCAAGACTTGAGTAATGTAGCGCTTAACTGCTCCCCAATTGCCTTCTAATTCCCTGAGAGCGTCTAATTCTGCTCCCCACAAATTCGGTTTCACCAGCCGCGAATCGTGTCCGAGTTCCATGTCGAAGCTGTCGGCTAAGGAGTGAGCGGGATCTGTGCTCAGCACTAGGGTTTTGTATCCCAATTCGGCACAGCGCAGCCCTGTCGCAGCGGCTACGGAGGTTTTGCCGACGCCGCCTTTTCCGGTCATTAATATTAAGCGCATTGATTGTTTAGCTCGCCTGAAAATTCTTTACTTCTTTATTGTAACGTTCTGTAACAGAGATTAATTTAGTCGGCGCTTAATTTTGGCGACAAGCACCAGCCGGACACAGCACATTTCCTGTGACTCACGAAATTGCTGCAATGTCAATATCAGTTAAAATTATTTATCTCAGATATCAATTGCAACAAATAAAAATCCATCAGCGTTCATCTGTGTTTATCTGCTAACATCTGCAGTTAAAAAGGGCATCTCGCTCTGGAAACACTATTTTTTATTGCTAAAAAACCTAATAAAAATTCTCAAACATTAGTTTTCACAGGAAATACAAGCTGTTTGAGTACATCCAACCGCGAACAGTCCCAGTAATCGATGTGAGAAACAATTAAACCGTCGCTGTTGACTTTCAGTTCGCTCCTACCGGCGATCGCCATTTTCGGTTTCCAAGGTAGCGGTGCGATCCAGCTCAGAGTCCAGCGAGTGTCTATAGTATCTCCCGATCGCGAAATCCCGTGCAAATCGAGATTTATATCCTGAAAAAAAGTCCCCATAAACCCGATCATTTTGCGGTAGCGATCGACTCCTGTAAATCGATTCACTGGGTCTTCAAAATAAACATCTTTTGCATAGATGCTGTAAGTCTGATTATCGGGAAATCTTTGATAATCGTCTTTGAGAATTTCAATAAGATCCATTATGATTAGCTATTTGCCTGAAATTATTATAATATAGTTTATACCTGCTTGAGAAAAGGCGGACAACTTATGATCGACCTATACACTTTTACCACACCGAACGGCCGCAAAGTTTCGATCATGCTCGAAGAAATAGGTTTACCCTACAACGTGCACGTCATCGACATCACAAAAAACGACCAATTTAGCCCAGAGTTCATCGCCATCAACCCCAACAGCAAAATTCCGGCGATAGTCGATCGAGATAACGGCATCACCGTCTTCGAGTCCGGCGCTATTCTGATCTATCTTGCCGAAAAAAGCGGCAGATTTCTGCCCACAGACAAACAAAAATACTTTCAAGTTATGGAATGGCTGATGTTTCAAATGGCCAGCGTCGGCCCGATGTTTGGTCAGCTAAACCACTTCAAACGCTTTGCACCCGAACAAATTCCCTATGCGATCGGGCGCTACGAAAAAGAAACCTTGCGCCTCTACGGAGTATTAGACACTCAACTAGCAAAATACGAATACATCTGCGGCGACTATTCTATTGCCGACATTGCTACCTATCCCTGGGTTGCTATTTACGAATTTCAAGGATTAACCCTCGACAACCACCCCCACCTCAAACGTTGGGTAGAAACCTTGCAGAAGCGTCCCGCCGTTGAGCGCGGAATGGCTGTCCCATCATTATAAACCCCGCCTCTAAATTGTATTTTCAGGAGGGCAGGACACCCCACAAACAAGTTGACTTTTGTGGAACTCAGAGGTTGCACCATTCTCAATAAGCTTTTTAGGAACAGGCTTTCCGGCCTGTTCCACAAGAAAATTCCCTCTTTGTGGAACAGGCATCTTGCCTGTTCTTGACAATGGTGCAAGATGTGAGGTGGAACGGGCACGCGAGCCCGTTCTTAATCAACAGCGGGCGGGCTCGCGTGCCCAACCCCTACTCCCCACAAAGCAAATTGACTGGTTGTGGAACGGGCACGCGAGCCCGTTCAAAAAAAGCCCTCAAACTCAATCCACGAAATGCTTAATAATCGCCTCAGCAAACTCTGAACACTTCAACTCAGGCACCGGCGGCTCCATCAACCTCGCCAAATCATAAGTAACTTCACCGTTAGAAATTGCCGCTCCCAAACCCTTCTTAATCAAGTCTGCCGCTTCCTGCCATCCCATGTATTCTAACATCATCACCCCGGACAAAATCAGGGAACCGGGATTGACTTTATCCAAACCAGCGTGTTTCGGTGCAGTGCCGTGAGTCGCCTCAAAAACTGCACATTCATCACCAATATTCGCACCGGGGCCCATGCCCAATCCACCGACAATGGCGGCGGCCGCATCGGACAAATAATCCCCGTTCAGATTCATTGTCGCCAAAATCGAATACTCGGCCGGTCGGGTTTGAATTTGTTGGAAAATACTGTCAGCAATTCGGTCGTTGACCATGATTTTTTCTTTCCACTGGCCGCTGCCGTGACTGTCCCAAATTGCAAACAGAACGTCGGCTACTTCTTGACGAATTTTGGCTTGTTTTTCTGGGGTCAAAGCATCGTATCCCGGATCTATTTGGCGAGCATTATCTTCTAAGCTAATGTCGGGATTTTTTTCTTTGTTGCTCAGAATCCAGGACTCTCTTTCCGTTACGCACTGTTGGCGAAACTCGGTGGTGGCTAATTCATAACCCCAATCTCGGAAAGCTCCTTCAGTATATTTCATGATGTTGCCTTTGTGCACCAAAGTCACTTGCTGCTTATCTTTCGGCAACCGTAAAGCGTGGGTAATGGCGCGCCGCACTAAACGCTGAGAACCTGTTTTGCTAATGGGTTTAATTCCGATGCCAGAATCGAGGCGAATTTGTTTTTTGCCATGTTCTGGTGTTGCCGGAATTAACTCATTATTGAGGAATTCAATCAATTTTTTGCCGATTTCGCTGCCTTTGGCCCATTCAATTCCGAGGTAAATATCTTCTGTATTTTCCCGGTAAATAATTACGTCTAGGAGTTCAGGAGTTTTGTGTAGCGATGGTGTTCCAGCATAATATTTGCAGGGCCGCACGCAGGCGTAAAGGTCAAAGATTTGCCGCAAAGCTACGTTTAGCGATCGAATTCCGCCACCTACGGGCGTTGTCAGCGGCCCTTTGATGGCGACTCCGTATTCTTTGATGGCGTCTAAGGAATCTTGGGGCAGATATTGGTAAGTACCGTAGACATCGCAAGCTTCGTCGCCTACATAGATTTTAAACCAGTTGATTTTTCGATCGCCACCGTAAGCCTTTTCTACCGCAGCATCCATGACTTTCTGGGATGCAGGCCACAAGTCAACGCCCGTACCGTCGCCGCGAATGAAGGGAATAATTGGGTCATTGGGGACGATCGGCAAACCGTCTTTGAAAGTAATTTTAGAACCTGTTGTCGGGGCTACAATCTTTTCGTACATATCTTAACAGCGCGGATAGGAATGTTCCCTATTTTGCCACGATTATCTGCCTAAACCTCCACCAATCCTAAATATTTGTATAAATTTAAGTTGGATTTTTGGGCGATCGGCTGCCCGTCACTGTGACTTTTGGGCGATCGCCCATTTAAAAGTTAATTTAAAAAAGTAGCCAAGATAGCAGAATTTTCTATCAAATTTCCCTCTCTATCTTTCAGCGCTACGGTTGAGAGGATGCTGGAAACAAGTCAGTGGATTTTAGATTTTACATTTTAGATTTTTAGATTTACTCCCCAGATTAATCGGGGAGGTTGAACCTTAGTCTAAAATTTTGGGTTGATAACGCACGACTTCTGTCGGAAAGTTGTATGCGTTTTGGGGTGGGGTCAAAATGGTGATTGTAGCCGCCGATGAACGCAAATAAAGGCAGATTATTTTCACAAATTTTGCATTTATTTGCGATATTTTTCCTTCTGCATATTCTTCTTCACAACCCACAAAATACACCAAATGACAATAATCACCACAACTATTTTGGAAACCGGGGCCAGATATTCCTCTACAAGTGTATAATTTTGCCCTAATTTATATCCGGTAAAAGTCAGGAAACTTACCCATAAAAGAGTACCTCCTGTTGAGTAGATTAAAAAAGGAATTAAAGGCATATTATTGATGCCAGCGGGCAGGGAAATTAGGGTGCGAACTCCGGGTACTAGGCGACACAAAAACACGGCTTTGTTGCCGTGTCTGTTAAACCATCTATTTGCTTTGTCAATATCGGCCCCCGATACAGTAATCCACTTGCCGTATTTGTCGGCTAAATTCCTCAAGCGTTCTTCGCTCAATAATTTACCAGCATAGTACCAGGGAAGCGCCCCCAAAACTGTACCGATTACCCCTGCGGCGATCGCCGGTGAAAACTCCATTCGGTTCTGGAATACCGTGAACCCTGCCAGCGGCATAATCAATTCTGAGGGTATGGGGGGGAAAAGATTTTCTAAAAACATCAACAGTCCTATTCCGAAATAGCCCATAGACTGCATTGTGTTAGTTATCCATTCAACCATTTTGATTCCCTAATTTGGTAAGAAGAAGTCATTAGTCATTGCTCGTTCCTAGGCTCTGCCTGGGAACACATATCGAGAGGCTCTGCCTCGACTCCCCATGAGGGAGGCAGAGCCTTGCTGCATTCATTCCCAGGCAGATCCTGGGAACGAGAATACTATGATTAAGTACCCGAAGTCCAAGAGTTTGTGTACTCAATTTGTTCGGCAGTCAAGGTATCAATGTGAATACCCATTGCTTCCAATTTGAGACGGGCAATTTCTTTGTCAACTTCCACGGGAATTGAGTGAATACCAGGCTCTAGTTTGCCTTTGTTCGTAACTAGATATTCGCAGGCTAAAGCTTGGTTAGCAAAGCTCATATCCATCACGGCGCTGGGGTGTCCTTCGGCGGCTGCCAAGTTGATCAAACGGCCTTCGCCCAACACAATAATCGACTTGCCATTATTGAGGTGATATTCTTGAGTGAAAGACCGGACTGTTTTCACGTCGGTGCTTTTTGCGCCGAGGGATTTGAGGTCAATTTCAATGTCGAAGTGACCGGAATTGCAAACAATTGCGCCGTCTTTCATTGTCTCGAAATGTTCGGCACGAATGACGTGTTTGTTGCCGGTAACGGTAATGAATATATCTCCGACTGTTGCTGCTTCGTCCATCGGCATGACGCGGAAACCGTCCATCACTGCTTCGATCGCCCGAATCGGATCGATTTCGGTGACAATTACGTTAGCACCCATGCCGCGGGCGCGCAGTGCCGTGCCTTTGCCGCACCAACCGTAACCTGCAACCACAATATTTTTACCGGCTAACAAAATATTGGTAGCGCGGATAATGCCGTCTAGGGTAGATTGACCGGTACCGTAGCGGTTGTCGAAGAAGTGCTTGGTGTCGGCGTCGTTGACGTTCATTGCGGGGAAAGTCAGCACGCCGTCTTTCAACATGGCCCGCAGGCGCACGATGCCTGTGGTAGTTTCTTCGGTAGTTCCGATTAAGTCGGAAATTTGGTTCGGGCGGTGCTGGATCAGGGCCGCTACCACGTCGCTGCCGTCGTCGATGATAATATTGGGGCGGTGGTCTAGGGCTGTGTAGACGTGACGTTCGTAGGTAGCCGCGTCTTCTCCTTTGAGGGCGAAGACGGAAATGCCGTAGTCTTCAACTAAGCAAGCTGCTACGTCATCTTGAGTGCTCAAGGGGTTGCTGGCGATCAGTACGGCGTCGCCACCGCCGAGTTTGATGGCGATTGCCAAATGAGCGGTTTCTGTGGTTACGTGGCAGCAAGCAGCCAAGCGAATGCCAGCGAAAGGCTTTTCTTTAGCGAAGCGTTCTTGAATTTGCCGCAAAACGGGCATTTCCCGGCCGGCCCACTCGATACGTTGCTTTCCCAAGGGGGCGAGGGACAAGTCTTTGACTTCGTGTTTAATCTTGACGGATGTAGCAACCATGTATGTTATTTCTCAGAAATCATCAAACTTTGTTAGTTTTAGCAGATTAACCCATCGGCGGGCAAGTGCTGTGATTTTACTCGATCGGGGTCGGCGCTGCTAATCTTAAATTTTGATTAGGTTTTAATGATTAGCGAACGAGTAGATGGAGTCACCCGCACCGTGAGAGTCAAACATTCTTGTCGGGCGATCGAGCTCAATCTTTTGTGTTAGCGTGGCCTTCTTTAATTTTTTGACAATCAAGCATCCAGGATACAAGCCCCCGAATTGATCCGTGGGGTCAAGGCTTCAATCGAAAATCGAAAATCTAAAATCTAAAATCGATTGACACTCTCACTTGGGCTGCTGGCAGTTTGAGCGCCTGCGTGGCGTTCCCAGCTTGGCACCCTGCAGATATCATCAGTTGGTTAGGACTTGGTTCCGTAGGGATTAGTTTCCCGTTCCCAGACATCTTCAAATACTTTTTATCGGAAATATTGTTGCTGTGGCACGAACCGTTTCAATTGGGCGATCGGATAATTGTGGAAGGCTTTGAAGGTACGGTTGAAAAGATTTTGCTGCGTTCAACTCAAGTTATTAGCGATCGGGGAGAGCGAGTTATCGTGCCGAAGGCGATCGTATTTGCCAATTCAGTGCGGGTAAGCTAATCCGCATTTAAATTGCATAGTCAAATAAATCTTTACTGGTGTGGGGAGTAGGGGTTGGGCAGGAGATCGCGCCCTCAATATACAATTTAAATGCACAACAGCTTACTAATAGGCCTGCCCCGCAGGCGAACTAACTTGCCTTTAAATGTAGCCTATGATGTTGATACTTCAGGCTTTAGCGATGGTTCTTTGGATCTTATTGTCCGCTATTGGACGCTGCGCGAACCAGCATAGGTGCGACGGACAAACACCAGGGCTGTAGTGGCGATTAAAGTAGCGTGCATCCGGGCGGACATTAACATTCCTCAATCGGTACTGGTGACTTTGTACGATCGAACAATTTACCGTGAGTGAGTTTTGAATTTTGATTGGGGAGAGGGAGATAGCGGGAGAGTGGGAGAGTGGGAGAGTTGGAAAAATCCTCTTGCTTCACGCTTGACTTCTTCCCTCAACACCCCTCCGTTAACTCCGTTAAATCCCTTATTCTGGGCGGGGCCGAACTTCCCTCCGATCTCAAATCCGCCCTTGGAAAGTCGGGCGTAAAATCGAGTCAACATCCAACACTCAACCATCATTCAGTTTGGCGACCCCTCCTTCTACAGTCAACAGTCAACAGTCAACAGTCAACAATTCCGGATGTGTGCAACCAGAATTGATATGACTTCTCCCTTCTGACATTTCAAATCAAGCAAAAGGCGAGCCGATTTCTCATTAGCGCGCCTCCTAATTGAATTTTATTTTGTAACACGTAAAAGAGGAGATTGTTCCGGTTGACAAAATCATGAAGTCGTCTTGCTAGCGCGACGGCGGCGGGCTGCAACCAAACCACCCAAACCGAGAGCCAAACCAGTCATTGTCATGGGTTCGGGAACTGCTTCTGCGCTGACTGTGAAGTCTTGGAAGTCTGCGTCATTGCCGTTACCGCCATCGTCGAAGGAGATTAGTGTGCCTCCATTGAACAGAGAACCTATTCCGTTTGTGAAGTTTCCGGCAGCTCCGAAGCTGTTCGTTTTTTCTGTGTTGAGTGCGTCCCACAGTTGCGATTGCGCGCCAAACACTGCTTGCTGGTTGCGCGTATTCAAGGCTGAGGTCGAGTAGACAGTGCCACCCCAGCCGCTGTTGAGTCCCAAAGTATAAATTTGATTGGCCAGGAATGTGAATACTGTCGAGCCAGAACCCAAGACTGTATTGCCCAGAGTTCCTTTCCATTCGTTACTCGAGCCGTTGTCTGAGGATTTAGTTTCCGAAAACAGGGTGCTAACTAGAGTGGCCGCCGAGTTGTTCACACTGTAGATGCCCAAAGAGGAAGTATACCCACCGTGAGATTCTTTGAAGTTAAACTTGACGCTGGTATCTTGGCTGAATGTGATGCCGTTGGTGCCAAAGGAGAAGGCTTGAGCTGGAGCTCCGGCGCCAAACAGAGCTGTGGCGGCGGCGGTAGCTGTTAGGGCGGATAAGAGTTTGGTATTCATAAACCTGTTCCTTTTGTGCGATCGTCTTAATAATTTCATTATGCGATACTTTGTTTGTATTTGGCGCACTTTAGGTAAAGTTTGACATATTCTTTATCAAGGCTTTACATATCCTTCATAAATTCTCTCTATCACATCTGCGGGCGGGGGATCGATCCCTAATAATACCCACTAAATAATTATAAATATTGTGGTCTGAAACCTTGCAGTCGCGGGCAGGGGAGCGCGGATGAACTTAAGTGATTTGGATCGGGCTTATGGCTACTTTTTTTTATAGTCTCAAGTCTAAATCCTCAATAGCAAACACTTAAGTATAAATACGGTAATATTCGTGGGTACTGACAGTTCCAGAAGTTTTCTATTAACCCTAAACTGGGAATATTTGTTTTTTGGGGCTTATGTATGGGAGTTAAAGTAGTTTATCTATCAGGTAAATTACGTACAAAATGCGATCGTGTGGTCTACGTATTTTGGTTGAATTAAATAGAACCCCTGGTGTGAGATATCCCCAAGATGGGATCGAGAAGATGCAATTTCCGCAGATTGAAGCGGTAAAAGACCGGATTGCCCCTCAACAAAGATTGTATAGAGAAGCTGTGGCCCCGTCTTTGCTCCCGATCGCCCGCATCAAAACAGACCGCTGTAGCGTTCCTCTGCCCAAGGTTCGCCCCGCCGATGGTAGCCGTTGCGTTCCCAAAAACCGAGTTCTTCGGTTTCTGTAAACTCCAGGCCGTTAATCCATTTGGCGCTTTTCCAAGCGTACAAGTGGGGAACTACGAGCCGCATTGGGCCGCCGTGGTCTGCGGATAGAGGTTCGCCGAAGACGGTGTGGGCGAAAAAGTTTTCTTCTCTCAGGAAGTCGGCGATCGCAATGTTAGTCGTGTAGCCGCCGTAGCAGTGTTCCAGGACGTGCATAGCTTTCGGATCGACTTCTATGCAGTTCATAAAATCGGTGACTTTGACTCCCGTCCACTGCACGTCGAGTTTTGACCACCGGGTGACGCAGTGAAAATCCGCAGTAAAGTTACTTTGGGGCATGGCCTGGAAGTCCGACCAACTGAAGGTTTGTGGTTTTGCCAATCCCCAGACTTTAAATTCCCAACTCTCAATGCTGACGGAGGGTGTATCGCCGTAGGTCAGCACAGGAAAGCCGTTGGCGAGGTATTGACCCGGGGGGACGCGATCGATGTTTTCTGATTCTGGCTTGCGAAAAAATTTGCCCAGCATGGATTCACGCTCTACAGTAACTGACTGCAATCCTGAGTATAACTTGCATAGAGGGGCGCATCGCAATTCTTCTCAAGGTAGAAAGCTTTCTGGACTTCTCTAGAAAGAAAAATCCCTAAATCCTGCCTGATGCCAACCTACTTCTGCCTTCTGAGAGAGACCAAGCTAAAAATTATAAAATTTATCACCCCAGCGGATGAATTTCCTAACCTTAAATTTTACCGTAATTAATGGCGCATTTCCGAATCTTTGATGTATTGTTACAATATGCTCAGATGCCATATGTAAAAAAATTGATGGGGTAAAAATCATGATCGCAAGTTGCTTAATTCCGTTGACGATCTGCTTGATTGCTTGGTGGGTGACAGCCGGGACTGACAACAGAACGCTAGACGGAATTCCGGCTCCCATAGCTGCAATTATTGGAATTTGTTCGTTAATTTGGTTGGTGGCGGCGTGTCCTTGGCCTGTTGAACTTGCTCTAGTATTGGCGGTACTGGTTTTGGGCAAAGCTTATTTGCAAAAAATCTTGAAAGTCGGCTGAAATTTTAGGGCTAGCGCTCCTAGGGTTTGCGGGAGCGCGACGATCGAGTGCTGCTACCTTGTTAAAATTTTTTGCAATGTGTCTGGCTAAGTTCTCAAAGGGGGTCGCAAAGGCGGAAAAAACCCTAGAATTGGTGAAATTCAATTTACATATTTTAGTTAAAAATTAGAACATAAAGATGGACAGGAAAACCCGGTTTATCTAAAATAAACCGGGTTTGTGAGGGTCTGAAATTGTCACACATCCAGCAATAATTGCTTAGGAGTGAGACACTCGGAACACAAGACACTGGGTTTCTGAGTCGAGGACTGTTGCTGTATGTGGGTAAAATGTCGATCTGTTAAATTGGCAAGCGATTAATATCTTTGTTAGAACCAATTACTACCATCACCTCGCCTTTTCTCAAGCGTTCGCTTGGCTGCGGATTGATCTCGAACTTGTCGCCACGACCGACTGCTAGCAAATTCAAACCATACCTGCGCCGGAGTTCCAATTCGGAGATGGTTTTGCCATCAAACTTTTCAGGAACTAGCAACTCAACGATGCTGTGAGCTGGGTCGAGGTCAAAGCGTTCTAAAATGCTGGGTTTTGTAAGGAGGCGGGCCAAAGAGCAGCCCATTTCTCGTTCGGGAAAAACTACATGATCTGCGCCGACTTTTTTCAACAGTTTTAAGTGAGTTTCCGAAGAAGCTTTGGCTATTACGTGAGCTACCCCGCCTTCCTTAAGATTTAAGGTTGTGGTAATGCTTTCTCCTAGATAATTGCCGATCGCAACAATTACTGTTTCAAATTCAAATATACCGGCTTCCGCAAGAGCGCTAGGCTCAGTAGAATCTAACTGCAAAACGTGAGCCGCAATGCGATCGTTCAAAGCTTGAGTTACTTTTTTTTCATCGGTGTCAATTCCCAGGACTTCGTAACCCAAACCGTGCAGAGTAGAACACACAGCTTTGCCGAAGCGTCCCAAACCAATAACGGCAAACTGCTTGTTGTCGGCGCGCAAAGTGCGAAAAAAATTTAAAGATGACAGGTTCACTGAATATCCAGCGCTGAGCGTCTTGCTGTTTAAATGTTAGCAGAGACAGCGCCGCCTCCTTTTGATTTTTGGGTAAGTAGTAAAAGTTGATTTGGGTTGTCACCCATTGTTTAGATTATCAGCAACGAGGCAGGATTTTTTATCCCACTAACAAACTTTCCTCAGCATACTTAAAAGGTCTGGGTTTGGGGTCGCCGACAGCGGCACTCATCAGCATCAGCACGCCAACACGACCTATGTACATTGTAGCAATCAAAACCAGCTTACCGATCGCTGAAATCTTGGCTGTAATCCCTGTGGAAAGGCCGACCGTAGCAAAAGCTGAAACTGCTTCAAATAGCACTTCGATAAATTTTAGTTCGGGATTGGTCAACTCAATTAAGATTGCAGATGTGAACGCGACCAACATGGAACCGAAGACTACACTAATAGTTTTTAGAATCATTGCTGGCGGGATTTGACGCTGATAGCACTCCACATCTTCCTGACCTTCGAGAACTGCTGTGGTACAGCAAAACAATATTCTAAAAGTTGTGGTTTTGATTCCGCCGCCGGTGCTGCCAGGACTGGCGCCGATAAACATCAGCGCGACAGTCAGAAATAGCGATGCTTCGCTCATTTTGCCAATGTCAATTGTATTGAATCCCGCCGTGCGGGAAGTAACAGATTGAAACCAAGCTGCCATCACCTTTTGAGGAAAATTTAGAGAGCCGAAAGTTTCTGGGTTGTCGTATTCCAGCACAAAAAAGGCTAGCGTTCCTAAAATCAAAAGGACAGCAGTTGTAGTGGTAACGACTTTGAAATTTAGGGAATAAACTGTGCAGATAGGGCTTTTGTTGAAGCGATCGCGCAGCCACAGGTACAATTCCATAATGACTTGATAGCCGATTCCCCCAAATATGATTAAACTGCAGACTGTGAAGTTAACCATAGGCGAATTGATGTAGCCGATCAAATTATCTGAATAGATGCTAAAACCCGCGTTGTTAAAGGCATTAATGCTGTGAAATACCGCCAACCACAGACCGTCTTTAAATCCGTACTGGGGGACGAAAACCGTCATCAGCAAAAACACTCCTGTTAATTGAAACAAAACGGTTGTTGCTAGAATTGACTGCACGAGTTGCACTACGCCGGCTAGCCCGGATTTGTCGAGAGATTGTTGCAGGGCAATTTTTTCTTTCAAGCCAAAGCGACGGCCCAATAACAGCAGCAAGATAGTCGTGGCTGTCATGTAGCCCAAGGCTCCTATTTCCACCAGTAAAACTAGGCACAGTTGCCCCCAAAAAGAGTAATATTTTCCGATATCTACAACCGACAAGCCCGTGACGCAGACAGCGGAAGTAGAGGTAAACAGTGCTGTTATTGGATCGCTCCAAGTTCCATCAATTGTGGAAAAGGGCATCATCAGCAATAGAGTACCTGCGAGGATGACAGCGAGAAAGCCCAAAGCAATGGTTCGCGAGACAGTCATTCGATTTTAGATTTTAGATTTTAGATTTTAGATTTGGGATTTGAGATTTGAGATTTTGGATTTGGGATTTGAGAGGGAACCCACAAATATATCGTCGGGCTTGAAATCAGGACATCTCTATCTGGCGAAGGCCGGAGACCGATCGAACTCAATCGCCAATTTCTATGACAACAGCGGGAAAATAACGGTAGAATTCCTTTAATAACTTGCGATCCGGCGATGACATCAACACTTTACCAGCAAATTCAGCAACTTTACGACGCTTCTAGCGGTTTGTGGGAGCAGGTGTGGGGCGAACATATGCACCACGGTTACTACGGCCCGGATGGCAATTTGAAAAAAGAGCGCCGACAGGCTCAGATAGATTTGATAGAAGAACTGCTGGCTTGGGCTGGAGTCCCGTCAGAGAAGGCACTGGGTGAATCTTACCGCATTCTCGATGTCGGTTGCGGGATCGGCGGCAGCACGCTGTATTTGACGGAAAAGTTTAGTTCGTTAGCGCAGCCCTCGAAGAGGATCGCTCAAAATAATTTAAAGTTGGATGGCGGGGTCGATCGAGATTTTAGCCGATCGCCCGAACTCAACAAAACGGGCGCTAGCGTTACAGCTACCGGGATTACTCTGAGTCCGGTACAGGCCAACAGAGCGACCGAACGCGCTAAAATTGCTGGGCTTGAAAGCAATGTGAATTTTTTGGTGGCCGATGCTTTGAATATGCCTTTTCCTGACGAGTCATTCGACTTGGTTTGGTCGCTCGAAAGCGGCGAACATATGCCAGACAAAATTAAGTTTTTGCAGGAATGCTGCCGCGTACTCAAGCCGGGAGGAACTTTGATATTGGCAACTTGGTGTCACCGCCCGCTGGGAGAAACGGCGGGTGAATTAACTGATGAAGAGAGAAAGCAATTGGCAGAAATTTACCGGGTTTATGCTTTGCCTTATGTGATTTCTTTGCCGGAATATGAGGAAATTGTCCGCAGTTTGCCTTTGACAAGTATTCGCACGGCTGATTGGTCAAAATCTGTTGCTCCTTTTTGGGATGTGGTGATCGATTCTGCTTTGACTCCGAGCGCGATTTGGGGTTTGCTAACTAGCGGTTGGACGACTATTCAAGCAGCACTTGCTCTCGGATTGATGAGCCGTGGATATCAGAGCGGGTTGATTCGTTTTGGCATGATTTGTGCTGTAAAATAACAGGCATATATCAGAGAATTTTTGAGTTTTGAGTTAATGAGTAAGGTGCGTATTACGCACCCTACAGAATATTATTTTTTTGGCGTGGGTGTGAGATTTATGGGCAATGATTCGATTGGCAAGTCTTGGATTGATAAGAATGGCTCGGCTCCGCAAAGCTGGGTGAGCGCATTTTGGGAGTTTTCTCGGCCGCACACAATTGTGGGTACTAGCTTGAGTGTATTGGCTTTGTACGCGATCGCCCAAAGTTCGCGGCTATTTGTTAATCCTGTACTTTTGCCCCTAGCTTTTGCCTGGTTGGCTTGCATTTGCGGCAATATTTATATTGTGGGATTGAACCAGTTAGAAGATGTTGAAATTGATAAAATTAATAAGCCGTATTTGCCGATCGCGTCGGGAGCGTTTTCTAGGAAAACCGGGGAATTAATTGTAATTGCAACGGGAATTATAGCAATTTTGACTGCTGTTTTACAAGGCCCGTTTTTGCTGGCTACTGTTGGTGTTAGTTTGGCGATCGGGACTGCTTATTCTCTGCCGCCAATTCGGCTGAAGCGGTTTCCTTTGTGGGCGGCGCTGTGCATTTTTACGGTGCGGGGCGCGATCGTAAATTTAGGGTTATTTTTGCACTTTAATTGGGTGTTGGGTTTGGGAGGGGCGAAAAGCGCTTTTTCTGGCTGGAGTTTGGAGAGTGTGTCTTTTGAGATTCCTGCGGAAGTTTGGGTGCTGACGGTTTTTGTTGTGGTGTTTACGTTTGCGATCGCCATTTTTAAAGATATCCCCGACATGGAAGGGGACAAGCAATATAATATTACTACGTTTACGATTGAGCTGGGCAAGCCGGCTGTCTTTAATTTATCTCGCTGGGTGTTGACGGTTTGTTATTTGGGCGCGACTTTTGCGGGAGCGATCGTATTGTCTAATGTTAATTTAGTGTTTCTGGCAGTTTCTCATTTGGCGGCTTTGGGTTTGATGTGGTTTTGGAGCGCGAAAGTTGATTTGGACGATAAAATAGAAATTGCGGCATTTTATCAGTTTATCTGGAAGTTGTTTTTCTTAGAATATCTGATTTTCCCCGCAGCTTGTTTGTTGGGGTAGAAGTTCGGCAACTGATTGTGTAACGGATGTAACGGATGTAACGGATGTAACGGATGTCACTCCGATGGAAGGGGGAAGAAGCAAGAAGGAAGTCGGAAGTTCGGCAACGGATTATGTAACGGATGTAAAGGATAGAAGGAAGAAGGAAGAAGGAAGAAGGAAGAAGGAAGAAGGAAGAAGGAAGGAAGAGTTAACACATTAGAAGAAGTTGGCAATTACCAGTTAGCGAACTCCCAAACAACTAAGACAACTATGGCTTCTCAAAAAAAATTGCGGAAATCTGCCTGTACACTGGGTGCCGAAGACTCTTTGAAATTAGCTTGGGAACATCACCAAGCGGGACGTTTGTTAGAAGCTGAGAATTTGTATCGGCAAATAATAGAAGTGCAGCCGGAATCAGCAAACGTGCTGTGTTTGTTGGGAATAGCGGCGAGACAGCAGGGAAAGATTGCAGAGGCGATCGACTTTTACGAAAAGGCGATCGCCCAAAACCGCGATTTTGTAGAAGCACATTTAAATAAGGCTAATCTTTTGCTCGATGTAGGCGAGTATCAAAGGGCGATCGCCAGTTACGAACAAGTCATCAAAATCCAGCCCAACTCCGCACTCGCCTACAATAATTTGGGCTGGTCAAAACAGCAATTAGGCGAAATAGATGCAGCTATTTTATATTACCAAGCAGCGCTGCGAATTGACCCCAATCTGCACGAAACAGCGCACAATTTAGGACATATATTTAAACAGAAGAATTACTTAAATGAGGCAATTGCCTGTTACCAGCACGCTTTAAAAATCAATCCAAATTTGACATATTCCCTGATGGGTTTGGGAACAGTTTGGCAGCAGCAAGGTAAATTAGCAGAAGCTCTCAACTGCTACCAGCAAGCGGTAAAACTAGACCCCAACAATCCCGAAGCTCACAACAATGTAGGAGCATTTTTTCACGAACAAGGCAATGCAAAAGCAGCAATATCCCACTACCGACAAGCCCTAAATTTAAAGCCAGATTTCGTGGAGGCTATTAATAATCTCGGACACGCTTTGGTCGATTTAGGAGAATTTCAAGAAGCTTTTTCTTGTCACAGTCGAGCCTTGGAATTGCAGCCAGAAAACGCGATCGCCCACCTGGAATTCGCCTTAACTTTGCTATTGTTCGGAGATTTTCAGCGCGGTTTTGCTGAATATGAGTGGCGGTGGCGCACTCCGCAACTACAACCGAGGCAATTTAAACAGCCGGTTTGGGATGGTTCGGATTTGCAGGGAAAAACTATTTTACTCCACGTCGAGCAAGGCTTTGGCGATTCTATTCAGTTTATTCGCTACGCGCCGATTCTTCGCAGCCGAGGGGCTAAAGTTATGGTGGCTTGCTATCCAGAACTGATGCGGTTGTTTGCGACAGTTGCCGGCATTGAATATTTATCAGTTCGTTTGGAAGGTTTACCAGAATTTGATGTTCACGCGCCGCTGATGAGTTTGCCGCGAATTGTGGGGACAACTCTGGAAACAATACCAGCAAATGTTCCTTATTTATATCCGCCTGCTGAGTGCAAATTTGCGCTTTCTTCTGATGCCAAGTTGAAGGTAGGGATTGTTTGGGCGGGAAGTCCGAAGCGCCGGAAAGACAATCAGCGTTCTTGCAGCTTGAGCGATTTTATTCGATTTTTGGATGTTCCGGGAATTGCTTTTTATAGTTTACAAAAAAACTTGTCCGAGAGCGATCGCACTTTGTTACACCAACACTTAGTGCCGGATTTAACTCCGCATTTGAACGACTTTGCTGATACCGCTTCGGCTATATCTCAACTGGATTTAGTCATTAGTGTCGATACGGCTGTGGCGCACTTAGCTGGTGCTTTAGGAAAACCGGTTTGGGTGCTGCTTTCTTTTGCTCCTGACTGGCGTTGGCTGCTGGATCGCGAAGACAATCCTTGGTATCCAACTGCGAGGCTTTTTCGCCAAAGTCAGCCGGAAAGTTGGCAAGAATTGTTTGAGGAAGTACAGGCGGCTTTGAGTTTATTTGCGATCGCCAATACTGCTAGTTATTCCGAGGAGTCTGCCAAAGATTCGCTTGACTTCGTTTCACTCGCAATGACGGCTAATCATAAGCCTGACCTCGATTATGTAGCTGTCAAAATGACAGGTGCAAGCGTAGTTCAAGAGAGTAAACAAATATTTGCGATTGCGAGCGAAGGGTTAGCAGAAGGCTCTGCAGCTAAGCAATCGCAGGGGATTGAGACATCGATTGCGATCGGAAACAGCGGGGAGAATTTGGTTGTTTTAGAGGATTTATTGCGGCAAGCAGAGCATTTAATGGAAACAGGCGATCGGGAAGAGGCGATCGCCCTTTACGAACAGATTATATCTCTTGAGCCAAATTGCGTTCAAGCGCGGATTAATTTTGGTTTTCTCAAGCAAGAAAAGGGCGAATTAGAAGCCGCTATCCCGCACTACCGAGAAGCTTTAGCCATCGCTCCAAATATTCCTCAAACAGCTTACAACTTGGCCAAGATTTTTGAGGAACAAGGTCAAGCGGAAGAGGCGATCGCACATTACGAGCAAGCTCTTGTAGCTCAACCGGATTTCGTACCTGCACTGATTAATTTAGCCGTGGCGCTGCAAGAAAAAGGCGAACTTTTCAGGGCGATCGAGCTGTACCGGCGAGCGCTGGAAATTAATCCGCATAGCTGGGAAGCTTACAACAATCTGGCAACTGTTTTGCAAGAACAGGGCAATTTAGAAGATGCGCTGGATTATTATCACAAAGCTCTAGAATTGCTGCCGGATTTTGTGGAAGCTATCAACAATTTAGGCAGGACATTTCTGGAAAAAGGTGCGGTAGAAGATGCGATATCCTGCTACAGACGAGCGATTCATTTAAATCCAAATCATGCTAGCGCTCACCTGAATTTATCCTTGGCTTTGCTGTTGGTGGGAGATTTGGAAAATGGTCTCGCTGAATACGAGTGGCGCTGGCAAATTAAAGAATTTCACACTGGTCATTCCTGTTTTTTGACGGGGCCGGATAATAGTGTTTCGGCAAGAGAATACCGGCCTCTATGGGACGGTTCTGATTTGCTGGGAAAGACTATTTTGCTGCACGCCGAACAAGGTTTAGGTGATTCGCTTCAGTTTATTCGCTACGCTGCGATCGTCAAAAATAAAGGCGGTAGGGTTATTGTGGGCTGTTACCCGCAATTGCACCGTTTATTTGCAACGGTTGAGGGCATTGATTTGCTAATAGTTAAAGGGGAGCCACTGCCGGAATTTGACGTGCAAGCGCCGATGTTGAGTTTGCCCTATATTCTTGGTACAAATCTGCAAACAATCCCGGCAAATACTGCTTATTTATCTCCGCCAGCGGGTGCTGAATTTGGACTTTTGCCCGATCGCACTTTGAAAGTTGGGATTGTCTGGGCGGGGAATCCAAAACACCGCAAAAACAAGCAGCGTTCGTGCAGTTTGAGTCAGTTTCTGCCGCTTTTGGACGTTTCGGGGGTAAGTTTTTACAGCTTGCAGAAAGAGGTTTCTGAGGCCGATCGCGCGCTGTTGAATCAAAGGTCGATCGTAGATTTGAGCCCGCATTTTGGCGATTTGGCCGATACTGCTGCTGCGATCGCCAAACTGGATTTAGTCATTAGCGTCGATACCGCTGTCGCCCATTTGGCGGGGGCTTTGGGCAAACCAGTGTGGATTTTGCTGGCGTTTTCGCCGGATTGGCGGTGGCTGTTGCAGCGCGAAGATAGTCCTTGGTATCCGACGGCGCGGCTGTTTCGCCAGCATCAGCGGGGCGACTGGGAGGACGTTTTCGATCGGGTGGCGGAAGCTCTAGGCGCGGTTGCTGCTGCATTTGTCCCGTCGGATGGGGCGGATGCAGAGTTTCGGTTGGGCGTGGATTTGCAGCAGCAAGCCGATTGGGGCGGTGCGATCTCTTGTTACGAGCGAGCGATCGCGATCGATCCTAATTACGCAGCCGCGCACAGCAATTTAGGCGTTGTTAAACAGCATACCGGCCAGCTAACAGAGGCGATCGCGCACTACCGACAAGCCCTCTTCATCGACGGTAATTTGGCGGAAACTGCGAGCAATTTGGGCAGCGCGCTCGCGGAAGCAGGGGAGACTGAAGAGGCGATCGCAGAATATCAGCGGGCGCTTTCTTTGAACCCGAATTGCGCGGAAGCGCTGATTAATTTGGGCCTGTTGCGGGAAGAGCAAGGGGATGTGGCGGAGGCTATAAGCTGCTACGAGCAAGCGATTCAAGTCAATCCTAATTGCGCGGCGGCTTATTTGAATTTGGGAATTGCTTTGGAGGCACAAGGGGAGGATGCGATCGCGAATTACGAACGGGCGATCGCGAATTACGAACAGGCGATCGCGATCGCTCCCAATGATGTGGAGGCTTTGCAGCATTTAGCATACGCCTCGATCCGACAGGGCAAAATTTCCGATGCGATCGCATACTACGATCGAGCTCTGGCGCTGCAACCGGATTGGGCAGAAACTGATCTCGCTTATCTGAGTTCACTGTCTAGCCCAGATAAGTTGGATGAGGATTTAGCTGTTTGCCAGCAAGCGATTCAGGCATCGCCAGCCAGTGCACAGGCTCACGGCAATCTGGGAATTGTCCTGCACAAACAGGGCAAAATTGAAGATGCGATCGCCTGCTACCAGCAAGCTTTGAGGCTGAAACCCGACTTTCCACAAGCTTTGAACAATCTCGGCAAAGCTTTTGAGGAAGCGGGAAATATGGCAGAGGCGATCGATTGTTACCGTCGGGCGATCGTACTCAAACCCGGTTATATCAATCCCCTCACCAGTTTGGGAAGTGCTTTGCACGATCGCGGACAATTTGCGGATGCTCTCACCTACTACAGCCAAGCAGTTAAATTTAATGTCGCTAGCCCCGAATCTCACCTAAATTTAGGTTTAGCTTTGCTGCTGGCGGGAGATTTTCAGCGTGGTTTTTGCGAGTACGAATGGCGACTCCTAGTTAAAGAAAAACAGTTCCGGCGCCACAACTTTATTCAGCCGGTTTGGGATGGTAAAAATTTGGAGGGAAAAACTATTTTGCTTTGCCCGGAACAGGGTTTAGGCGATGCAATTCAGTTTATCCGCTATGCAGATTTAGTCAAACAAAAAGGCGGTAGGGTAATTGTTTGGTGTTTGCCGCACTTGCAGCGCTTGTTTGCAGAAGTTTCTGGAATCGATGCGTTAATAGTTAATCCAGAGGATGCGCCGGATTTTCAAGTGCGCGCGCAGCTCATGAGTTTGCCTCATCTTCTGGGAACAACTTTAGAAACTATACCCGCCAAAGTTTCTTATTTAGCTCCGCCGCCCGGTTGGGAATTTACTCTCAATCCAACTACTAATTTGAAAGTGGGAATTGTATGGTCAGGAAATCCTAAAAATTCCCAAAATAAGGTGCGATCGTTACCGCTAAAATTGTTGACAAAACTGTTAGATATTCCGGGAGCAGATTTTTACAGCTTGCAACAGGAAATGACAGCAGACGATCGCGCTTTGTTAGAGCAAATAGCCGTAACAGATTTAAGCTCTTATTTGCACGACTTGGCGGATACTGCGGCGGCAATCTCGGCTCTGGATTTAGTGATTTCTGTAGATACTTGTGTGGCACACTTGGCTGGTGCTTTGGGCAAACCCGTGTGGATTTTGCTGTGTTTTGTGCCGGATTGGCGGTGGATGTTGCAACGCGAAGATAGTCCTTGGTATCCCACGGCGCGGCTGTTTCGCCAGTCTACAGCGGGAGATTGGGAAGGAGTTTTAGAACAAGCTGCTTTGGCGCTGAGAGAAAGAATTGTCCAGCATAAACCAGCTATACCGCCCAGAGAAAGTCTAACCAATATTGAATTATATCAAAGACAGTTTAATCAGGGAAATATTCTCAAGGCGCAAGGAAGATTTGCCGAGGCGATCGCTTATTTTAAAAATGCTTTGGTTTTGCAGCCAAATTCGATAGAGACCGCCACGAATTTGGCAGTGACGCTGCACCAAACAGGCGATTTAGCCGAAGCTGCCACCTATTATCAGCGCGCGAGCGAAATTGACCCTAACTGCGCTCAATCTCACAATAACTTGGGTATTTTGCTGCAAGATCAAGGCAATATAATGGCTGCTATATCTTGCTTTCAAAAGGCGATCGCCCTGAATCCGGTTTACGTCAAAGCTCTCAACAATCTCGGCGCGATACTCCAGCAGCAGGGCGAGTTGCCAAGTGCGATCGCGTGTTTTCATCAAGCACTTTCTGTCAATTCCAATTACGTGCCGGCGCTGGTAAATTTGGGTGCGGCGATGCAAACACAATCTCAGCTAGACGAGGCTCAACGGCTTTACGAGCGGGCAATTGAAGCAGAACCTAACAATCCTGCAGGACACTATCACCTGGGAACGTTACGCTTGGGGGCGGGAAAAATAGAACAGGCAATTTCTAGCTTGGAACGAGCCATATCTTTGAACCCTAATTATCTAGAAGCTCTTACTAATTTAGGCAGTGCTGTTGAACAATTAGGAGACGTAAATCGAGCAATTTTGTGTTACAGTAAAGCTCTCGAACTTGATGCAAATTGTGTTAAAAGTCACTTCAATTTAAGCTTAGTTTTGCTGTTAACTGGGGACTTGCCGCGCGGTTTAGCAGAATACGAGTGGCGGTGGCAAACAGAACAGGCGAAAAAATTGCCACGGTTGAATTTTAATCGACCAGTTTGGGATGGTTCAGATTTGAATGGGCAAACTATTTTGCTCCGATCCGAACAAGGTTTGGGCGATGCTATTCAATTTGTGCGATACGCAGCCATTGTGCAGCGAAAAGGCGGCAAAGTAATCCTTTCTTGCTATCAAGAACTGAAGCGTTTATTTAAGCAGATTCCTGGCATCGAACAAGTGGCGGTTCGGATGGATGAATTGCCCGATTTCCAAGTGCAAGCACCGCTGATGAGTTTGCCTCATATTCTGGGAACAAATTTAGAAAATATACCCGCAAATGTTCCTTATTTAGCTGCGCCGCCGCATTGGCAATTTTCTCTAAATTCCGATGGCAATTTCAAAGTTGGGATTGCGTGGGCGGGAAGTTCGGAACATTTGAAGGATTTTCAGCGATCGAGCGATTTAAGCTATTTCCTGCAATTGTTAGATGTTCCCGGTGTAAGTTTTTACAGTCTTCAGAAAGACTTATCGCCTGAAAATCGTACTTTGTTAACTCAAATTCCCGTGATAGATTTGAGCGACAATTTGAACGATTTTGCCGATACTGCGGCGGTGATATCGCAACTAGATTTAGTAATTTGCGTGGATACTGCGATCGCGCACTTAGCCGGTGCTTTGGGTAAACCCGTATGGATTTTGCTGTGTTTTATGCCGGATTGGCGGTGGATGTTGGAACGCGAAGATAGCCCTTGGTATCCGACAGCGCGGCTGTTTCGGCAGCAAACACCGGGCGATTGGGAGGAAGTATTCGATCGCGTAAAAACAGCCTTGCTAGAGAGCATAAAAACAGCCTTGCTAGAGAGGGCGAGCACGGGGGCACCGCCCCTACAATCTACTCGTTTCCAGGCTGTGCCTGGTAACGGAGATACCGAAGCTTCGCCTCGATTTGCCTTATCGCCGCCACAGGTACAATTTTACATAGCAAAGGCCTTAGAAAAACAAGGTAAAAAAGCAGAGGCAGCCGCTCGTTATGAACAAGTAATTGCCGCCTCACCCAGCCACGCAGAAGCCCACAGTTGTTTAGGTTATCTCAAACAGGAAAACGGGCAAATAATCGAGGCAATTTCGCATTACAAACAAGCGCTAGAAACCGATCCCAATCTGAGCGAAACAAACTTATATTTGGGTTCCGCCCTCGAAGAACAAGGAAAAGTCGCAGAGGCGATCGACTTCTACAATAAAGCAATTCAACTACGTCCCAACTCGCCAAATTGGCGCTTGAGACTAGCCTTAGCTTTGCTCTTAACTGGAAATTTTGAGCGTGGTTTTGCGGAGTACGAATCGCGCTGGCAAACTCAACAATTGGATCCGCGCTCTTTTGAGAAACCACTTTGGGACGGCTCTGATTTGCAGGGAAAAACAATTTTATTGCACCCTGAACAAGGTTTTGGTGATACGATACAATTTATCCGCTACGCAGCTTTAGTTAAGCAAAAAGGCGGCAAA
Organism: Microcoleus sp. AT8-B5; assembly: GCF_036705565.1. Taxonomy (NCBI): domain Bacteria; kingdom Bacillati; phylum Cyanobacteriota; class Cyanophyceae; order Oscillatoriales; family Microcoleaceae; genus Microcoleus; species Microcoleus sp. AT8-B5. The sequence continues at coordinate 57,708 of NZ_JAUBUY010000007.1, forward strand.
GTTATTGTGGCTTGTCATGTCTTGCTGAAGCGTTTATTTGAAGGAATTGCCGGAGTCGATCGAATTGGAGTCAAGCCGAGCGATTTGATTGATTTTCAAGTGCAAGCCCCGCTGCTAAGTTTGCCCAGAATTCTGGGAACTACTTGGGAAAATATACCGGCGAATATTCCTTATTTAGCACCGCCACAGGATTTTAAAATTTATTTAAAGCCGAACAATAAACTCAAAGTAGGTATCGTGTGGGCGGGCGGCCCGCTGCACCGCAACAACCATCGGCGATCGTGTAAATTGAGCGATTTTGTGAAGTTTGTAGATGTTCCTGGAGTGAATTTTTACAGTCTTCAGAAAGATTTGTCAGGGGGCGATATTACTTTATTAAAGCAACACAAAATTGAAGATTTGAGCGAAAATTGCGTCGATTTTGCCGACACAGCAGCAATTATTTCGCAACTCGATTTAGTAATTTGTGTAGATACTTCTGTCGCGCATTTGGCTGGTGCTTTGGGCAAACCAGTCTGGATTTTGTTGTCTTTTGTGCCCGATTGGCGCTGGATGCTGGAACGCGAAGATAGCCCTTGGTATCCCACTGTGCGTCTGTTTAGGCAACAAAAAGCCGGTGATTGGGATGGAGTGTGCGATCGTATAAAAGCAGCCTTGCTAGAGAGGGCGGGCACGGAGGCACCGCCCCTACAATCTACTCGTTACCAAGCTCTGCCTGGTAACGCATATTCAGAGGCTCCGCCTCGGCTTCAACCCCCAGAAACTCCCCCACAAATTACCGGAATGGGCATCAGTTGGCCGATCGGCATCACCAGCGGCTGGGGAATTTACGCCCTGAATTTAACACTACAACTGCGGCAAAATCCTGCCTGGGAAGTTGCACTTTTAACACCGCCATCAATCACCTCAGAATCGATGAATCCGCTGCATAAATCGCTGTTGTTACCTGTCATTGAAAAGCACAAAAGTTTTCAGGAATTAGTAGCAACCAATTCCGACAAACAAATCAGTTGTAATTTTCCCGTACTTTACGCTTTAGGGAATAATTTAGCATCCTCTGGAGTTGACAATCAAATTACCAGCGATTGTCAAATAGGAGTCATATTTTTTGAAGACACGCGAATCACAGCAGAAGCACTAGAAACAGCCAAAAAATATAGCGTGATTGTCGCCGGTTCCAACTGGAATGCCGATGTTTTGAGAAGCTGCGGCTTGACTAATGTGGCGATGGTACATCAAGGAATTGATCCCACAATTTTCCATCCTGCACCCAAATCTAATCTATTTGGCGATCGCTTCGTCATTTTCTCCGGCGGCAAACTGGAATATCGCAAAGGTCAAGATATTGTAATTGCCGCTTTCAAACGATTTCGCGCCAAACATCCAGAGGCTTTGTTACTAACAACATGGCACAACTTCTGGCCTCAGTATATGCTAGGAATCGAACAAACTGGAAACGTTGCGGGACTTCCCAATATCAACCGGGACGGAAGTTTAGGAATTTCGCAATGGTTAGTGGCTAACGGTTTGCCCGTTGACTCTTTTATCGACATAGGCTTAATTCCCAATCACCTCACCGGACAAATTTTGCGAGAAGCCGACTGCGCTGTTTTCACCAACCGCTGTGAAGGCGGTACTAATTTAGTCGCGATGGAAAGTATGGCCTGCGGAATTCCGACTATTTTATCAGCAAATACTGGTCATTTAGACTTGATTTACAGCCACATTTGCTATCCTTTATGGAGTCAAGGACGAGTTAAACTAACTCCTCCTTTTTCCGGTGTAGAAGGTTGGGGAGAGTCTGATGTGGCAGAAGTTGTCGAGGCTTTGGAGCAAGTTTATACTAATCGGCAACAAGCTAAAAGTCGCGGTTTAGCAGCGGCTAATTTCATGCTGGATTGGACTTGGGAAAAACAGGTTAAGCGTTTTTTGGATGTTATATCAAATTCGATTTAACAATCATCTTTTTACGGCGAATAGAATTCGATCCTCCACAAACAAAGTTTGTTTTTGTGGACTCAATAATAAAGAATCATATCATGTCCGATCGATCGCCCATAATACAATTGCCGGGGCGGGTTTGTGAGATTGTCCGTTTTTGGCAAATATTATTGGTGAACCCGCCCCTACAGGAATCAGGGTAATCCACCGGACATGATATCAAGATTAACTTGCGATTAGTTCCAATAGCTTTTCAGCATTATTCACGCTTTCCATATCGTAAAGTTCCCGGTTGTAACAAACAATTTGTGCTACTAATTTGTGATGATATTGTTGAGCTTTTTCATTTCTAGAACCATGAACCTGACGATAATTAAGAACTATTTCTCTCGTTCCAAAAAAAGGAATGCTATGTTTGTGACAATTAACCCAAAATTCCCAATCCTCATAACCTTCTTTCATCTCTGCTTTGTAACCGTTGACCAAATTCCAAACTGATTTGTGATACAATGAAGACGTGCAAATCATATTAGATTGTTTGATATTTTTGGGTGAATATAAATCATAACTGGGTATTGTGTGATTTTCATTGCCGCCAAAAAGTTGATAAGAACCAAATGCTATGCAAGGTACTTTGGATTTTAGACATATTTCTAAAAGACAAATCAAGGCATTGGGATCTAAAATATCATCGGCATCTAAGGGAATTATGTATTCGCCGTTTGCTGCCGATATGCCAGTATTTCTAGCCCTTGATATCCCTTGATTAGCTTGTTCTATTAGCCTAATTTGATGCTGGGGATTTGTTGCTATCAAATTTTTGGCGGCTGTGCTAGTAGTATCTAAGCTGCCATCATTAACAATGATTATTTCCCAATTTTTGTAAGTTTGATTGATAACGCTAGTTACTGCTTGCGACAAAAAATGAGCTTGATTGTAACAGGGAATAATCACAGATATTAAAGGTCGATCTGCCAATTGTGGCGATGCTGAAACTTGTTTGACACTTTCTGATTGTAAATTCTGTGCCGAATTTCTAGCAGCTTGCAAGCTGTAAAAATAAATCTTGGGATGGACGATCGCTAATTGATTCAGCTCGGTATTTTGATACTCATTTACTAACCTCGGATATCCCGGCAAGTATTCTTGTTTAACAAAAATCAAGATATTCTGAGCGTACCAAGGCTCTACTTTGTCATTGTTCCATATTTTTTTTCTCAAGCAATCAATGACTGCATAGCCCTTTTTCTGAAAGTAATAAACCCAATATTCTGGCCACTGTTCGTTAACGTGTTCGACGCCTCCTTGAAATGGTATCGCAGCCGAAAACAGAATCACTGGTGCTAGTTGAGTGAGAGAATTAACAAAGTTTTCGGCACAGGTAGCGGGCAAATGTTCGGCAACTTCCAGAGAAATTGCTAAGTCAAACTTTCTGTTTATTTGCAGCGGTTGCTTTAAATCGGCGGATTGAAACTGATTTAAAGGAATTTGTAAAATAGTGCGATCGACATAATCGCCATCTATTCCCAAACAATCAGCAATTCCCAACTTCTGAAACGCAGCTAACCAGCTTCCCGTACCGCAGCCCACATCCACTACACTTTTAGGTAAAATCGGTTGCAGCAAGTCTAACAGCAGGGGAATAATTTCTCTAGCAGAAGTGCGAGTTCCTTCTCCGATTAATTGGTAAAAATCTCTTGTATAAGATGACTGTTGGTTTTGATGGGTTTGGCTGCCTGTTGGAGAATTAATTGTCTCTAAACTGCTAATATTGTAGCCGTGCAAATGTGCTGGCAACTGCCAGGAAATCTTGGGGTCTGGTTGATGTTTTACTGGCTCGACATTGCCCCGCCAAGCAGCACCCATAATTTGCATTGTTTGATATACTACCGTTTGCCATCCCCTTTGCTTCAAGTAATCTAAACCTTGAGCAACATCGGGAGCGGTTAAATCGTGAAATAAAATTATTGCATCTTCCTCCGCCAATTTTTCACACGCAATGGCATCATTTAACGGCCCATCACCTCCGTGTTCTCCGTCAATAAAAATTAACGACCATTTGCGGTTGAATTGAGCGGAATATTCTTCTACTCGTTGGGGGCTATAGCCCGGTATTAGCTCGACTGATGTTTGAACGCCCGACGCATTTAGAGCACTTTGAATTGAATCGATTACACTTTGTCTGATATCTTCTCTTTCTAACAGCGGATCGACGACATCTAACTCAACTCCTGCGAGGGCTATGTGACAAGCAGACCAACCCAGCCAGCAACCTATTTCTAATGCTTTTTTACCCTTGAATTGCAAAGCAGTATTGTAAAGAATATGTGCTTCGTCGCGATTCAAAAACCCGATAAATGGATAGCGCTTGTCTGCATACCAATTATGCGGAACTTCCCGGCGCAAATAAGGCCAGTTACTCGTATTTGGATCGGCAATAATCATATTGGGGAAATAGGAGTCAGGTATAATTATTTGGAACCCTGGCGAGACATAATCCCCTGGATGTAATAAATTATTTTTGCTAATTTCCGGTTGTTGGTAAGTCATTTTGGGTTTTTGAAATATTTGGACTGCTTCCTGTTTTTTAGGTTGGTAACGGACGCTAATTTCCAGTATATCGCCGTCAGTTGCCATCAATTGTACTCGGTCAAACTGCTGGCGGCCAGCTAAATGCAAAATGCCGATCGCCTCCTGCGGCAAGTACGGCTCCACAAAACAGCCTCGCTGCTTGTCCCAAACCGGAAAACCGTTGAATATCCAATTGCACCAAGCTGGGAGCATTTCAGTGAGATTGAACAATTCGCCACTGTAAACAGCGAGGTTGAGGGCAAATTGATCTGTCATGACACAGCCGGATCTTTGCAATCCTTGATTGATTTTTTCTGCCCAGATTTCCCAGTGCAAAGCATCTTGTCGGAGTGCGAAAACTCCGGCATTTAATATCGGATAAGTGTAGAATTTATTAGCAATTTCTTCACCAAAGTTAGCTTCATATTGTTGATAAACCCACGGCCAAAACTGAGGAAGTTGCCCGTACTGCTGCAAGCTTGCCCTGTGAACTTCGGGAACAATTGCCAGCCCCCGGCGCGATGCTCCTTCAACCAACAAATTAATTGCTCTCCAGTCTTGAACCCAAGCATCTGCATCTATCCAAAGGTATATATCAAAATTGGGAAAGTATTTTCGCAAACAAGGTCTAACTAATAGTCCTTTTAAATGTTCTGGAGATTCATTTCTACCGGGAAAATCAAAATCCCAGTCCGGTTTTTTAATAAAAGTTACTTGCCTTTCTAGCCACTGCAACTGTTCGGGAGTGCAGCCGAGATCGAAAAAGCCGATCGCCACATTTTCACCCTCTGGTTTTTCCCGCACCGATAAAATAGTACCTTGCACCAATTCAAAGTAATTTGCATCGGCGGCCGTGATGATGATAATCTGCATAAATAGTAACGGGTGCATCTCGTTGGGTGGGGCGGGTTTATTTAACCTGTTTGCACCGTTGAGGGGAAGGGGTGAACCCGCCCCTACAGGCTGCTTGAAAAGTCTGATTAAATTATAGAGTAGGGTAGGGTGCGCCGCAGCACCGCAATATTCATAAAACTATACTATCGAGACGATCGAGGAGGAATTGTGAAAAACCATAAAGGGAAAGTTTATCTAGTCGGTGCGGGGCCCGGAGATTGTAACTTGATGACAGTGCGATCGCACAAACTGCTATCCCAGGCCGAAGTCTTAATCTACGATGCCCTCATCGACATCCCGCAACTCGAATTAATCCCAGTAACTTGTCGGAAAATCGAAGTCGGGAAACGCGGAGGCAAACCTTCCACCCAGCAGGAAGAAATTAACCGTTTGCTGGTAGAACATTGCCAACTTGGAAAACAAGTGATCCGCTTAAAAAGTGGCGATCCGTTTATTTTTGGTCGTTCTAGTTCGGAAATTCAAGCATTAATTACAGCGGGCTGCGACTTTGAAGTAATACCCGGAATATCCTCCGCCTTAGCCGCACCTTTACTAGCAGGAATTCCCCTCACAGATCCGGTAATGAGTCGCTGTTTTGCAGTGATGAGCGCCCACGAACCGGATGCTTTGGAATGGGAAGCATTAGTGCAGATAGAAACTTTGGTAATATTGATGGGAGGGCGCAATTTAAGCGAGATAATTTGGCAATTGCAAAAGCACGGACGATCGCCCGAAACTCCGATCGCCATTATCCGAAATTGCGGCCGCCCCGAACAGCAAATTTGGCTAGGCACTCTCTTCAACATTGTACAGCAAACAGCAGGTCAATCTCTGTCGCCTTGCGTAATCGTAATTGGGGAAGTAGTTAGATTGCGCGAATATTTAATCCAGCCAGAAAGCACAAATATGATCGATACACCAGTCACCATTAATAACAGCCAATTGCCGCTAGCAGGAAAAACCATTTTAGTCACGCGATCGGTTTCTCAGTCTGCTGAATTTAGCGATCGACTCCAGCAACAAGGAGCCCGCGCGATCGAAATGCCCGCCTTGGTAATTGGGCCCCCGTCCACTTGGGAACCATTAGACAGTGCGATCGCACAATTGTCAAGCTTTCACTGGTTAATTCTCACTTCCCACAACGCTGTAGACTGCTTTTTTCAAAGATTACAAGCAAAAGGCAAAGACGCCCGCAGCTTGTTTGGTATTAAAATCGCAGTTGTCGGGAAAAAAACAGCAGAAAGTTTGCGATCGCACTCTCTACAACCCGACTTTATTCCCCCCAACTTTGTCGCCGATTCCCTAGTCGAGAACTTCCCCTGGCAGGGCGGGCACGGGGGCACCGCCCCTACAAACTGCAAAATCCTATTTCCGAGAGTAGAAAGCGGCGGCAGAGAAGTTTTAGTTAAAGAATTCACCGCCAAAGGAGCGCAAGTAATAGAAGTGCCAGCTTACCAATCTTGCTGTCCCGAAACTATCGATCCGATCGCCCTATCCGCACTCCAAAACCAAGCCGTAAATATCATAACCTTTGCCAGTTCCAAAACCGTGCATAACTTTTGCAATCTCCTCGAAAAAAGCCCAGAATTATCCCTGTCTAAGGATTGGTTGGAAAACGTTTGCATCGCATCCATCGGGCCGGAAACTTCCAAAAGCTGTCAGAATTTATTGGGTAAGTTAGATGTGGAAGCCAAAGAATATACCTTAGACGGATTGACTGAGGCGATCGTCCAATGGGCACAAGCGAGGTTGTAAAATAGTTGTACGATCATTAGGAGGAAAGAAACATGACCGCAAAAGACCAACTTCTTCAAGAACTAGACCAAGTACCAGAACCCGTGCTGCTGAAAGTGCTTGAATTTGTCCGTTCCTTAAAGACTGAAGAAGAACAACAAAAACTAGAAGCCAAAGCATGGCAGGCATATCTAAATTCCGAACACGAAAGAAAGGAGGTTTACCGTCGCCTTGCCAACTCCTAATTTTGTCAGCAAAAGTATGGTTTTAAGTATCCACGCCAGACAGATAGAGAGGTTTGGCGGCACTCCCGGCGTTAGAGATGAAGGTTTGTTAGAGTCGGCTTTGGCTCAACCGCAAGCAACTTTTGGCGGTCAATTTTTGCATTCAACGATTAGCGAACAAGCTGCCGCCTATCTCTATCACATAGCGATGAATCATCCCTTTATTGACGGCAATAAACGATCGGCTTTTGCAGTGACAGATACCTTTTTGCGTTTGAATGGTGGCGCTTTGAATTTGACCGACGATGAAGTATATGATTTAGTCATGCGAGTCGCGCGGGGAACGATGACTAAGGAAGAACTAACCACCGAGTTGGAGTCATGTATTGTTGAGGTTTAATAAGTAAGTTTGGCAGTGCGCTACATTGAGATTAAGTAAGATGCGCCGATAAGCGCCCTACAGTGAAATAGCGAATCGCGGAACAAAAAAGCGAGTAAAGTTATCACTAAAGAACAAAGCCGAGATCCCTTGCGTCAAGCCAGTAATAAAACTAAACAGAAAATAGCACCAACCGCCGATCGCCCTTCCTCCACCAAATCCCGCTACCCAGCTACTAATTAGCAATAGCCATGAATATAAATTTTTCTCGTTACGACACCTTAACCACCCTGCTAGCAGGAACTACCGCAGCCTTAACCATAGTCATCAGTCAGCCCGCGATCGCCAAAACCCCCCAAGAAGTCGCCAGCATTGCCGGGCCGCTGACAGTACAAATTAACAGTGCTCTCGGAGACGGTTCTGGGGTAATTATTGCCAAAACAGGCAAAACTTACACAGTTTTAACAGTCAACCACGTCGTAGAAAAAGCAGACGTGAAATACACCGTTCGCACGTCTAAAGGCAAAAACTATCAAGCAACCTCCGTCACCCGTTTGCAAACCGCCGAAACTGACCCGGATTTAGCCGTAGTCAAATTTGAAAGCCCCGAAGAATATCCAGTCGCGACGATCGCAGATTCCGATCAAGCCGTCATCGGCACTCAAATCTTCGTTTACGGCTATCCCGCTACCGGCGGACTTTTCGGCGCTGAACGAGAACCCGAACTCTCTCCCGGACTCGTTACCAGCCGCCCCAGCAACCGCCCGGAAGGTTACACTTTGCGGTATCAGGCCGTAACTTGGAGTGGCATGAGTGGCGGCCCAGTTTTTGACTCCGAAGGCCGAGTCATCGGTTTACACGGACAAGGGGAATTCGGTTTTGCTCAAACCAGTTCCGGCGAAGTCGCCCCAATTAAAACCGGATTTAACGCAGCAGTTCCCATCAATACATTTATCGCCAAGCTAGTGGCGGCGGGAATAAACAAATCCGAGTTGAAAGTAGACAATACTCCCGCAACGATCGGCCCGGTATCCACCGCCAATCCCCAAGACGCCCAAGCCTATTATTTTCGAGGACTTTCGCTGTTAGATCAAGGAGATGCTTGGGAGGCGATCGCGGATTTCAACAGAGCACTCGCTTTCAAGCCCAAATATACCCCTGAATTGTATTTTAATATCGGTAATGCCCGCACTTTCATCACCGCCGGCTTAGCCCAACTCGAACCCACACGCGGTTCCAATGCTATTCAAGCATACACCCTGGCGATCGAAGCCAATCCCGGTTTTGCCGACGCTTACTACAACCGAGCTTTAGCTTACCTGGACAACAAAGACCAACCGAAAGCAATTGCCGACTTCCAAAAAGCAGCAGAACTTTACAAGCAAGGCGGCAGAACCAGCGCCTATCAAGACGCGCTCAACAGAATCAAGCAATTGCAGTAGACTTACAAGTTAAGAATTAAGAATTAAAAATGGGATTATTCATTTTTAATTCTTAATCACGTTCATACAAACAGCAGGTAAATAACCATGACTGCTATCACCTTAAACCTCAACTCCCTGATTAAACTAACTTCAGAACAGTTTTATCAACTGTGCGAAGAAAACCCTGACTTGAAACTCGAACGCAACGCCAACGGAGAATTAATCGCCATGCCGCCAACCGGAGGAGAAACAGGGAAACGCAATGTCAAATTGACTACACAATTGGATGTGTGGAACGAACAAACCGAACTCGGCGAAGTGTTTGATTCCTCCACAGGATTTACTCTGCCCAACAAAGCCGATCGATCTCCTGATGTCTCCTGGGTAGAAAAATCCCGCTGGTCAGCTTTGACGCCCGAACAAAGAGAAAAATTCATCCCGCTTTGTCCCGATTTTGTCATTGAATTAGTCTCGCCCAGCGACAGTTTGAAAAAAAGTCAGGAAAAAATGCAAGAATATATGGAAAATGGCTGCCGTTTGGGTTGGCTAATTAACCGCAAAAAACGGGAAGTTGAAATTTATCGCCCCGGTCAAGATGTGGAAGTTTTACAATCTCCTCTCATTCTTTCTGGGGAAAATGTTTTGCCGGGATTTGTTCTCAATTTGCAAAAAATTTGGAATTAGCAGAATTTAATTTTGACTTATATCATCTTCTGTAAAATAACCTTTACCATTTCTTAGGGAGGAATGCCAGTCCGAGCGATTTGGATTAGGACTCTCAGTCCTCATTACAAACCAATTTTGTTATAATCTTTCGAGGGGACATAATATTAGCTGGAAATTGATAAAATTGTAATTACTCATAAAATTAACTGGCTCGAATTATGGTTCAAACAATTCAAGCTAAAAATGTCACATTAGAAGAATTAAAAACAGTTTTTGACCTTCAACTTGTCACAGACGACCAATTTTTCCGAGAATGGCAAGATGAGTTACCAGAAATTACCGACTTTCAAAAACGACAGCTAGATCAGATGAAAGCGGGTTACTTCAACTTGTTAGAGTATCCGCCGATGCTGGAAAAAACCATTAGTTTGTCAATTGTCTCTCCGCTGTTATTTGCAGGCGAGTTTTATCTGCATCCTTTCTACATTAAACCAGAAAAATCCGTCGAATTTTCCGAAGAAGATGAAGGGGTTATCATCAAAGGCAGCATCGACACTTTAGTTTTAAAAGAGCAGTTGTGGCTGATGGTAATAGAATCGAAACTCGTTTCGTTTTCGATCGAAGCGGGATTGGCGCAAATTTTAGCTTATATGCTGGCAAATCCCAACCCGGACAAACCTAGTTACGGCATGATTGCTACAGGCGGCAGTTTCATCTTTGTCAAATTAGTTAACGGAGAATCACCTCGATATAGCACATCTAAGGGGTATCTCACCCGGAACCCCGGCAACGAACTTTATGACGTGCTCCGCATCCTCAAACGGCTGACTCAATTAGTGATTAGTCAGTAGTTATTGGCAATTGGGAATTGGCCCGCGCAGGGAATTAGGCATTAATCTTCCTTCTTCCCTCTTCCTTCTTCCTTCTTCCTTCTTCCTTCTATCTTCAGAATTACCACGGCGAACCGATCATTGTAAAAGCGGCCCAATAATAAGGATGCGACAAATTTCGATCGCCCCTGGCGGCCAACTCCGACGGCAAAGGCAGAGCTTGATTGTTGCCCGATCGTACCAAATAACCATCTTGCAACCGCACTTCACCCCGCAACATCGCCAACTGCGCTTGCCGCAAAGCCTCAGCCTTAATCGGCGCTGTACGCAACTGCTGGTAAAACTCAGTCATCAGCCCCAAAGTACCGACATCGCTGACATACCACAAACTCGCCAAAGCCGATTTTACCCCCGCGTGCACCGCCAACCCCGCAAACCCCAACTCAGCTTGTTCGTCTCCCACCGCCGTAGTACACGCACTCAAAACCAATAACTCCACCTGCGGGTTAGATAACTTCAACTGATCCAACTGATTCAACCGCAACTTAGTATCCCAAAACTGAATGTAAGAATTTTGGGCCCCCCCAGGCTGAAAATCGCCGTGAGTAGCTAAATGAATAATTTTGTATTGCGATTGATTGCGCTTCTGCTTCAAATTTGCCAAAGTAAAAGCTTCATTAAGAAAAGACGAACCAGGCCAAATCTTGCCCACAATTGTCGATATTTCCAACGGCACCGCAGGCAAAGGATTTTGATCGTATTTGGCGGGAAAATTCGACGCACCCATCGCTAAAACTTCAGAACCCTTAACATCGGCATAGCGAGTATCAGTTAAACTCAAACTCGGAATCAGCCCCAAACTGTACTTTTCTACCAAAAACTGCTTGCCGTCGTAAAGAGCAGCTAAAGGCAAAGTTCGCAAACCGGCATCCATCGAAAACACCAAAGTGTCAATCTTGTTAGCCTCCAATTCCGGTTGCAGCGGTGCAATTAACCACTGGTAAAGTTCCTCGGCAGGTTGCTTGTAATCAACAGCATTCAATCTCCTGGGACTTCTGATAGCATTAGTAAATTCTTTAGCAACTTTGAGCACTGTCTCGCGGCTTGCCGGCACACTTTTAAAAACATTTTTGCCGTCTGGCAACAACAACACAAGTTCTAAATGTTTGTCTTTTGCCCATACGTAAAGGATGGCGGGTTTAACCCCAGTCAATTGATTGACACTGCTGAGAGTATCTCGAATACTTTGCTGTGTGACTGACTTTTCAGTCACAGTGCCCCCAAAGTAACGTTCAAAGTCCCGCCCCTGAGTTCTATCCCTTTGCTGCACTGCGTCGATCGGATTTATTTGCGCGATCGAGTTCGATCGAGAAATCTCAGGAACCCTCACATTCCCGATACCTTCTGACGTTACCGCACTCCCCGGCTTCTGTGGAGTTTTTGCCACGCTGGCGTTTTCTGTCACCGCAGGCGCGGGCAAATTGTCTTTTAACACCGACGGCGATCGCACTACCGGGCCGGCAGCAGTCTGGTTAGACTGCGCCTCAACAGACGCAACAGCAGGTTCTGGCGAGACATTTGCGTTACTGAGCTTTGGCGCAGACACTGGGGGGCCGAGACTCACCTGAGTCACAATTTGTTGAGAATTCTCTGTAGTTTGCAGTTCCACAGTGGTAGTTGGTGCCGGAGTCGGCACGATCGCCAGCGGCCCGATCGCAGTTGAGGAAGTGGCAGTATTCGACTTCGAGTTTCCAGTCCCAACAGTCGCCGCCGTGCAGGTTCCCGACGGGCAAGAGCTTTGCAGCAGCGTCTGTGAACCCGATTGAGCCAGCCCTTCTGTAGAAATGCTGACCTGGGCGGGTTCAGCAGCCGTTCCTGTTCCCGGTGGCCGAAATGCTCCCCCAGCCTCGATCGCCACATCGCCGCCGGTATTGCCGCGAGCTTTGATCGAAACAACTTCAACATCTTTCTGGCCAGTAATTTGGCTCGAACCGGCACTTCCCGATTGCGAACTCGAGTTAATCACCCCTGTAACGATCCGGCCCGGCGCAGCAATCGAAATATCTCCCCCGCTTCTGGCACCAAAAGCATCGATATTGCCGGTTTCTACCGCACCGGCGCTGCGAATATTGATAGGGCCCGCCACCCCGGAAGTTGAGCGAGATGAAACCGTACCAGCAGTCAAATTGCCTTGGGTGCTAGTGATATTAATCCCCGCAATCGAGGTAACGTCTCCGACGGCTACAGTACCGCCCATCAGAGAGATCGTGGCGTTATCAGTACCGACGATCGCACCCGTTCCCACGATCGCGCCGGTATCCAACGGCGAGCGAATCGTCATCGGATCTTGAAATGTCACCGCCACTGGCGTGGAATTTGGCGTTGAATTTGGCGTTGGAGAACCAATCGAGATCGCACCGCTACCGTCAGCGCGCCCGATCGTCATCGAAGCAAACCCATTCCGAAAAGTGTTCAATTCAGCAGCAGTCAAGTTCAGAGCTTCTGTATCGCCAGAACCTTGAATTATAATATTTTGACTGGGATCGGCAGGTTGCAGCACCAGATTGCCGTTGCTGGCGATCGAATTTTTGTCACCCGTCAAGTCAATTTCGTTGCCAGTTAAAGTAATATTTCCCGGTGTTTGCGAGCCGCCAGCTTCGATCGCCCCTGCAGTGACTCCATTGCGCCCCGTTAGCGTCACATTCCCCGCGCGATCGCCCCTCGTGTCGATCGCCCCAGCAGTCACCGTACCCTGTGCAGTAACACTCACATCTCCCGCCGAATTGCCTATATCTTCGGGAGGATTGACAGAAGTGTTGATGGTGCGGGCAGTTCCAGTAAGTAGCTGACCGGTTGTGACATTGCCTGCGGTGCTGACGATGCGAATTTCCTGATTGTTGGTAGTGATATTTCCGGTTCTGATATTGCCGTCAGCTTTGAGAGTAATTGAGGCCTTGTCTGCCCCTGTCAGGGAACTTGTAGTAGTGATTGTCCCCAAACCCGCTGGCGATTGAATAATTAGCGGATCGTAAAATGTGAAATCGTTAGCAATCAGAATTGAACCGATACCGTTGCTGCGCCCGATCGTAATTCCAGCAAACCCATTTTCCAAACTTCCGAGGTCGTTTGCGGTCAGATTCAAATAAATATTAGTACCGACATCTCCAGAACCGCCGATCGCAATATTTTGACCAGGACTCCAAGGTTGCAGTACCAAAAAGCCAGTACCGCTGACTGAATTTTTGTCACCTTTAAAATTAATTTCATTACCAGTCAAAGTAATGTTTCCCGAACCCCCTGCGATCGAGCTCACTCCCAGAACATTTCGAGCCGTCACAGTGACATTTCCCGTCGCTTCCGGGCCGCTGGCATCAAGTTTTTGCGCCGTTACATTCAGGCCTTCGAGCAAAATATTTCCGCTGCTGCCAGTGCTGGGATTGGATGAAGAAATCTTGTTGGCAACAGTCGAACCCGGACTAATCAAACTAATATTTCCGCCGTTACTTGACAAATTGCCCGCTGTAATTTGACTTCCCGAAATGGTTATAGCACCGCCAGCCGTGCTAATTGTATCGGCCGCATTCATCGAAAAAGCACCCGCACCATTGCCATCCGCATCTGCTCTAAATGTTACCGAACCAGTAGTTGCTTGAAAGCTCAACTGATTGTCCGCCAAATCAGCAATTGTAATATCATTGAGCGCTTCGAGAACCACATTTGCAGTCGCCGACATACTTTCCAAAGCTCTAGCCGAAATTGTCAGCGAAGGCTCAGAATTGTTTTCCTGTCCTGGTAGCGTTCCTGTTGCCAAAATATTATTGTTAGCAATTATTTCCGCATCGCCCGCAGCTTCTGGGGAATCTGTAATGAAAATATTTTCAGGATCTAACAGCAAAGTCCCCAAACCGTTTGTCCCAGAGGTATCAACAGTACCGTTAAAAATCAATCTTTGCTTACCCGAAACTTCCACAAACCCCCCAACACCTGCGGTTCCCGTTGCAGAAACGCCATTGGCGCTGATGCTGCCCAAAAATGCTGTTGTGTTGTCAGCCCAGACAACAACTCTGCCGCCGTTGCCTGATTCAGTTGCGTTGGCTGCGATCGAACTTTTGCCATCCACGTAAGTCATCCCGGCAGTCGGCACAGTTCCCTCGCCTCGGTAATCTCCCCCGATCCGCACCGTTCCGCCACCGTCCGGGCCCGAAGCCTCAATCTTCGCTCCCAATAGCCCTACCTTGTCACCCAACACGTTGACGCTTCCTCCGACGCCCCCCCTGGCAGACACGTCTGCAGCACCCCCTACCAGAGCATTTCCAGCCCCTGCAGGCACTGTTTGGCCGCCTGTGAGCACCACTTCACCTTGAGCGTTCGTAGTTATACCCGTAGCGTGAGCCACGCCGGGGCCAGAGAGCAGCCGAGGTAAACTCAGCCCAGAGAAGGGAACAGCTTCCGAACCCGACACTGCTGCTGCCGGAGAAACTTCTAAACTCAGCAAAAGTCCGTTTTGACTCAACCGCACCAGATTTTCGCCCGGAACAGCCGCCACAGTAATTTGACCGCCTGGGGCTGAAAGTTGTCCTGTACTGATGACCGTACCGCCCAGCAAAGTCAAATTTTGCCCGGTGCCGACAGCCAAGTTACCGGCATTGACAATACTCCCCGGCTGTGGGCCAAAAGCAAAAGCATTGGGCGTTCCGACGAGGGCCGCGAAGTCGTTCGCCCCAGTACCGTTGAACCAACCGTCGTCAAAACCGATACCGCTAGCGGTGGTAGCCAAAAAAGACCCGGACACGTCGAGTCGGGCATTTGTTCCGAAGATAATGCCTGCGGGATTCATCAGCAACAAATTAGAATTGCCGCCACTAACTTGAATTAGACCATTAATTAAGGAAGCATCGCCCCCGACAACACGGCCGAGGATATTTTTAACGCTTGGGTTGGAGATGAAATTGGCAGTTTCGCCCGAATTCAGATTGAACCGAGTAAAACTGTGGAACAAATTTGCTCCGTCTCTGGAGGTAGTGCCGCCCTGAATGTCGTAGCGAGGAGGCGACGCTGTACGTGGGGCGGTGACATTGGTTCCGGTGCCGTCTGGGGCTGGAGTAATAGATTGTGCCGCAGCAATTTGAGATTGGGGATAAATTGCCACGAGTACCCATCCGTTGCTGTTTTCTTTGAGGAAAACCAGGTTGGGGAAAAAATCTAATATCAAAAATCCAGCAATGGGAATTGCTGCCAAAATCGACCGCACAGCACGTTGAGCATTCATAAGTTTGCCTCGGTCTAGACCTTAATTCGAGTTTAAAATTGAGATTTTAGGTAAAAAAGAGTCGATCGCACCCAATGCTGACACTTCCTAACGCGAACTCTCGATCGCAAATCTTAAAATTTAAGTCTAAATTTGATTGTGTCACCAACATAGCAAAGACTGACAGTAAGTGTCGAAACACAGTTCCGTTTAAACGCCTGAAAATTATGAGCGATCGAATTGTCCGTCTGATCGGTTTAACTGGGGGCATCGCCACCGGTAAAACCGCTATATCTAATTATCTGGCCGATGCCTGTGGATTTCCGATTTTAGATGCCGATATTTTTGCCCGCGAAGCTGTGAACCCCGGTTCGCCAATACTTGACTCTATTGTAAAACGATACGGCGCGGGTATTTTGCTCCCGGACGGCAATTTAAATCGGCCAGAGTTGGGAAGTATTATTTTTTGTAACGCAGACGAGCGGCAGTGGTTGGAACAACAGATTCACCCTTACGTGCGCCGCCGATTAGTTGAGGAAACTCAAAGCTACATTGCTGCATCGAGTTTGGTATCCCAAGACACACAGGATTTAGGTACAAAGACTCAAGAAACCGGCTTGTTTCACCAAAAGCTAGAACGAAGTATTGTGGAAAAAAAATCCGGTTTCTGTGCCAAGGCTGACACGTTGACTTTGGTTTTGGTAGTGCCGCTGCTGTTTGAAGCTAACATGACTGACTTGTGTACCGAAATTTGGGTAGTGTACTGTTCACCCGAAGTGCAGTTAGAACGACTAATGCAGCGAGATGGCTTAAGTTACGATCGAGCTAATGCCCGCATTAACGCCCAGTTGCCGCTAGCTCAAAAGTGTCAACAAGCTGATGTTGTTTTGGACAACTCGTCAACCCTCGACTCGCTATTCCAGCAGGTAGATGTGCAAGTCAGTCGCTGTGAGATTTGAGATGTGAGATTGACTCCGCGATAGCGGTTTTAAAACCATGTTTTTTTAATCCCTGCGCGCCAGTTAGTCCATTTTAGAGGTGAGATTTGAGATTGAATCCACGATTTTGCGAAGGGGCTTTTTTCCCTCAACCGCTTTCGACTCCTCCTTGAGAATGGCGCGTCACCGCTCTTGTCACAAAGCCAGATCAGAAAAGATCCGAAAAAATCAAAGATGCACAATTTATTTAAAAATACAAGAGCAACCATTTATGAAGTTAATGTGAAAATTAGGCATTGCCTCCTTTAAGGAATCTCATTCACCAAGATATTTATATGTAATACCAATTCTCCCAACTCTTGCAACAATTATGAGTTTTTGGTTTGTTTACGCTCACGCTTCAGGTAAGGTTCGTCGCTTGGAGATTGTCGCTCTTTTTTAGGATTGGCAGGTGGCGACGCACCCGGAGCGCTACTGTTGCATGAGTTTTGAGAATTAGTATAACGTCCTGATGGCGCGCCTGGGTACTCTCTTGTTGTGTCTGTAATCCCCGGTTGCCACTTCAACTCAATAAATTATCAAGTTAATCATAAAAGTAGTAAAACTTTACAATTGGCGCTTTTTGTTTCTTTCTTGGAAGACTGTTTCCAGAGGATTCCAGAGGCGATACCATTTTAGATTTTAGATTTTAGATTTTAGATTGGGGAATGATTTATAACTACCAGGGCTGGGAACACGGGCATAGAAGAGTAGCATTTTTTTTGTGAACATGGTCTTGAATTCTGCTGGTTGCCCGCAACTAGCAGAGAACTAGAAATTACCAGCGAAAAAGCGAGCTAGATGAGGGATTTAATCCGCTTTTAACCAAAATTCAAAAAAATTGCAGGTGCCGTCACTTACTAATTGATGATTTCACCACAATTATTTTTTTTATCCTGATAGCAGAGTACAGACTGCGTATCAAGAAGGGAAAATACACCCACCAAAATTTATGATGCGCGTTTACTCTTCCATCCTGATGTCAAGCCTGTTACTGAGTGCTGGCGCAGTTAATGCTCAAAGCTTAGAAACTCGATCGACCTTTTTTGCTCAAGACAACTCTGCTCCCGAAATTTTAACCGCCATAGCCGACTCTCAGACCTTTTACGATAAGGAGCCAGATAATAAGCCGCCACAACGAGGAAGCGGGAGATAAAGCCGAAAAAAGCGATAATTGCAGGGAATTAGGGGGAGAATGGGAGAAAAGAAAATTGGGATAAGAAGAGAAAAATTGAATATTTCGAGCCATTAATTGCGGACTTACGTACTGCGTAGCAAAAAACCGATTTTTCAGCAGTATTTGACGAGTCAAGGCATAATTGTTCGCTATTCCGATTTTTTGGCCAAGCGTCCTCAAGATATCAGACACCACCAACGGGCGGGAAATGTTGCACTCAAAAAAAAAGAAAGGTAAAGCGCGAGTAGGAATCTTACGCTTTACCTTTTTTTTTAAACTTTTGCAGATTTAATCTTCTTCCGCAGCTTCGCCACCAACAACGACATCGCGAATCCGCAAACTCGGGCCGCCGCAGCCCACGGGCAAACCGCTTTGCCCTGCCTTGCCGCAGCCCCCGGATTCATCCCAGTAGAAATCGTCGCCGATCGCCTCAATATCGGCTAAAGTGCTGAAAACATTACCCGAAAGAGTAACATCCCGCACCGGATTGTCTAATTTTCCGTCGCGGATCATCCAAGCTTCGCCGGCACTGAAAGTAAACATTTCGCCGTTAGTCATGCCGCCTTGCCAATTGCGCGCATAAACTCCTTCTTTGATACCAGAAAATAAGTCAGCAACTGGCGTGTCACCCCGTTCGATCCAAGTATTCGTCATGCGAACGATCGGCGGATAATGATAATTCAAACAGCGAGCATTGCCAGTAGGCGTTTCTCCCAACTTGCCCGCCGTTTCCCGCGAGTGCAGTCGCCCGACTAAAGCGCCGTCTTTAATTAACTGAGTAGTAGTCGCGGGAGTGCCTTCGTCGTCGTAGAAATAGCTGCCCCGGTGTCCCTCTGGCGATGCACCGTCGAAAATTTGCAAGTTTTCTGGGCCGAACTGGCGGCCGAGGGTCATAATTTCCAAAATGTCGGGATTTTCGTAGGCCATGTCGGCTTCGGAAAGGTGTCCGAAGGCTTCATGGACAAACAATCCGGTCAAAATCGGGTCGATGACGACGGTGTAGGTGTTGCCTTGGACGGGGGGTAAGGCTAGGGAATCTACGGCTCTCTGGGCGGCGCTGCGAACTTGAATATCGAGATCCGTTAAGTCTTCGTAAGCTTTGCGGGAACCGGTGGTTTCGCGGCCGGTTTGTACGGTTTCCCCGCTGCGGGCTGTGGCGGCAAAGCGCATTTCCATGTCTGCCCAACCTTGTTCGAGCATGGTGCCTTCGGAGGTGGCGAGGATGATCCGCTGGGTGCTGTCGCCGTAGCGCACGGAGATTGTGGCGATGCGCGGGTCAATGCTGCGGAGGATGGCCGCGTAACGATCGCACAATTGCTTTTTGTCAATTAGGGGAACCAGACGGGGGTCTGTTCCTGTCAGCGGCAGCAAGCAAATGTCTTGTACTGGCGTAACTGGCGCCAGGATCGTTTCTTCTTCGCCGATCAGTTTGGCCGCGGCGATGGCTTCTTCGATTCTTTCGGCGAGGGTGGAAAGTCTGTTAAAACTGGCAAAGCCCCAACCACCTTTGTGGCAAGCTCTGACTTGGCCGCCAATTGAGACTCCTTCGCTGAGGGTTTCAATTTTTTCGCCTCGCAGCAGGATGTCGGTGCCTTCGGCTTCTTCCAGTCGAATTGCCAGATAATCGACTTGGTGGCGGTAGCGTGCCATTAAGTCTGACAGCAGATTTTTCGAGTCGGCGATCGAGGTGGGCATAAGGAAAGCACGGTGTTTAACTTACTTCATTTTGCACTGTTGTCAGGGCGATCGTACAAAATACCGCCGCAAGCGCGGAGATTGCGACTTATTGGTACGGTTCTGCCAATATCCTTAGTTGACAAATGTGGATATCCTGTGAGTTAGGAGGAAGGCGCAAGAAATTATGCGGGATTTTTCGATCGTGCTGGTGCTTGACCCAGCCCAAAAACGGATACCGTGCCACGTACTCCTGTCGTGGAAAGATAAAAATTTTAGACCAAAGTTCAATCTCCCAGATTGCATCTGTGGGGTAAATCTAAAATCTAAAATCTAAAATCTAAAATCGACTGACTCCTAACTCCTGAACTTTCCTATACATAAATACTTCACCCTTCATGCCTCCGAAGGTGGGTTTATAACTACTATGAATACTTACTTTTTACCGACAATAAGCGAAATTTTAGCCTCCGAAGGCCAAGAAAATGACCTGAGTCTCTTTGATGCTAAGTTGGCGGGAGGAAACAACCGCCATCGGTGTCCTGCAAGCCGTGGGGCTTCTCGGCTGAAAGCTGAACAGGAATGGTATGGGGCGATCGCAGCTTTGAATCAAATGCTCGACCGGCAAAAAGCAGGACAAAAAACAGATGCCGATCGAGCAAATGGTCGATCGACAATCTCCAATTCCTGTCAGGGATTGGTGTTGTCCGGCCCGTCTTCGGTTTTGACTGACCCCGCTTTGGCCGACGGCTTTGCCAATTGCATTTTTACCAGTATTCCCGACAACGATGCGGCTTTGTGGTCTTTTCGGGCCAGACAAACTTTAGCTTTACTGCCGGCGGCCCAGGTGCAAATATCAGTGCCTGCGGCGGCCCCGGCTTTGGCTTTGGCAAGTGGCGATCCCTTAGCCAACGAGCAGTTTTGTTTGGTTTTAACTGCTAGTTTTAGCCTGGTGATGGTTTTGGGTGAAAATTCTGCGGGAATTCCGGCTTTTCTATTTTCTTTCGATCCGCAAGTAGTCGCCAAAGCTTGGGAAGTTTTGCGGCGCAGGGTGACTGAAAGCGAATGTTTGCTTGCCAATTCTGACGGTAGCTTCAATTTACCAGTTAGCAAATTAACTAATAATTCTACTAAATTAGACGCGCTGTTCCAGCAGTTTTTGCCTGTGGAGCCAAAGTATCAAACTGTGATGCAGTTCAGCCGCTTGCTGTTGCATAATTTGCCAATTGGGAAAGATGAAGCAGGCAGGATCAAGGATGAAAGAATTGATGAGGGTTTGAACCATAGACATCACAAGTTATCTGCTGCAGATATCAACTGCAAATCTTCAATTCCTCTGGCTACTAAAGAGGTGGAATTGCTACAGGCGATCGCCCACGAAGTCCGCACACCTTTGGCTACCATTCGCACGCTGACCCGATTGCTGCTGAAACGTCCCAAACTCGATCCGGTGGTAGTCAAGCGTTTGGAAATGATTGATGCTGAGTGTACCGCTCAGATCGATCGCTTCGGTTTAATTTTCCGCGCCGTGGAATTGGAAATGTCGCAAGCCAAAAATTCCTGCGTCCAGCTAACAGCAATGTCCCTCGGTGAAGTGCTGCTTCATAGCATTCCGCGCTGGCAAAAACAGGCTGCTGTGCGAAACCACACTTTGGAAGTTATTGTGCCGAAAAAGTTGCCTGCGGTAGTCAGCGATCCGACGATGCTGGATCAGGTTTTAACTAATTTAATTGAGAATTTTACTCGAACTTTGCCATCGGGGAGTCGCATTCAGGTGGAGGTGACATTAGCTGGCGATCGGGTCAAGTTGCAGTTGGAATCGGAACATTTACCTGAAGGTAATGGCGCATCGACTTTTGCAGAAGCGGCGAATGCTCCTTTGCGATCGATCGGGCCTTTGTTGATGGTGCAGCCGGAGACGGGAAGTTTGAGTTTAAATTTGAGCGTGACTAAGAATTTATTTCGGGCTGCTGGCGGGAAGTTGGTAATTCGCCAGCGCCCTCAAAAGGGTGAGGTGATGACGGTATTTTTGCCGCTGCAATAGTTATTAGTCATTAGTCATTAGTCAATTAAAATCTCAATGACAAACTCAGTTCCTTCTCCCAGTGCAGAAATACAACAGTCAATGAGTTTGAGTTGTTTAGTCTCAGGATTAATCAGATATAATCTAGTGCCAATCAGATTCTATCGTCCTATCAATACTTAAAAATACAACAAATTTCACAGCCCACGAACAGCTAACAGTTAACTGTTAACAGTTAACTGTTAACCGAATTCATTTAACCTAATTCATTCTGGCTTTCAAGGCATCTCGCGCTTGTTCTCGATCGTCAAAATGGACTTTTTCGGTGCCCAAAATTTGATAATCTTCGTGTCCCTTTCCTGCAATCAGCACACCGTCTCCCGGTTGAGCGTCCATAATAGCAGTGCGAATTGCAGCGGCTCGATCGCACATCACGACGGGCTTTACTGCGGCGGGAATTCCTGCTAAAACATCCTCCAAAATGCGATCGGGATTTTCCGTGCGCGGATTGTCGGAAGTAACAACAGCTAAATCGGCTAATTCTGCAACGATTTTACCCATAATCGGGCGCTTAGTGCGATCGCGATCGCCACCGCAGCCAAACACGCAAATCATCTTACCCGGAATAAACGGCCGCGACGCCTTCAACAAGTTCTCCAAACTGTCGGGAGTGTGCGCGTAATCAACAATAACGCTAATATCTTGTTCCGGGCTAATTTGCACACGTTCCATCCGTCCCGGAACTCCCGAAAACTGAGATAATTTCTCCACAATGGCGGACAAATCTAAACCCAATTCTAAAACAGCACCAACAGCAGCCAACATATTTGATAAATTGAACTGACCGACTAAAGGCAAAGAAAAAGCTGTTTCACCCTTCGGAGTGTGCAGCATTCCCTTAACTCCATTAGGCTGATACTGCAAATCTGAAGCATACAAATCAGCAGTTTTGTCGCTAGTGCTGTAACTCCAAACTAGGTCAGATTTGAGGGTTTCAACTATCCGCTGCCCGTAGGTATCGTCAATATTAATCACAGCGCGATTTGCGAGGTAATCGGAACCAAATAAAAGCGATTTAGCCTCAAAATAATCCTCCATATCGCGGTGATAATCGAGATGGTCTTGAGTCAAATTTGTAAAGACAGCAACTTCAAAACTACACCCCAAAACTCGCTGCTGCGCTAGGGCGTGGGAACTGACTTCCATCACGCCGTGTTTGCATCCGGCGACTACAGCTTCTGCTAATTGCTTTTGCAGGTCAACTGCAAAAGGTGTGGTGTAAAGTGCAGTTTGTTGGAAGCCCGGCCAGCGAGTGTAAAGCGTGCCAAAAATCGCCGTCGGCAACTGCATTTCATTGAGCAAAAATTCGATTAAATGAGTGGTTGTAGTTTTGCCGTTAGTGCCCGTAACGCCGACAAGTTTTAATTTGCTAGCTGGATTGCCGTAAAAAGCAGTGGCTATTTGACCGCAAACTTGAGCCATATCCGCTGCTGCGATGACGCAACTACCCCCGCCTTTGGAAGGTGTTTTCTCGGCTGCTTGGGTGGAAATTATGGCGGCAACTGCACCAGAGTCGATCGCACTTTGCCAAAAATCTCCGCCATCTACCCGAGTTCCCGGCATTCCCAAAAACAAATCGCCCGCCTGACAAGCGTGGGAATTAGTGGATAAACCCTTGACTTCGACATCGAGGGCGGGATGTTGGGCGTCAAAGGAAATGCTGGGAACTGCTGCTAATAATTCTCTCAATTTCATCTGAAAAACTCCTCACTTGGATGTCTTGAATATGACTGGCGGAACACATTGTTTGAGCCACTCTCTACAGGTTTTTGCTGTGGGCGGTGCAAAGCCTAAGTTTTTTTGGTGCGCGGTGTAAAAGCTCTCGCCCTAGAGTAAGCTGCACACCGAGCACCCCGAAGTCAGGATTAAAACCTGAGTTTTTGGGTAAATTGTATTATTGTGACAGATCGATTTGCAAATATTTCTGTAACATTTGCTCCAATTGGGCGACACTACAGCGGGGAGAAGGACGGGGTAAAAGTTCTTCAGGGGAGAATGCAGCCTCGCCAGCAGAATTTGTTGGTTGGGGCTGCGCTTTAAACAAAACTGGAACTTCGTACTGATAAGCTTGAAACCAGTCATCGCGTTCGGTAATATCTCGGACTTCGAGTTGAAACTTCAGGCTTTCAATCTGTTCGAGTTTTTCTTGCAACCCTTCGCACAAGTGGCATCCGGGTTTGGTGTACAAAATCAATCGCATCATAAGAGTACAATTAAACTCGATCTTAAATTATCAAACCTGCGATCGCCATTGGGCTAACTCAACGCGAGTAAGACACAACTCACGGCTTTATTGGTCGCAATGCGCGATCCGATGTTATCTTAGCATTGACGGCAAACCGATTACGGTAATTTGCCATCTCAATGTAAATACAGGTCGATCTATCCATACACTCGGTCAGTAAAAAATGCAAATTACGCCTGAAATTTCTGGGAAAATTAAATTATTACGTCTCCCCCTAATTATTGGGATTGTTACTATTCACTCGTCTATAAATTCTGTGGGATATGCTGACAATTTTTTCCAGACTTTTATTGCGAGCACTTGGGGTGGTTCCTGCGTTTCTTTTTTGTTTGTTATTTCAGGATTTCTTTTTTTCAAAAGTTTTAACTTATCGCTAAATTCTTACCAAGAAAAGCTCAAGTCTCGGTTTTGGACTCTCCTGGTTCCCTATTTATTTTGGAACTTAGCTTTATTGGCAATGGTCTTAATTGTCTTGAACATACCGGCAACAACTTCTATTATTCAAGGTCATTACAAAAAATACATTGAAGACTACAGCTTCGCCAATTTTATAGATTGTTTGACGGGGTACAGAAACGGTTATCCGATCGCATTTCATTTCTGGTATGTCCGGGACTTAATCGCGATGGTGATTCTATCTCCGGTATTTTTACTGGTAGCTAGAAAGATACCCTATCTAGGTTTGGCTTTGTTTGCCGCGCCTTGGTTGCTGAAATTACAACTTGGTTTTATTAAAATCCAGTGGTTGGGGCCACTGTTCTTTTATTTGGGATGTCTGATTGCTGTTCAAAAATTGGATTTAACTTGGATCAATCGACGAAAAAGTTTGATCGTAAGCATATACTTAGCGATGGCTGTTGTGCTGGCAATAATGAAAACATCCGAAATAGAAACTTTCCAACACCTGTTTGAATGCTGCACCAGAGTAGTAGGTACGATGGCGATTTGGTGCGCTGCCGATTTGGTAGGTGGGAAGCTGCAAAAGGTGTGTTTAAATCTTTCGGGTTTGGCATTTTTTGTTTATGCTTCTCACGAACCGACGGTAACAGTTTTGAAGGAAGTTTTTGAGAAATTGTCAAAAACGCCAAATTCGATAACTGTCATGATACACTATTTGTTGATATTGACAATTTCCACTTTACTAACGCTGGCTGCGGGTAGTCTTTTACAAAGGTACACGCCTAAATTTTTCCAAGTGATAACAGGTGCCAGGGGATAATCATACAATTTTAGATTTTAGATTTTAGATTTTAGATTTTAGATTAGGGAGGGATGATTATCATCGTTTCGCTCTTGCCTACAGTAGCATTTTTTGGGGCTACCTAATATCAATTTTAGATTGGGGATTAGAGAGTTTAGATTACTCTCTTTCTGCTCTTCCTCTGTGCCCTCTGCGCCTCTGCGGTAAAAAAATAAATCTAGTTCACCAATGAAAAAGTTAAATTTATTCACACCAACTAATTTTCCAATTACGATTGACTAATAAATCAAGCTTTAGTATAGTATAGAAATAGCCCTACATAAAGGAGGCAGTATGGACTGCACCGAATACGCAGAAGCCAAGCGAAAAGCAGCCAAAAAAATTAGCGGCGACATTCGAGAACGCTGGAACAATCGCATTGTTCAGCGAGAATTGCACTTGATGGGAGAAGCGGGGGCAGTGCAGTATTTAGCTGATTACGGGCGCGGCATCGGTACGGCAAAAGTTATTGGTTTTGCACTGTGCGCGGAGTCGGAAGGATACCCGGAAATGGCGATCGGCTTTTGGAAAAGAGCGTTTGAATTGGAAACAGGAGAAAAGCCGATCGCCCTCAATACTCCAAACAAATCTACCACCAATCTTGCTCCTGCTGCAAAATCAACTACCGCTGCCAGAATAGAGACTGTTAATGACCCCGTAGTTCCCGAATTGCCACCGCATTTGCAGCCGGGAAGGATTGTCACCATGCAGCCGGTGGACGCGCCGAGCGAACGTTCTTATTACATCGAAAATCCCGATTATTGGGGACAGCCAAAGCGCGACGGCAATCGAGTAGTGGTCATCGCGACGCCAGATAAAGCATACTACCAATCGCGATCGACTAACCTGCGGCAACAAGCATCGATTGAAATTGAACAGGCATTAATCGACACAGCCGCTAAAATTGGCACCTTTATTTTAGACGGCGAACTGTATTACAAAAGCTGTACCGGCAGCGAACACCGCACCGGCGCGCAAGCTGCTACAGTTAATATTGAAAGCGGTTTTCCCACAATCCAGCCCAGCGCAATTTATGCCATTTTTAAAAGTTTGTTTTTCAAAGGCAATGATTTAACTACCGTGGCAGAATCCGAACGAATTGCAGCGGGAGTTGAAGTTGGCGAAATTCTGGCAAATATATCCCCAGCCTTTGAAGTTGTACCGACATTTCGCACCACCGCCGAAAAACTCGTCCTGGCAAATCAGCAGGAATCTGAAAATAGAGAAGGCGAAGTTTGGGTGTTGCACAACTGCCAGTATGTCGGCGGCAAAGATGTTAAGAAATATCCGATGGTGAGGACTAAATACTGTCAAGAACACGATTTATTTATTGTGGGTTTGACGGCGACAAAAGTTGCGGGGCGGCCGTTTAGCGCCGTCAAAGTAGCGCAAGAAATTGATGGCAAATTAGTCCCAGTAGGAACCGTGGGAACCGGGTTTAGCGCGGAGGAAATGCAGGAAATTGCCCGACTCTACGAGGCTAACCCCAAAAATGTCAAAATTAAAGTGCGATCGCAGGGTTTGACGGAAAGCGGCAAACTGTGGCACGCCCGATTTCTGGAGTTTTGTTAAATTTGTAGGGAAACTGCAGTGACGTTTCCCAGCCTGGTGTGCGATTATTAACCAATAGTGGTAAATAAAAAGGTTGGAGGAAACATCAATGTTTGTTAGCAAAAATAATTTTTACATCTCCCCAGAAGAGTACCTAGAAGGCGAGCGAGTAAGCCCCATCAAACACGAATACAGACGCGGACACGTTTATGCAATGACGGGGGCAAAAAAGCCTCACATTATTATTGCTAGCAACTTAGTAAGGCGACTGGGAAATCACTTAGATAACACTGACTGCTTAGTTTTATCATCAGATATAAAAGTCCGACTGGAAGAGGCAAATTGCTATTACTATCCTGATGTAGCGGTGACTTGCGACGAAAGGGATACCTCAACTACTGAAGATTTCATTTTATATCCATCTTTAGTAGTTGAGGTATTGTCGCCCTCAACAGCAGCTTTTGACAGGGGGGATAAATTTGTCGATTACCAAACTTCTCCGAGTTTGCAAGAATACGTGTTAATCACTCAATCCGAAATCAAAATTGAATGTTTTAGACTCAATGCTGAGGGGAACTGGGTTTCTCAGATTTACCGACAAGGAGATAGAGTAGAATTTGTTAGTGCGGATTTTAGTTGTGCAATTAGCGAAATTTATCAAAAAGTCCCAGGCATCATATTGTGATGTATGAAAAAAACCTTTCTTAGGTTCGTAGTGAGGAATGCAAGTCCTGATTCTGATGACTTCATATGATGTCCGATCGATTAACCATAATATCTCGGTCGGGGCGGGTTTTGGAGATTGTCAATTATTGGCAGGTATTGTTGGTGAACCCGCCCCTACAAAAATCGATCTCGCTCGACCGGACATGATATCAGTCCTCACTCCGAACCAAAACGATAGCTAACAAATAGAAAAAACAATGATTAAAATCTTACACCTTTCAGATATCCACATGGGCAGCGGCTTTTCCCACGGGCGGATTAATCCAGAAACCGGTTTAAATACGCGGCTGGAAGACTTTGCGGCGACGCTGAGTAAATGTATGGACAGAGCAATTTCTGAACCCGTAGATTTAGTCATATTCGGCGGCGATGCTTTCCCGGATTCGACGCCTCCACCGTTTGTAAAAGAGGCTTTTGCCCGCCAATTCAGCCGCTTGGTGGACGCGCAAATTCCGACGGTTTTGCTAGTAGGAAATCACGACCAACATTCTCAGGGACAAGGCGGCGCGAGTTTGGGAATTTACCGGACTTTGGGGATACCTAAGTTTATTGTAGGCGATCGCCTGGACACTCACCTGATTCAAACCCGCAGCGGGCCCGTACAGGTGGTAACATTGCCTTGGTTGACTCGATCGACCTTAATGACACGTTCCGAGACTGAAAGCCTGTCTATGGGCGATGTTAACCAATTATTAACCGAAAAACTGACGATCGCAATGGAAGGCGAAATCCGCCGCCTCAACCCCGACATACCAACCGTACTTTTAGCGCACTTAATGGCAGATAAAGCAAGTCTGGGCGCCGAACGTTTTTTAGCAGTTGGCAAAGGTTTTAACATTCCCGTTTCCATGCTAACTCGTCCTTGTTTTGATTACGTTGCTCTCGGCCACGTACACAAACACCAAAATCTCAACGCTGACAACAATCCGCCCGTAATTTATCCCGGAAGTATCGAACGAGTTGACTTTAGCGAAGAGAAAGAAGATAAAGGTTTTGTGTTAGTTAATTTGGAACGGGGGAAAGCAGAGTGGGAATTTTGCGCTTTGCCAGTGCGGGTGTTTCAGACGATTAAAGTGAATGTTTCCGAATCGGAAAATCCGCAAGCCGAGTTAGTTAAAGCTATTAGCAAGAAAGAGATACAAGATGCGGTTGTGAGATTAATTTACCAATTGCGATCCGAACAATTAGATTTAATCGACAACGCTGAATTGCACGCACTTCTGGGCGAAGCGCACAGCTATACAATCCAGCCGGAATTAGTCAGTCAGTTAGCAAGGCCGCGTTTACCAGAATTGAATGCTAATAATAGTATAGAACCCTTAGAAGCTTTGAAAACTTATCTGGCAAGTCGCGAAGATTTGAAAGATGTTGCGGAGAGTATGTTAGAGGCGGCGCAGGGTTTGTTGGGTGGTACGGAGGAAGTTTTAGTTGAATTTTAGGTAGAATTTTAGGTAAGATCGGGTATGTAAATTTTCCCTACCACACAATCTCAGAAACCGGGTTTTTTCCTATATTTTTCCTACTCAACCCAAATGATTCGCAGAAACCCGGTTTCTCCCTACCACTCATTTACTTAGGATCGCGAATTAAAGAACTTACAATTTTAATTGTTATTGTGGGATGGGCGTCCCGCCCGTCTTTTTTGGACGGGCGGGACGCCCATCCCACAAACTTGTGGAAGTTATTTAATTCTCATTCCTTAACTTCAACCATCCCAAAAACTTCCCCTACAACCAACCGAGTTCCGTTGGCAAAATCCACTCCCGACTGCACCTTTTTCCCCGCTAACTGCACCTCCCGCAACAATAATAAACCATCACCGGTTTGGACGATCGCCCCCAAGCCCTTCACAACCTTCACAACTTCCCCATTTGCGCCCGACAACTGGGCTAAAACAGGCCATTCGCGTTCCAAAACTCTCAAATCTGCTGGCATTTGCAGCCAATATTCCGGCCCGACGGGCACAGTAGCTATCACCTTCAGAGAATTGCCGCGAAAAGTCGTCGTGCAATCCGGGAAAAAGCCCCTAACTTGATTGTGAAGGGCGATCGCACTTTTCGACCAATCCAGCACATAATCGGCACTCTTAATCATCGGCGCATAAGTCGCCTCAGCATCATCTTGAACAACAGCTTCAATTTTGTCGTCCCTCAATTTCACCAACGTTTCTATCAACAAATCCGCCCCAACTTCCGCCAACCTATCCGCCAAAGAATCAGCATTATCCAACAGCGAAATCCCAGCAAAAGCCTTCAACAGCATCGCCCCAGTATCCATCCCAGCATCCATCAGCATAGTAGTAATTCCTGTTGTCTTTTCCCCGTCAAAAAGACAGCGCTGAATCGGCGCCGCACCGCGATACTTCGGCAAAATTGAACCGTGAACATTAACGCAAGCCAAATTAGGAATATCGAGTATTTCTTGAGAAAGAATCTGGCCGTAAGCTACCACCACAAACACATCCGCCTGCGCTTCTCGCAATTTGGCAATGGTTTCAGCATCTTTCTTGATTCGTTGCGGCTGCAAAACCGGGAGACTGTGATTTAAAGCCACATCTTTTACAGGTGAAGGCATCAATTGATTGCCTCTTCCCCGGCGTTTGTCCGGCTGAGTCACTACACCCACAACCTCAAATTCTGGGTGGCTTAACAAACTGGATAAAGTAGGGACAGCAAAGTCGGGAGTGCCAAAAAAAACAATTTTCATAGATTCTTCGTTATTAGTAAGTAGTCCTCAGTCATTACTCATTAGTCGTCAATTAGGTAATGGCAAAAAACCATAGTATATTATACAGACTATTCAGCGCGTAGCAGCTATGATACAAGCGAGTTTATGAGTATTTTCACTCACCGGACTCGTGTAATATTTATCGATCGGCTAAAACAATAATAGTTTGCTTCTAGATTATACACTTCTATAATTGTTCCGAGTTGTGCGATCGGCAAAAAAAATCTCGATTGATACTCAGGTGCAGCCCAACTCGATCGCTCAAAACCAATGAGTTTTATATACGCAACAACATTTGCATCTATGCTTCCCAAGTTAACTAGAACTGTTTTAGTAAAAATTTTCATATAATCTACATTTTTTACTGCTAATTTCAATTTTAGCATATCTACTAGAACAGGAAAATAATTGTCGAATTTTCTGCTAAAACTCAGCCGCAGCTTATTTGCCTACACCGCCGAACAAGAAAACTTTATTCACGCCGTCACTAATCCCCAAGCTTTTAATTCTGCTATTTTGTGGCTGCAACCACAACCAACATAAAACCCATTTAATCTCGAAATTCCAGTTTCTTGGCAACCCCAATTTGTAGATAGACTAGCCTTAGAATCCCAGCCGGGAAAACATTCCTTACATCAAGCAGAACATTACTACTGTCTCGACTTTTTCTCAATCTTCGCCGCCTCTATCTTATTAACAATACCGCAGCCAATCAAAGTAATATTAGATATGTGCGCCGCCCCCGGAGGAAAAAGTATATTTGCCTGGAAAACATTAAACCCAGAATTGCTGTTGTGCAACGAAGCCATAGGCAAACGCATGGGAATGTCGATCTCTAATTTAAGACGCTGCCAAATTCAACCATCAGCCGCCGCCAACGTCGATTCAAAAATACTTGCCGAAAAAATACCACAAACGGCTAATTTAGTAATAGTAGATGCTCCTTGTATTGGTAAATCACTCTTAGCAAAAAGAGACAAGCACCCGGCTGCTTTCATACAGCACTTTCCAGTGAAGTACAGAGAAACCGGGTTTCTTGAATAAAACCGGTTTCTGGCGAGAAATCCAGAAGAAACCCGGTTTCTGGGGTGTACTTTATAAACCTGGAATCCGCTGTAATGTCACCATCAACAGCAATGCCAATCGCCAAAAAATAATTTTAGCCAATTCTGCTAAAATTGTAGAGCCCCAAAGTTATCTTGCATACATGAGCTGCACTTATTCAACTGCATAAAATGAACAAGTCAGCGAAGGGCAGTTAAGCAAATTCCCCGAATTGGGGCCAGTCACTGTTCCTCATTTAGAAAAATATCGATCGCACCTGACAGAAATTCCTTGCTATCGGATGTGGCCGCAAGATAGACTAGGAGCAGGAGCTTTCACTGTTTTGTTTCAAAACACCTCCGATGGAGAGAGAAATCAGCTACCAGCAGATTTTCGAGATTTAGCTCGTTTTACCAACCTCTAACTATCCGCGTCCATCCCCGTTCATCTGCAGTTAAAAAAGTCTGCTTCCCTGAATCTAAATAAAAAATGATATTCTCCAAATTATCCAAAGCAATTAAAAGACCACTAAAACTAGCGATCTGCATTTTAATTACCTTAAATTTGCTAATATTAAGCGGCTGTCAAAACCGCACAACCCCCGCATCGAAAAACGGCGAACCGATCGAACTCACACTGTGGCACGGCATCAATCCCCCCCCCAATCGCGACGTATTTCAAGCCCTCACAGACAAATTCAACAAAACACATCCCAACATCCAGATCAAACCAATTTACATCGGTCAGCCCGACCAACAACTGCCAAAAATTCTAACAGCAATAGTTGGAAATGCACCGCCGGATTTGCTGTGGAATAGTCCTACAAGTGCCGGAAAACTAGCAGAACTAAACGCAATTGTGCCGTTAGAAAACTGGATCGACAAATCGCCCCGGAAAGCCGAAATCTACCCGGCACTCTTCGAGTCAATGGAACTCGGCGGACACATTTGGTCAGTTCCCCTAGGCACAAACAACGTCGCCATATTTTACCGTCCCAGCTTATTTGCAGCAGCAGGAATCAAAAAAGTGCCCCAGAATTGGGCGCAATTAAAGCAAACAGCCCGATCGCTCACGCGAGACACCAACGGAGACGGCCGCACAGACCAACACGGCATAGTGCTCCCCCTAGGCAAAGGAGAATGGACAGTATTTACCTGGCTGCCATTCATGTTCAGTGCAGGGGGCGAACTCAAAGGCGAAATACCTCAAAATCCTGTACCCCAAATAGATAATCCCGGTTCTCACGCCGCCTTAGAATTGTGGAGCGACTTGTTAAAAGAAGGTTCAGCAATATTGTCAGCACCCGAACGCGGTTACGAACTCGACAATTTCATCGCCGGGAAAGTCGCCATGCAAATCACCGGGCCGTGGACGCTAGCACAGTTGCAGCAAAGCGCGATCGACTACGGAGCAATGCCTTTACCCATCCTCAAACGCCCCGCAGCCGTCGTAGGGGGTGAAAACCTATTTTTAATGAAAACCTCGCCAGAACGAGAGCGAGCAGCCCTAGTATTCTTAGAATACGTTATAGGTGAAGAATTCCAAACAGCATGGGCATTGGGAACAGGTTATTTACCCATTAACTTAAAATCGAGACAGAGCCAAGCTTATCAAAGCTTTGTGGAAAAAAACCCTGTTTTGCAAGTATTTTTAGAACAAATGAACTCAGCTAGAGCGCGACCCATTATATCAGGTTACTCCCGCCTATCAGAAAACCTCGGTCGCGCCATAGAGGCAACCCTTCTCGGCCGCAACCCCCAAGACGCCCTTAAAGAATCTCAAGAGCGTTTGACACTAACCTTAGATATTGCAACAGCCAAAGAGAAATAGACAAAAAATTTTTTTTTGCTGTAATATATCCGCTTTCACTGTATCCAAGCGCAAGACTTGAAGCCTTGATTGATTGGTTAAAAATCTAGTGAAAATAACTACCGCCTGCTGTTCTAATCAGAAACCGTGTTTATTGACCCAAACATACCTAAAAGCAGAGATTTTACGTCTCTGTTATTGGTATTTTAGGTATTTTAGGTATTATCGATCGGGGTGCAAGATGTTAGGGTGCATTGAGTTACGATCGCCCGACACAAAAAGACACCCGCTGTCGCTCGGTAATAAATTTTTAACAAAAACCAAAATTTACAAACCAATTGCTTAGCCATTAGAGATATATTTACAAAAAAGCGATACTCCCGAAATTCATGGGCAGATTTGATCGAACAAAAAAACCGCTCCCTCAACGGCACCACAAAAAGTTAGCTCAAAAGCTTCTCCCAGTACCTACCACCCATGACCTACCATCACCTAATAGAAACATTTTCTCTACCCTGTGCCTGTCCCGTGCCACATACTGAGACCCCAACAACCGTCCACCTTTTCCCCAAACGACCATGCAGACAAAGTTCCTTAACGCAATCAAAGGACATTCCTGGCGGTACTTCCTCGCAGTAGGCGCGATCGCCCTGGTCTACTATTGGGCGTCGCAATTCGCC
Organism: Microcoleus sp. AT8-B5; assembly: GCF_036705565.1. Lineage (NCBI taxonomy): Bacteria > Bacillati > Cyanobacteriota > Cyanophyceae > Oscillatoriales > Microcoleaceae > Microcoleus > Microcoleus sp. AT8-B5. Next base: position 91,552 of record NZ_JAUBUY010000007.1, read on the forward strand.
ATTTCCACCCTCACCCTCAGTTCAGAAATTTACCCGATGTGGCCAGCAGCAGGAATTGCCCAAGTCGCCCTGCTGCTGTTTGGGCGGCAACTGTGGCCGGGAATCGCGATCGGAGGCTTCCTGTTCAGCATGAGCGTACCGTCGGCCAACATCGCCACGGCATTGATATCGGCAGGCGCCAGAAGCCTGCAAGCGTGGACGGGAACTTATCTACTCCAAGGCCTTAACTTTAGCGCCGGGCTCGATCGGCTCAAAGACGTTTTAGGAATAGTCGGACTAGCAGCCTTGGGATCTACCCTGATCAGCTCCACCATCGGCAGCATCCTCGTATGCCTGAGTGGTATATCTAGCTGGAGCGATTTTGGCACGATTTGGGGGACTTGGTGGGTCGGAGACGCCATGGGAATTGTGCTCGTCGCCCCGCTGCTACTGACGTGGCAACAATTGCCCAAAGTCCCCACCCATCGCAAACAGATAGCTGAACGAGCGATTTGGCTGCTGCTGCTACTAGCAGTCGGCTGGCTCGTCTTTTGCTCCCGCACCCGCGCCGCCTACGCCCGCTATCCCCTCGAATACCTACCATTTCCCCTAGTAGTTTGGGCTGCCTTTCGATTCGGTCAGCGCTACACCGCCCTCTCCAACTTCATCCTCTGCGGCTTCGCCATCTGGGGTATCGCCCGAGGCAGCGGCCCCTTCCTCAAACACGCCAGCAGTATCCCCCAAGCACTGTTATCCCTGCAAGCCTTCATCGCCGTCATCGCCGTCACCGGCTTAGTCTTAGCTGCCACCGTCGCCGAACGCCACCAAGCAGAAGTCTCCCTGCGCGCCAGCGAAGCCAGCCTCGCTAACGCCCAACGCATCGCCCAGCTAGGCAACTGGGACTTAGACCGCAACGCCCAGCAATTGCGGTGGTCAGAGGAAATTTACCGCATCCTGGGACAGGAACCCGGAACTTTTGAACCCAGCCTGGAAGCCTTCTTGGAATACGTGCACCCGGAAGACAGAGAATTAGTCAGAACCTCGATCGAAGCCGCTTTATTTCAGCAACAGCCTTACAGCATCGACTACAGGCTCATACTCCCCGACGGTAGCAACCGCACCGTCTACGAACAAGCCGCCGTCACCTCCCTCTACATCACCAGCACCGTCCAAGACATCACAGACAGAAAGCAAGCCGAAGCCGCCCTGCGTTCTTCAGAAGAAAGATTTTCCAAAGCCTTTCACGCCTCCCCAGTCGGGATCAGCATCTGCACCCTCACAGATGGATGCTTCCTCGACGCCAACGAAAGCTTTTTGCGCTCATTAGGCTGGCTGCGGCACGAATTTCTCGGCCGCACTCCCAGCGACTTAGGAATATTTGTCAATTCAGAAGACGGGGGGCGGCTCGCCCAGATTTTGCAATCACAAAATTCGATCAGCAACCAAGAAATCAAAATTCGCACCAAAGCCGGCGAAGTGCGCGACTGGCTGCTGTCAGTGGAACTCATCCACCTCGGCAGCACTCAGTGCGTTTTAATCATGACCACCGACATCACCGAACGCTTGCGTTCCGAAGAATTCCGCCGCGCCGCATTAGCCGCCGAAGCTGCAAATAGATCCAAAAGCATTTTTCTCGCCAACATGAGTCACGAACTCAGAACCCCCCTCAACGCCATCATCGGCTACAGCGAGATCCTGCAAGAAGACGCCCGAGACCTAGGTGCCGAAGAGTTCATCGACGACCTCCAGAGAATTAACACGGCCGGCCAGCACCTACTCGCGCTGATTAAAGATATTCTCGACTTGACCAAAATTGAAGCAGGTCGCATCGACTTCGACCTCGAAACCTTCACCATTTCAACTCTGGTTGAGGAAGTAGTTGCCACGATCGCGCCGATGGCAGACAAAAATAGCAATATTGTAGAAATACAATGCCCCGATGATATTGGCTCAATGCAGACCGACTTGACTAAACTCCGGCAGTCTCTGCTCAACATCCTCAGCAATGCCGCGAAATTTACTTGCTCCGGCGCGATTACCTTTGCCGTTACCCGATCCGTCGAACCCCCTGCCGACTCTGCAAAGAAAGGCAAAACACTTGGAGCGTATAGAGGAGGTGGCCAAAATGAAAATAGCTTGTCTCTATTATCTTCCGCTCAAGATTGGATCATTTTTACGGTCAAAGATACCGGCATTGGCATGAGTCCCGAACAGTTAGCCAGAATCTTTGAGCCTTTCACCCAAGCAGATTCCTCAACTACTAAAAAGTACGGCGGCACTGGTTTGGGGCTGACGATTACTAAGAAATTCTGCGAAATGATGGGCGGAGACATTACCGCATTCAGCGAGGTGGACAAAGGTTCTACCTTTACTATTCGGCTGCCAGCTATTTTCACCGAACTTTCCATCTCAACCGAAAAGTCTGACAAATAATAATTTATTGACATTTCTTTTCGAGCGTTGTCGGTTTTATTAGCCTCCGCAATTTGCTGATTATTTCGCTATCACGTATCAAAAAATTCCACATATAGCCAAATCAATAAAGCCATTAGGATATAAATATAATTAGCGCAGTTTGAAAGATTTTGGAGAGCAGAGATGATCCCTCGGCTTCTCAAGAAAACCTGTGATAGACTTCGATCGCGTAGTTTTCCCCTAACCGTATACCTACGTATATATACTATTAATTAAAAAGATATACTGTAGAAAGTTGCCTACAAAGTGCCAGAAAATATGCACCCCCACCTCCAGCGCCAACTCGAACAGCTCGGTTTAGTCGGCGAGTCTCCTCCTCCCACTGCTGAGCAGTGGCAGCTTTTATTAGAGCAGGTAAGTTGTAGCTATGACGGAGTTCAGAATCAGCAAGAACTTCAGCAGCAGGATTGCTTGAACAACGAGACAGTGGCGTTAAAGGATTTAACAGACTCCCCCCAGTCCCCTCAAGACTCTCCAACAGCTTCAGAATTCGATCGACTGCGGGCGAGTGTCAACAGTTGGGGAGCGGGATTGTGTATCCTTGACGCAAAGGGCTGTGTAATCTCGGTGAATCCAGAGGCAGAACGCTTGCTGGGATGGCGAGAGTCGGAACTTGCAGGCGTTTCCCTGCTAGAGCGCATCGGAAAGCAAAACAAAGGCAACAAATCCCAAGTTTTGACGGCTCCGAAACAGTCGGCAAGCAAGAGTGAAGATAGGCCGATCGCACCTACACTAGATTTACAACAGGCGATCGCTTCGGGTCAACCTTGCAACAATTGGGACGACGAGTTTTTGTGTCGCGACGGCAAGATTTTACCAGTTTCCTATTTTTTCCATCCCGCCGTTGAGGGCAGCGAAATATCAGTCTTGGTGTTTTTTGACATTTTTGACATTAGAGAACACAAGCAATCGCTCTCGATACTGCAAGCAGTTCTAAAATCTACAGATGCAGGAATTTTGGCGGTTGACAGAAACGGCAATATATGTAATTATAATCAGAATTTTCTAGAGATGTGGGGTTTGTCCGCCAGCCAAGGAAAGTTGAGCCGATCGACCTTCGGCACAGTCAAAAACACGATCGAAACAGGATTACCCAACGCCCGGGAACAATTACAAGACCCGCAAATATTTCTCGAAAACGCGATTAAAGTGTCGGCAGATTCAGATACTCAAATCAGCGAATTATTAGAATTTAAAGACGGAAAAATTTTTGAATTAAATTCGTTGCCATCAAAAGTCGGATCGAAAACAGTCGGTAGAGTCTGGATCTTTCGAGACGTTACCGAACTCAAAAAAGAAGAACAATCTTTGCAGTATCGAAGAGAATTCGCTCAATTGATTGCCCGTTTGTCAACCCATTTCATCAGCCAGCCCTTATCAGAAATAGACAAAGGCATCGATCAAACCCTAGAAGCGATCGCCACCTTGAGCGGGTTTGACCGCAGTTACATCTACCTGTTATCATTCGACAAAACCCGCGCCGACAAAACCTACGAGTGGTGCGGCGAAAGCATTCCGGCAGTCAAAAACAGCACCGACAAACCAATAGACATCGCACAAATCCCTTGGATTGCAGAAAAGCTCGATCGCGCCGAATGCCTCTATATTCCAGAAATTGGCGAAATCCCGCCCTCAGCAATCGCCGAAATTGCCTATTTTATCGGTAAAAATCCAGCCCAATTCCAGACAGACTCCCCATCCCAAACAGTCAATGAAACAGCAACCGCCTCAATACCTGCAATGGGCGCTTCCATCAATAAATTAGAATCACAAAAACACCTAAAAAATATCCAATCGCTGATAATTATTCCCCTAATTAGTTGTAGTAAAAACCTAGTAGGATTTCTCGGATTCGAGGGCTTAAAGCAAACAGCAGGTCGAGGAACCGAAATATCCACAATATCCACACAGCTAAAAATGGTAGGAGAAATGCTCGCCAATGCCCTAGAGCGCAAGCGAGCAGAAGCAGCCTTGAGACAATCCGAAACAAAATACCGCAGCATCTTTGAAAACGCAGTCGAAGGCATATTCCAGACAACGCCTTCCGGGTACTACCTCAGCGGCAATAGCGCACTAGCTCGAATTTACGGCTACGAATCCAGTACCCAAATGCTTGCCGAACTCACCGATATCAACCATCAATTTTACGTGAACCCCAATCGGCGCGCCGAGTTTATGGCCCAATTGGGCGCGCGCGGCCAAGTGTCAAAATTTGAATCCCAAATATACCGCCGAGACGGTAGCACAATCTGGATTTCCGAAAACGCGCGCAGCATCTGCGACGAAAACGGCAGGGTTTTGTACTACGAAGGCACAGTCCAAGACATCACCGATCGCAAACAAGCAGAATCCGCCATGCAGTTGGCCCTAGAAGCAGCAGAATCAGCCAACCGGGCAAAAAGCACATTTCTCGCCAACATGAGCCACGAACTTCGCACACCCCTCAATGCCATAATCGGCTACAGCGAAATGCTCCAAGAAGAAGCCGAAGAATTGGGCAGTTGCGAATCCGTCCCTGACCTCGAAAAAATCTGCTGCGCCGGCAAACACCTGCTGTCCCTGATTGACGACATCCTAGATATTTCTAAAATTGAAGCAGGCCGAATGGATCTCTACTTAGAAACCTTCGACATTCATAGCTTAATTGAAAGTGCTGTTGCCACGGCCAGGCCGCTGGTCGAGAAAAACGGTAATACCCTAGAAGTTTACTGTCCAGACAACCTCGACACCATGCACGCGGACATGACCAAAGTGCGGCAAGTGCTGCTTAACTTGCTCAGCAACGCTGCTAAGTTCACACAAAACGGGAGAATTGCGATCGGAGTGGAAAGAATTAAAAATGAACAATTAAAAATGAAAAATCAAGAGGAATCTTCCCAAATTTTAATTTCCAACTCCGAATTTTTAAGTTTCCGCGTCGCCGACACCGGCATCGGCATGACAAAAGAGCAATTGCAGCGAGTTTTCCAACCTTTCACCCAAGCTGATGCCTCGACTACTCGCAAGTACGGCGGCACCGGTTTGGGACTAGCAATCAGCCAGCGCTTCTGTCAAATGATGGGCGGCAGCATAGAAGTCAGCAGCACCTTGGGCTCCGGCACCACTTTCACCGTGCTCTTGCCCAAAGCCATCAAACATCCGGAAATCCCCAACAAAGTTCACGACAGCACAAACCCTCCCGACGCCCCCGCTATCGGCACGGTGCTGGTAGTTGACGACGACCCGATCTCGCGGGATTTAATCCAGCGCGCCCTCAGTCGCCAAGGACTGCACGTAGAAGTCGCCGGCGGCGGCGAGCAAGCTCTCCGGCTGGCTAAGCAACTACGGCCAGACGCCATTACCCTGGATGTGATTATGCCCGGAATGGACGGCTGGGCGGTACTCTCAGCGCTGAAGGCAGATCCTGACCTTGCCGAAATTCCCGTAATCCTGCTATCCTTTGTGGGCAACAAAAGCCTCGGCTTTGCATTGGGTGCCTCGGACTACCTCACCAAACCAGTGGACGGCAAACGGCTGGCTGCCTTGTTGAACAAGTACCGACGCGACCAAGACGGCGTTGCAAGTAACAATTTGACCTGTCAGATTCTAATTGTGGAAGACGACGTTGCCACGCGCGAAATACTGCGATGCGTACTAGAAACACAAGGCTGGGCAGTAACGGAAGCTGATAGCGGACGCGCTGCTCTCGATCGGCTAAAAGTTGCTCGCCCGCACCTGATATTACTGGATTTGATGTTGCCAGAAATGGATGGTTTTGAGTTGATCGGGGAAATTCGTAAATCCCATTCGGGAGATCCTATACCGATTGTTGTGATCACGGGGAAAAATTTGACACCGACCGAAAGCCAGCAGCTAAACGGCTACGTCGAGCGGGTGCTACAAAAGGGAGTCTACAGTTGCGATACTTTGTTGCGCGATGTTCGCTCTATAGTCAATGACAGGTTCGATCGCAGGTACGACTCGAAAGGCAAGGAGAACACCAATGGCTAAAATCCTGTTGGTCGAAGATAACGAAATGAACAGGGATATGCTTTCCAGGCGTCTGGCCCGCAAGGGACACGAGGTCTTTATTGCTGTTGACGGTGCTGAGGGGGTGTCGATGGCGCTCGCGAAAGTACCAGATTTGATTCTGATGGATATGAGTCTGCCGGTTCTAGACGGGTGGCAAGCAACGCAGCAAATTAAGGCGGCTCCTGAAACTAGCAGGATTCCGGTGATTGCGCTGACGGCTCACGCAATGGCGGGCGATCGTGAAAAGTGTCTTGCTGCAGGCTGCAATGACTATGACACTAAACCGGTCGAGTTTCCCCGACTTTTGGGTAAAATTGAAACTCTTCTCAAAGAGGCCCTGACATGAAAGGTGACGAGGGCAGCGTGCTGGTTGTTGACGACAATGAGGTAAACCGCGATTTGCTGGCCCGCCGACTTCAGCGTCAAGGCCATGTGGTGACTGTTGCTGAAGATGGTCTCCAAGCTCTGGAAATGTTGCGAAACCATCCTTTTGATTTGGTTCTCCTAGACATTATGATGCCGCAAATGAACGGCTATCAGGTGCTCGAAAGTCTGAAGGCGGACGAAAAGTTGCGCTACATCCCGGTGATTATGATTTCGGCGGTGGACGATATCGACAGTATCGTTCGGTGTATAGAGTTGGGGGCGGAGGATTATCTTTCTAAACCGTTCAATCCGGTATTGCTCAAGGCTCGGATTAGCGCTTGTCTGGAAAAGAAGCGACTGCGGGATAAGGAACAGGCGTATTTACATGAGTTGGCCCAGGAAAAGGAAAAGTCCGAGCGTTTGCTGTTAAATATTTTACCGAGGGCGATCGCGCAGCGCCTCAAACACGGGGAAAGTACGATCGCCGACAGTTTCGCTGAGGTGACAGTGATGTTTGCCGATTTGGTCGGTTTTACTAAGCTTTCGGCTCATTTATCGCCGGCCCAATTGGTGGAGTTGCTCAACGAGATTTTTTCAGCTTTTGACGAGTTGGCCGAGCGCTACGGACTTGAGAAAATTAAGACGATCGGCGATGCTTATATGGTGGTTGGCGGTTTGCCGACGCCCAGCGACGACCACGCCGAGTCGATCGCGGAAATGGCCCTGGAAATTCAAGCAGCAATGACTAAGATGCGTACCAAGGGAGGTCAGCCGCTCAGCATCCGCATCGGCATCCACACAGGCCCCGTGGAAGCTGGGGTAATCGGTACTAAAAAATTTACTTACGATTTGTGGGGAGATACGGTAAATACAGCTTCCCGGATGGAATCTCAAGGCGTCCCCGGCAGCATTCAGGTGACAGTTGCTACCTACGAACGCCTGCGGGGTAAGTACGTTTTTGAGGAGCGCGGCGTGATTCCAGTGAAGGGGAAAGGCGATATGATGACTTATCTGCTTGTGGCCCGAAACGCCTCATGATATTAATTCCGGTTGCACCGGAATAATGGGGGGTGGGGAGTCGGGAGTGGGGAGTCGGGGAATGTGTAATTATTGACTTTGACTCGATCGTGCCCATCCCACGGGAAACGATATGACTAATGACCAAACGACCAATTACCAAATTGACAAATGAGCGTAAATTCTAACCTTTTAATCTACGCCGAATGGGCGGGAATTCTGACAGTAGCTTTAGCTATTCTAACAGTTATAGCATTTATCTTCAAATGGGGTTTTCGCTTCCGATTGGTAGGAGTGACAAGCTTTATGGGTGTGATTGCTGCGAGTATATTTGGTCTGGGTTTGGGACTGTTTTCCCGTACAGAAATTCCGGGTGCGGTGCGCTATTCTTTAGTTTACGATACTGGCGGCGCTCAAACAGTAGTTACTGTGCCACCTACGATCACGGAATCGGAATTAGAAGCAACGATGCAGCAAGCGGCTGCGGACTTGTACTCTCCAGGGCGCTCTGGGCGTGGCAGAGACTACATGACAATCCGGGTTCGTACAGTGGTACATCCTGAACCTGGGCTGTCGCAGCCGCTGTTTTTGGGCGAGGTGAGACGATCGCTCGCGACTCGTTATGATGACAAAATGGCGATCGAAATCTTCCCGGAAAAAGTTGCTATTCTGAAAAAGTATCAAGCTTAAAAATAGGGTGCGGCAGCATTCTTAGGACTTACGCATGGGAGAGCAGAAACCGGGTTTTTTACAAAAATACTTCGTTGTAACGCGCAGATTCGGTAAAAAACCCGGTTTCTTTAGTCGTAGTGCGTAAGTGATGAAAAAATAATTTGGAATCGCTACTACACAAACAAAGTCCGCGCAACGCGAGACTAAGAAACTAATCGTTTCCAAGCAAAGCCTGGTAACGCAGAACCGGAGGATATGGCTGCAACTTTAGGGATTATTTAAACAATGATTGCAACCACCAAACAAAAATTAAAATTTAACGAATTTATTGCTATTTGCCCGGAAGATGGTATTTATGAATTGGTGAACGGAGAGATTGTCAAAATGGCAACTACCAGAAATCCCGATGACGTGGCTGAATTTACAGACAGACAGTTTTATCGAGAGTGCGATCGGCTGAAACTCAACAATGTAGTCAAGCGAGGCATCACGATTAAAACTACCACAAAAGAAGGTATAGAACAAGGACGAGTTCCTGATGTCAGTGTTATCGATCGCACTTTGTGGCGCGATGAACGCAAATCCTATACCGCACTCGAATCGCCGATTCAGTTAGCAGTGGAGGTAGTATCAACTAATTGGGAAGACGATTATGTTGACAAGCTAGATGAATATGAACGCTTGGGGATTGCTGAATACTGGATTATTGATTATTTAGCAATTGGCAAAAGAGAGTATTTGGGAAACCCGAAAAATCCGACGGCATTTGTTTTTTCGCTAGATGCTGAAGGCAAATATCACCGCACTCAGTTTATAGAGAATGAACAAATTGTTTCGCCCACTTTTCCAGAATTAGTGCTGACGGCGGCTCAGGTATTATTAGCCTAGTGGTAGGGTGTGTCGCCATGAAAAATTATTAACTAAATTTCGACAATCTTATAGCGACGCACCTGATAAAATAGTGATTTTAAGGTGCGTCATGGCCGAAATTTTTAACCAATTACTCAAGGATTTATCCCTGATGCACCCTAGGGTTATACTTGAAAAAATAAGAGTTTGATGAAGAGGAATAAATGATGAATATAGAAAACAAACAAACTTTAAATTTCCCACAAAAACAGGAATTGGTGATGATTCAAATTTTGATTAATCTAGAGGGACAAACGCCAGAACAAAAAGCCGAATTGTTTTTTTTACAAGGTGTATTGTATGAATCTGCTCAAGAATATACAGAGGCGATAGCCTCCTACGACAAAGCCTTAGAAATCAAACCAGATTATCACGAATCATGGAACAATCGGGGCAATGCACTGGTTAATTTAGGCAGATTGTCAGAAGCGATAGCCGACTACGACAAAGCCTTAGAAATCAAACCAAATTATCACGAATCCTGGCACAATCGGGGCAATGCACTGGTTAATTTAGGCAGATTGTCAGAAGCGATAGCCGACTACGACAAAGCCTTAGAAATCAAACCAGATAAACACGAATCCTGGTACAATCGGGGCATTGCACTGGATGATTTAGGCAGATTTGAAGAGGAGATAGCCGACTACGACAAAGCCTTAGAAATCAAACCAAATTATCACGAAGCCTGGAACAATCGGGGCATTGCACTGTATAATTTAGGCAGGATTGAAGATGCGATCGCCTCCTGCGACAAAGCCTTAGAATTAAAACCCGATTATCACGAAGCCTGGAACAATCGGGGCGTTGCACTGGGTTGTTTAGGCAGATTTGAAGAGGAGATAGCCGACTACGACAAAGCCTTAGAAATCAAACCAAATTATCACGAAGCCTGGA
>NZ_JAUBUY010000007.1:101974-166414 GCF_036705565.1 Microcoleus sp. AT8-B5
ACAATCGGGGCATTGCATTGGGTAATTTAGGCAGGCTTGAAGCTGCGATCGCCTCTTTCGACAAAGCCTTAGAATTAAAACCCGATTATCACGAAGCCTGGAACAATCGGGGCATTGCACTAGCTAATTTAGGCAGATGGGAAGAAGCGATCGCCTCCTGCGACAAAGCCTTAGAATTCAAACCCGATTATCACCCAGCATTTTATAATAAAGCTTGCTGCTATGCGTTACACAGTCAGATTGACCAAGCAATTCATAATTTGCAGCAAGCCATCAATCTGAATCCTGACAATTGGCGAGAAATGGCAAAAACGGACTCTGATTTTGACAGCATTAGATCGCACCCTCAATTTCAAACCTTGATTCAAGGATAGAGATTTGTCGTTTGGTGGGGGCGGGTTTATGAGGTTGTTAGTTATTGGCAGAAATTGTTGGCGAACCCGCCCCTACAGCATCACAAATACACACTATTTCTTAGTCCGCGTAGGCGGAGATTGTTTGTGTAGATGCGGTTTCAACCGCCTGGTTATCTGAATAAATAGTACAATTAAACTTAGATACTTCTCGGAGACAACGACTATGCAAGTCACAACCCAAGAAATCATTTATCCTTCCAGCGACGGTCAACCAATGGCAGAAAGCACAATTCAATACGAATTAATTGTCAAAATCAAAGAAGGTTGCGAATCGCTGTTTAAAGATGACCCAAACATTTTTGTTGCTGCCGATTTACTGTGGTATCCAGTTGAGGGGAAACCGGAAATTTCTCAAGCACCTGATACGATGGTGATATTTGGGAGGCCAAAGGGCGATCGCCTTTCCTACATACAATATCGAGAGGATAATATTGGCCCTCAAGTCGTTTTTGAGATTCGATCCCATAACGACAGCAATACTAAAATGAATAAAAAACTTTCATTTTACCAGCGTTATGGAGTTGAGGAGTATTACCTTTACGATCCACAAAGAAATGAGTTGGAAGGTTGGCAAAGAATTGAGGGAAATTTAGAAGTTATTGAGCCTATGGAGGGATGGATTAGTCCGAGATTAGGTGTGCGATTTGAGTTGGTAGAAGATGGGTTAGAAATTTATCGACCTAATGGAGAAAAGTTTCTTTCCTATGCGGAATTAGAAGAAGAGAGGTTATTAGATCGTCAGCGCCTACAACAAGAGTCTCAAAGAGCCGAACAAGCCAATCAAAGAGCCGAACAAGCAGATCAAAGGGCCGAACAAGCAAATCAAATTGCTCAACGTTTAGCAGCTAAATTGCGCGAATTGAACATCGATCCAGATAGCATTTAACCCCGAATAAATGCTCAGAAGCCCGGTTTGTTTGAAAAATGTCGTTTGTGGCGATCGCGGTTATTTGTGCTTTTAACGTAATCCTGTCAGCCCGATCGCCCTTTCCTATTTTCTACGCAGTCAATCGATTTTGGATTTTAGATTTTAGATTTTAGATTTTAGCATTGACCCCACGGATAAATTCGGGGCCTTGTATCCTGGATGGTTTCGGTCAGCTCAAAAAAATAGTATTAATCTATACCTACCAATCCCAGCTCTAGAATTATAATAAAAAAAATTGAAAAAGTCCCCAAATTCCTGTAAAATTGCCATAAATAACCAAATAGGATCGATCGAAAGCACTCAAAGGCGAAAAAGATCGCATATAAAAAAGAAAAGAATCAATTAGACAGAAAATAATGAGGTGAAACCCCTTGCAAAAATTAGCCAGCATAGAAAAGCCGATCGACTCAGGGGAAAAATCCATAGCAGTCAACACCCAAAAGGCTCAAACCTGGTACGAACGCGGCAACGCCCTAGAAGCAATGGGACGCTTTCAAGCTGCGATCGAATCCTGGGAAGAAGCGATCGAACTTGAACCAACATTTTATGAAGCCTGGTACAACCAAGGCGTAGCCCTCAAAAAATTGGGCCAGCTAGAAGAAGCGATCGCAGCCTACAACCAATCCCTAAAAATCAAACCAAACAATCCCCAAGCGTGGTACAATCGAGCCAACGTTTTGCGGAAGCTCAACAGACTCTCAGAAGCGATCGCATCCTACGAAAAGGCGATCGCACTCAACCCCAGCTACCCCGAAGCTTGGACGAACCGCGGCAACACCCTCGTCAGCTTAGAAAAATTATCAGAAGCGATAGCCTCCTACGAGAAAGCTATAGCCATCAAACCAGACTACTGCGAAGCTTGGTACAACAAAGCATTTGCCCTGAGAAAATCAGACCAAAATACAGCCGCGATAACTTCTTACGACAAAGCGATCGAACTCAAACCAGACTTGCATCAAGCCTGGTACAACCGCGGCTTAGCCCTAGCCGATGAAAAACTCTACCCGGAAGCCGTCGCCTCCTACGACAAAACCCTGCAACTGCGGCCGAATTCCGCCGAAGCTTGGAACAAACGCGGCAGGGCGATCGCACAAATGGGACAATTTGAATCAGCGATCGCATCCTGGGACAAAGCCATCGCACTCCACCCAAACGACAGCGAAACCTTTTACAACCGTGGCTTAGCCTTCGCCAACTTACAACGCTTTGATGAAGCAGTCGCCTCTTGGGACAAAACCGTAGAGTTGCAGCCAGACAACACCGAAGCCTGGTACAACCGCGCCATCGCCCTCAAAAAAATTCAACGATTTGCCGAAGCGATCGCCTCCTACGATAAAATCATCGCACTCACACCCGACGATCCAAACCTTTACTATCAAAAAGCTTGCATTTACGCCATGGAAAAAGAAGCAGGCGAGCTCACAAACAGCCCCGAACTTGTAGCTACCAGCATCCGGCTGGCGATCGAAAACTTATCCAAGGCGATCGAACTCAATCCGCATAAATACCGGAAATTGTGCAAAAATGACTCTAAATTGCGTACAATACGGGAAGAAGTGCGGTTTTTAGCTTGATTTCAGGGTAGCTATGATTGATGGATACGGATGCCGCACTGCAACCTTTGTAGGCAAAACAGCACCATAAACCCCCATCATGCAAACCCTAGACAAAACTCAAGCAAAATTCGCTCAACTGGCAGCCCACCTCAGAGAAGTTAACGACATCGAATCAGCCTCGTCGCTGCTGCATTGGGATCAATCAACTTATATGCCGGCCAAAGGTGCAAATGCCAGAGGCCGCCAGTTGGCTACTCTCAAACAAATATCCCACGAAAAATTTACAGATCCAAAAATAGGTGAACTCCTAGAAGACTTGCGTTTCTACGAACAAACCCTGCCCTACGACTCCACCGCAGCCAGCCTGATCCGCATCGCCCGCAGAGACTACGATCGCGCCTCCAGAGTCCCCGCAACCTTCATGTCCGCACTCTGCCGCCACCAAGCCGACTGCTACGAAGCTTGGGCCGCGGCCAGGGCAGCCAACAACTTCGCAGCCGTTGAGCCGTATCTCGAAAAAACCCTAGAATTAAGCAGGCAATACGCCGATTTTTTTCCCGGCTACGAACACATTGCCGATCCTTTGATCGATCGTAGCGACTACGGCATGAAAGTATCGCTGTTGCGCCCGCTTTTCGCCAAACTGCGTCAAGAATTAGTGCCGATAGTCGAAGCCATCACCTCGCAACCTCCCGCCGACGACTCCTGCTTGCACCAAGACTTCCCAGAATCCCAGCAACTAGAATTCACTCGTAAAGTCGTAGAACGCATGGGGTACGACTTCCAACGGGGACGGCAAGACACCACCCTGCACCCGTTCATGACCAACTTCTCCATAGACGACGTGCGAATTACCACCCGCGTCTATGAAGACCACTTGGATCAAGCTTTGTTCAGCAGCATCCACGAAGCCGGACACGCCCTCTACGAACTCGGAAATTCCCCGGAATTTGAAGGTACCCTTCTGGCAGGTGGCATTTCCTCCGGCGTCCACGAAAGTCAATCGCGACTTTGGGAAAATATGGTCGGGCGCAGCCGCGGTTTTTGGGAATGTTTCTACCCGCAACTCCAAGGCATATTTTTGCGACAGTTGGGACACGTATCCACTGACGCATTTTACCGGGCCATTAACAAAGTCTCGCGATCGCTCATCCGCACCGATGCCGACGAAGTAACCTACAACCTCCACGTCGCCATCCGCTTTGACCTAGAATTGGCAATGGTAGAGGGAAAACTAGCAGTCCGAGACCTCCCTGAAGCCTGGAACGAACGCTATAGAACCGACATCGGCGTTGTCCCCGCCACAGACAGCGAAGGCGCGATGCAAGATGTTCACTGGTATGTTGGTACGATCGGCGGAATGTTCCAAGGTTACACCCTCGGCAACTTGATGAGCGCCCAATTCTACGAAACAGCAGTAAAACTCAATCCTGAAATTCCCGTAGAAATAGAACGGGGCAATTTTAGCGTACTCCACAACTGGCTAAAACAAAACATCTACCAGCACGGCCGTAAATACACCGCTGTCGAATTGATCGATCGCGTTACCGGTTCACCTTTAACTATCGATCCCTTTATCCGCTACATTCGCCACAAATACGGGGAATTTTATGTCATTTGAGGGATAGCAATGTAAAATTGCAGGCTTTTAAATTACCTAAAAAAAACAGGCGATACTAACTTGTATCGCCCCCCCTTAGAGCGAATCTCAAAGAAGATATAAAATTAAGCGGCTACCTATATCAGAACTGTTTCAGGCTGTTATGGCCAGCGACAAAAAATCCGACTTGCCTCAGTTTGCCAGCAATTGACGCGCTTTGGGCAACAAATATTTGCTGCGAAACGATATAGTTAACACTTTTGTTGCCTACTGCACCAAATAGGAAAAGCCCGAACAGTTTTATCAATCTTCCCTAAATTCAACGTAGTGCCGCCGGGAGTCAACGAAAGTGTCTACTTTCCCTACACGCGGATAGAAGACCGGGTGCAAGGCGATCGCGATCGGCCGGGCGAACTGCTGTTTACTCTAGAAGACCCCGAACAAGTCTTTGGATAACTCGACGATCCGCACAAGCGCCCTTTATTTTCGATGGCCCGGCTCGATCGCATTAAAAACCTGACCGGCTTAGCAGAATTGTTCGGAAAAAGCCAGGAATTGCAAGAAAAATGCAACTTAATTCTAGTAGCTGGCAAACTGCGGGTCGAAGAAACCGAAGACTACGAAGAAGCAGAAGAAATTAAAAAACTCTACGCAATTATCGACCAATACAACCTTCACGGTAAAATTCGCTGGCTGGGAGTGAGGCTTTCCAAAAGCCTGTCCGGCGAAATCTACCGGGTAATCGCCGACACCCAAGGTATATTTGTTCAGCCAGCATTATTTGAAGCTTTCGGCTTGACAATTCTCGAAGCAATGATTACCGGGATTCCCACTTTCGGGACGCAGTTTGGCGGCCCGCTGGAAATCATTCAAGATGGCGTAAATGGGTTTTATATCAACCCGACCAACCACCAGGAGACTGCCCAAAAAATTCTCGACTTTTTATCGAAATGCGAACACAATCCCAACTATTGGTATAAAATTTCAACGCGAGGAATTGACCGAGTTTACAGCACCTATACCTGGAAAATTCACACTACCAAGCTGCTGACGCTGGCGCGGACTTACGGTTTCTGGAACTACTCGTCCAAGGAAAACCGCGAAGATATGCTCCGTTACATAGAATCGCTGTTTTATCTCATTTACAAGCCGAAAGCGAAGGCTTTATTGGCAGAACACGCTAACCGATAAGTCGCGAGTTTTGCTTTTTATATCAAATCCGTTGGTATCGGAATTATTCCTCTCTCTCTTCCCTTTCTCTGTATCCTCTGCGTCAAGAGGGGTTTAATAATTCCGATACAACTGAGATGTTGTACTATTCTCAAAAACAGGCTTTTCGGCCTGTTCCACAAGAGATGAATTTTATTGTGGAACAGGCCGAAAAGCCTGTTCCTAAGCAAGTAATTGAGAATGGTGCAACATCTCAGATACAACCGAAATTGATATTACGGGGAGATTAAAGGAAAAAACTTCGCCTTTCATAGATCAACTTTGTACAAAATACGCCTGTCAAGATTTGTGAATGACTGCCGACTTTGTACCATAAGACTGAGGCTAAAAGATGTGGTTTATACGAAAATATGGGCTTTGGTAACGAAACATCTCGGAATCAATCGGCTTTATTAGGAATAGTGCGAACCGGCTCCTACTTCTAACAGGTAACTTCCAACTCGCAACTTCTGAATGGTGGTTTCCCCATTGCCGAAATTCTAGAGACCGGGGCAGATATAGCAACCGCGCCAGACGCTTAGAACTTTCTTAATGGCCTAAACCAATGCGGTCTATTACCCCTTCCCTCGGACTTCTTGTTACCCGATCGCGAAGTCGAAAGTCATTCTTCCTTCTTGCTTCTGCTATATGTCTCAGAAAGCTGTCCGGGTAATACAATTAGATTTAGAAACATGAAAACAGGGAAACCTTGTCAAACCTTACCAACAGGATGAAATTTATGCGTGTGACTACTGTTACGATTTTCAGCTTGATTGCTCTGCTCGCTCCCGGCTTAACCCGAAAGGCAATTGCTGCTTTTGACTCCGAACCCTTGGTGCAGGAAGAGTACCGCAGAGACTTTACGGCTCCCGCCGAGCCGGGTTCGTCAGCATCGCCGGAGGGAAAGTCCAAAGCAGATATGTTTAACAAGCCTTTTTACGCGGGCGAGCAGGCGCCAGTCAGAAAGGAAAAAACTATCTCGGCGGGTGCTGACGGGCCAGAAGTTGCAGCCATACAGCAGCGCTTGCAGGTGCACAGTTTCAAGGTGGGGACGATCGACGGTACCTATGGCTCTCGCACTACATCGGCGGTTCGTGCTTTTCAGCAGTCTAAGGGTTTGAACGCAGATGGCATTGTGGATAAAGAAACTTGGACAGCTTTAGCAGCAGATCCGGCATCAGCTTCTGAAACTGTGCAGAGCAATGCTCCAACTCTGAGCAATGCTGCTGTTGCCGGCAATCCTCCAACTCTTCTGAATAAAGGCGCTGTCGGTTCCAAGGTGAAGACGCTACAGGTGCGTTTGGAAATGCAGGGTTACGATCCGGGCCCGATCGACGGCATTTTTGGCGCTCGCACTGCTACGGCTGTCAAGAGCTTTCAGGAGAATAAGGGTTTGACCGCTAGCGGCATGGTGGACGACACAACCTGGAAGGCGCTGGGCCAAAAGTAAGCGACGAGTGAAAAATACGGAAAATTGCTGTGGCGATAACTCATGATTGAACCCGGTGTCCCAAAATGACCGGGTTTCTCGATGTTGAGCGATCGAGCAATTTGGTCATCAGCCTGCGGATTTATCAGTGGGTCGCTTTCTTCAATCTAAAATCTAAAATCTAAAATCTAAAATCGATGTTGGGCGATCGAGCTATGGGGTCATCAGCCTGCGGATTTATCAGTAGGTCGCCGTATTCAATCTAAAATCCAAAATCTAAAATCTAAAATCGCTTGACCGATCGCTCTGTTGTGTGCTATAGTATTTAAATGTCAAAATGCGGATATGGCGGAATTGGCAGACGCGCCAGATTTAGGTTCTGGTTCCGAGAGGAGTGAAGGTTCAAGTCCTTTTATCCGCATACTATCTAATACTTTATAAATCAAGGGTTGGAGGTTCATGGAACCAAGAATCCCGTTTTTTGCTCATGTTTCGCTGACTCTTGCGAGTAAGGCGGTCGATTCAAACACTCTGTGCGATCATCGCAATGTTCGAGCATTTGCGTACCCTTGACTGTGATGTTTTAACTTCTGATGATGCCGATCGGGCGAATCAAGGGATTCCCGATCACGAGTAGAATAGTAGATGGCTAAAACAGGAAGTTTAGATATGGGACTTAATGAGTATTTTGATTTCTTAGCACCGGATGATATTCGTATTAAAGGACATCGCATCGGGATTGAGACGGTACTGTATGAGTATATTTATCGGGAACGCACCCCAGAAGAAATTCAGCAACTCTATCCCTCTCTCAGTTTAGCAGAAGTTTATACGACTATTTTGTATTATTTACAAAATCAAGAATCAGTAAGTAGATATTTGCAAGATTGGTTGGAGTGGTCGCATCAGCAGCGAAAAATGCAAGCAGCAAATCCCCATCCTGCAGCAGAAAGATTGCGAAAATTGAAAGCTGAACGGGAAAGGCAAACCGCGATCCAGGGTGCTTGAGGAATGGCACTTAAATATTTGATGGATGAGAATGTTACGCCCATTTATGCTACACAGCTTCGCCGGAAACGCCCCGATTTAGTAGTTTGGGCAGTGGGTGAAATTGGTACACCCCCAAAAAGCACCCTCGATCCGGAGATTTTGGTGTGGTGTGAGGAGCATAGCTTTATTTTGGTGACAAATAATCGCAAGTCAATGCCCGTGCATTTGGTAGATCATCTGGCTAAAGGTTGTCATATTCCAGGGATTTTCGTTTTGAATCAGGATTTAAGTATTGGGCAAAATATTGAGGAATTGATTTTGATTGTTGATGGTTCGTTTGATAACGAATACCAAGACCGAATCATTCATCTCCCCTTAACATAAATCCACACTCCGATCGCGATCTAGAGAATGCTTGGCGTTAAGCTGTTCGGCATTTAAAGGGCTTGCGTAAGGTGCGTCAGCATCTAAGGTTTTCCGTTTCAGCGTAAGGGTTCTAGCTGACGCACCCTACTAGCCTCGTTACTGGTTTAAATGCTCCACAGCTTATTACGATCGCCACCACCAAGAAATCGATCGCCTCATTGTTGCTCATCAAACCGATGATTGAAAGCGTGAGGCTGTATTAAGAGTGAAATTTTGCGATCGCAATCAGATGATGCGCGGGTGGCCAGAAACCGGGTTTTTGCCCAGAAGACGCCATGCAGCCGTAGAAACCGGAAAAACCCGGTTTCTTGGGTTTTTCTCCGTAACTCCTATTTGTGGAGAAGCAATTTCCCTCGCCGATTTTTATCTTAACTTTTTGAGTTTCTTCAAGTGCGATCGCCTCAAATTTTCCACCAACTGCCGCAACTGGTTCAAATTACCCGCTTCGCCGCCATACTTCCAGCGCACGTAAGCTTGCGAAACTTCATCAATCACCTCAGCTTCATCAGTTGCATGATTACCGCGCATAGCCTCAGCATACTCCAAAGGCGTTTGAGCTTTCTGCTTGGCAAAACCCCTACTCGCCAAATCCTTCAACATTTCCTGATAAACCCCCTCCACCGGCGGCAACTTCGCCAGCCAGCGGCGGTGGCGCCACTTGCGCCACAGTTGCCAAATTAACCAGCCAATAAAGCCAAAGGCGATCGCAGCAATCAAACCAGTAAATAACCCCACCCAACCCCTAGCAAACTGTCCCAGAAACCAGCCCACAATCAAAGTTATCCAGCCAATTAGAAAACCTATAACTGAATCCAGCCCGCTTCTGAGAGGAGTCGGTAGCCAACCCGCGATCCACTTCCAAAACGATTCCAGCGCACTAAAAGTCTGGTTGTCTTCCACCGAAGCCGGAATCAGCGGATAACCGGGAATCGGATTAAAACCAAACCAGCCGTGATTGGGAAAATATACCTCCGTCATCAAAAAAGCGTCGGTATTTTTCACAACGTAGTAACCAGTAAACGGGTTAAATTCCCCCGTATCGAAGCCGCCCGCCAGTCGCGCCGGAATCCCGATCGATCTCAGCATAATTGTCAGTACCGTCGAAAAGTGGTCTGGATATCCCCCTGTAACTTTTTTGCCGCCCTGGGTGTTTTTGTAGCCAAACAGAAAAGCCTGGACTAAATCTTCACCTTCTTCTAAGTAAGGCAAAGCTTTTTCAATTTTGTAATTCGGATTTTGCTTTAAATATTGAGCCAAATACAAAGCTTTTTCGTAAGGAGAATCTATCGGTCTTTCCGACTGAGATACTCTAGTTCTTGCCGCCAAGATTTCTTCAGTTTTTTCGCGCACCTTTTGGGCAATTTCCGGGGGTACATCCAAATAAAACTTGCGAATATTTTTCGGGTAATCAGTACCAGTTTTACCTAACAAAGAGCGATCGCGAAAAGGCACATTAGAAATCACCGTATAAGTCACACCCTCTCCCAATGCCGCAGGCGCTCGCAAACCCCCCTCCGCATCAATCGCCACCTCTGGACTCGGAAAATAAAGCTCCTTCGGCTTGTTTAAAGCTGGAATCAAATTCGGCAACTGAGCGACAATAGTATAACTTTGAATCACCTCTTGAGTCCGAGGCGCATTGGGAAAAGGATTCAGATAAAATTGATAAGACCACCTAGGCCGAGTAAGCTTTTGAGCTTGTTCGTTGCGAGAAATTTCCCAACCCTGACCGGTGTATTTGTCAAAGCCTAATACCCGCCAAAAACCCGCAGCCTGCGATCGCACCCGCATCACCACTTCTGGTTTCATTTCCCCCCGCAAATTTTGATTGATGCGCTGGTTGAAACCGTAATAAAAAGTAGAGTCTACCTCTCCTGGCCCAGAGTCTGGGTTTCTCCCCGTTCCTCCGCCAGTTCCTTTTTCATTTCCCCCTCTAACATACCCTGGATTCAGAATGCTGCGCTCGTCAAACTCCCCCTGATATTCAATAGGAGCACTCACCGGAAAAGTCCGCAACTGATAGCCAGGGAGGCGTGGCAAAAACGCAAAAATAGTCAGCCCCAACCCGACAGTTATCAGTAGCAGCCAAGCAAAATACTTTGGGGATAAAGTAGCCGCAAATAGCGACAGGCTATCATTTTTCCCTTTACCTTGTGCTTTTTCGCCAATGGCTTCTGGCTTCAAAAATCCCAAGCGCGATCGATAATCCAAAACCAAAGTCGGAAGCGCTAAAGCCAAAAACACCAACAATAGCGGCGCAAAAGTCAAGGTTTGGCTGAGAGTCGCTGCTACCCCTAACAAAATTAGCCCGATTACCATCGAATAGCCCAAATCCTTGCGGCGGGGCAAATCGAAACTGTGCAGCACTTGAAGTTGGATTAACAGTTGCGCCAAAACTAACCGCGTATCATTCAATTCTCCCACCAAGCGGCTAAAAAAAGCGAACAGCGCCACCAGCATTCCAATAGCTATGCAGAACTTAGCAGCTACATTGCGATCGCGGCGGCGGTACCAACTCCAAGTTGCTCCCACAATACTAACAGGCACAGCCCACAGGTTCAGGGCTTCTTCAGCAGCAACGTCAGTAGCTACAATCCCCACAATTACCAACAACTGAACTAGGATTCGCAGCAGCAAAGAATCCTCAATCACCGGCGGAGGCATGGCCTCAATCTGCTCCCACAGCTTACCCAACACAGGTATATTTCGCAGGTTATCAGTTGTCATGTGCACCCATCCAACTATTTTAGATTTTAGATTTTAGATTTTAGATTGAATCCACAGATAAATCTGGATTTTACCTAATATCTAAACCTTATTTCTCGGTCAAACCATTTTAGATTTTAGATTTTAGATTGAACCCACAGATTAATCTGGGTTTTAACTAATATCTAAACCTTATTTCTCGGTCAAACCATTTTAGATTTTGGATTTTAGATTGAATCCACAGATTAATCTGGGTTTTAACTAATCTCCAAATCTTATTCCTCTGTCATTAGATTTTAGATTTACTCCACAGATGAATCTGAGGGCTTGAACTAATATCTAATTTTTTTTTGCTTTCTACGACCGAACTCGAGGGATTGCATCTGTTTTGTGTGAGGTCAAACCACAGAGTAAAAAGCTAAATTCTTTACTCTAATTATACCTTTCTAGTTGCTATCTTGTCCTGTCCAAATTGGACGAATAGCAAACATCAAAGGTCTGGTATCGAAGTTTTGGAATCGAACTTCTAGAGCATAAGTCTTGTTAGGTTGCGGGTCAAACAACTCCACACTTAAATGCCCGGAATTCGGACGATGTGCAGTTGCTTCGGCATCTCCTCCCTTGAGTTCCAAACTTCCTGCCCCCGGAAATTGGCACTCAACTCTTAAACACGGCATTGGCTGTTCTCTGTTGCGGTTCGACAGATATTGAGCCTCCAGAGTCAGCGCACCCAAACCAGTCAGCCACTCCCGCGAAACCGGTGGCTGATTTACAGGACAATCGAGAGTTAGAGACTCAATGATTTCCTTGGCTGCCAACAGCGACAGCACCATTTGTTGATCGGTACTCGCTGCTTCGTAATTCGGGAAATCTTCTAAATCTAGAAGTCCCCGCAAAGAACCTCGGAGCACTAAACCAGCTAACTCGTTGAGTTCCTGAGACTGGCCCGGAAATAAGCCATCTACAGCGCGAACTAACTTCGATCCTTGCCGCAGCGACGACATTACCAATTCCTGACAAGGTTCTAGCAGTTGAGCAAAAACCCCTTGGGCGATCGGAATTGGCAGGCGGCCCCACCTGATATTTTGTAGTTGGGGAGTCCAGAGGTGTAGGGGGGGAACCCATTGCGGGGCTACATCGTCTGGGTAATCGTGGTCGTAGCTTTTGAATTCTGTTTCCCAGGGGAACAGCGGCGGGTTAGATTCAATTTCGGCTCTAAGCCTTTCTTTTAACAAGGTCTGAAAACGGTCTTGCACGGTCGGTATTTCTCCAATTGTCAGCGGTTGTGCGGGTGCATTGCTGTGCGCCCCCACTTGATAGTCCAGCGGGTCTGGTTCGTCCCATTCCCAGTATTCCACCCCGGAATTGTCTTCTGTGTCGCCCCACTCTTGTGAGCGAGGGGATGGATTGAGGTTTTCCTCATCTTCGCTAGAGGCATTCGCGATCGGCGCCTGCAATATCCAGTCTAAAAAATGGCGATCGAAAGCCTCTGCATCCCTGTTCGTTTCGTTATTCATCACTAGATGCCCCTTCTCCGGAATCTGAACGATTTCGCAATTCCCACGCAAGTTCCAGCAATTTAAACCACCGCTTCTGTACCTGGGCTACCGTGCTACCCAGGGTTTGGGCGATCGCTGACTCTGACAGACCCTGTTGTTTCAACTTTAGCAAACGCTGTCCCTCTGGGCCAATTTGCTCGCCAAACGCCTGCCACTGAGAAGGCAGCAAACCCAAATTGCGATCTAAGTCTGCTTCCAGCCACTGGTGAACGAGTTCCCAGCGGTGCGACATGGCGAACCTGAGCAAATGGTACTTGAAGCGCTGCTGTAAATAGTCTCTTTGGCGGGGAGTTATGCCCAGAAGCGACTCTATTTCATTAGTCGGCAAGTCTTGCAAGCGCAGCACGAAGTAATCGGCGCAGTCTTGTTGATTGCGCTCTTTTAAGTAACCCACTAATTCGTCAATCACGTTTTGCCGCAGAGATTCTGACTCGTCGCCTTGGGGGCGAATTGCCGCCGAACCCTGTCCGGCCATCGCTTCCCGCACTGAGTACACCGAGGTGTCGTTCCAAGTTTGGTCGGAATCTGAAGCCCCTCCCTCGGCGGCTTGTTCCATATCTACGGAGGTTTCTTTCGGCTGCTGCTGGGAAAAGGTTTGGGCCCGTAAAATAATTAGTTGCTGGCTGCGGTTCCGAGGTAAAGGAATGCGCCGCTTGCCGAAGCGCTCTACAAAGGCCATGTACTCTGCTAGTTCTAAGCGAGTGCGGGGACTGTAGGTGACGGGTAGTTGGGTTTCCCGCCGGAATGCCTTTAAAGCTTCCAGATAAAATCCTTGCAAAAAATCTTTGATCAGTTCTACTCGCGCCTGATAGCTAGACTGCACCTGCGGAGGGGTGATGTAGCGATAGACGATCGCGCTGAGGGTACTGTGCAATTCTACTCTACCGGGCCCGGAGCCTAAATTGTAATAGTGGAGGCATTGTTGCAAGCGGTGCTGAGCGAGGGTCTGGGCTGAACCTTCTATATCTCCAGAGGATTGAATCCGCTGGCTTTCAGTGCATATCCTGTTGACTTCTGCTGCGAGTCGCCCTGCTACATCTTGGCAGTTCTGCTCAGACGCGCGAGTGGACTTTTTGAGTTCGTCTAACAGCCGTTCAAATATGGTTTCCACGCTCTGGCAGATTTCCCGCATGATGGTTTACAGCTAACATTGACATCCACCCCGGCGTAAACGCACGGGGATTCCTAAGACTCACGACTTAGGTTTCTGCTTCCGTCCCTGACGGGGATTTCGCACCAGCCTTAACAGATTTACTCTGTTCTGGTCTTACGGTCGCTCCACAGACTGACACGGCAAGCCCTGCCGCCAAAATATTTTTTGCCGCATTAATATCTCGGTCATGGTGAGTGTCGCAATTAGGACAATCCCATTCCCGGATATTTAACGGCATCTTGTCAACGATGTGTCCGCAATTGCCACACCGTTTAGAACTCGGAAACCAGCGATCGATCTTAATTAAAGTACGGCTGTACCACTTACACTTGTATTCAAGTTGTCCGACTAATTCCCCCCAACTTGCATCACTTATAGCTAGGGCCAGTTTGGGATTTTTAACCATATTCTTCACAGCTAAGTCTTCTACGGCGATGGTTTGGTTTTCACACACCAACCGCGTTGTTAACTTGTGAAGACTATCTTTCCTTGCATCAGTGATTTCTTGATGCACTTTCGCTACTTTAAGCCGTGCTTTGTGACGGTTGTTTGACCCTTTTTGCTTGCGACTTAAAGATTTTTGCGCTTTTCTAAGTTGGCGATATTTTGCCTTGAATCCTTTGGGATTGGCAATCTTTTCGCCAGTGCTTAGAGTGAGCAAGCTTGTAACTCCCAGGTCGATACCAACTTGACTGCCTGACTGAGGTAATGCTTCAATTTCAACATTCACCAACAGAGAAACTGACCACCTACCTGATGGTGCAAGCTTCACGCTTAAGGTTGATGGTGTTGCACCATCAGGTAGTGTCCGGCTCCAGCGAATTGGTAACGCTTGTGTGCTTTTTGCTAGGTAGACTTGTCCATCTCTGAACTTAAATGCTGACTTGGTAAATTCTGCACTACCACCATTGCGTTTCTTTTTGAAGTTAGGATATTTGGCCCGCCCATCAAAAAAGTTGGTATAAGCCGTTTGTAAATGTCTCAAACATTGCTGCAATGGCACACAGCTAACTTCATTGAGAAAATTCAACTCTTCTGTTTTCTTCCATTCGGTTAACATTGAAGAAGTCTCAGCATAGCCTACCCGTTTCTGTTCTTCGTACCAAGCTTCAGTTCTTGTGGCTAAAGCACGGTTGTAGACCAAACGAACACAACCCAAAGTACGTCGCAACAAACTTTCTTGTTCCGGCGTTGGGTAGAATCGATAGCTGAAGGCTTTTAGTGTCATACTTATTTTAAGTACACCATTTCACATACTAGCACGTCTTGGGTGAAATGGTAGGTATTAACAAAAATTCATGTAAAGCCGTCCTAGAAGGACGGGGTTTCAAACCCAAATTTCTGATGAAAGTAGCACAGTTAGTAAAAGTATGGATCAATCTTTCCTACGGCTACTTTAGCCCGTATTCCCCACATAGGAAAAACTGTAATGCCCTCGATCTCCTCCTCGCTGCAAACGCTGAGGACTGCTTTTTTTTAATCTGTCCTGACACGCCATCCGCCAAAAACCAGGTTTCAACAATTGTCACTGCAACGATGGTTCATCAGAGGGTCTGGTTTGACAAAGCCTTCATGCACCTGCGGGCCCAAAACGCGGCACTGCGGTTGATACCTTCGGCTTAGTGGTGTGGTGGTCACAGCAGCAAGTGTTCCTGAAGGTGAAGCTAGCACACAACTTCTCCCGGCGTCTACTAGATGGGACAAAGGGTTTCACGGCTGTATTTGATCTGGGTCTTCCGCCACTTTTGCCATAAAGTTTCGACGGCGATCGCCCGTCTGTTTCTTGGCAGCATCCTTGAACGTGGATTGAAGGGTTTGAGTCAATATCATTTGTAGCATCCCAATCACACAGATCAGAACCGCTCATGTCCGAAAATCTGTTTCCTAGCCTTCTAGGATATAATGGGGTGATATTTAATTGCAAGTCCGTTATGCCGTCATTTAAACCCGCCCGCACAATTAAGTGTGTGTGATGTTCGTTACCTTCGGCATAAATTCCTTAATTTTTATTAACAATCAGAGTGCAGCCTTTTTATATAGCGGGATTGAGCGGGGACTCACCTGCCGCCCAATCGGTGTGATCGCCAAACAAAGGCGCTTCGGAACAATAAGTTTGAGTGCATCTATCTAAAGGTATCAATATTGCAATTACTTTAACCTGAAAAGCAGATATTTTACTAAAGTGCGATCGTCTTCGATCGTCCTCTGGGTTGATGTAAGTGACGGGCGAAATTTGTTCTAATAGTAAAGTTAGATTTGAAGGAACAATTTTCAATGCGTAAGTTAAACATAGGTCTATCTGACGAGCAACGTGCAGGCGTTATCGAACTATTGAATCACGACTTGGCAGATGCTTATCTGCTGTTAATCAAAACCAAAAAGTATCACTGGGATGTAGTGGGCCCGCAGTTTCGATCGCTCCACCAGTTGTGGGAAGAACACTATCAGGCGTTAACACTAAATATCGATGCTATGGCTGAACGGGTGAGAACTTTAGGTGGCTATCCAATTGGTACTGCTGAGGGTTTTCTGAAGTATGGCTCGATTAAAGAACATATCGGCGATTTGCCTTTGGCTACGGAAATGGTAGCGCGTTTAGTTGATGACCACGAACTGATTATTCGCAATCTCCGCAAACACGTAGAACAGTGCGGTGAAGAGTTTAAGGATGACGGAACCGCAGACTTTTTGACGGGTTTGATGGAACAGCACGAGCAAATGGCTTGGATGTTGCGCTCGTTTATTGAAGGGGAATCCCTTGCGCCAGATGGTAAGCAGCCGCAAGCTCAAACTGCTACAGCTTCTCACGCTTAGAGAGATTAAGTAGAAGGAAGAAGGAAGAAGTAAGAAGGAAGAATGGAAAATTTAGATTTTTTTATTTAACCCTCTTTCCTCATTCTTGATCGACCAACCAGGCAGAATTAAACGCCCTCTAGCTTCCTCAAAAACCCGGTTTCTTCAAAAAACCGGGTTTTTCAATTTTGGGTTTATGTAGATTTTCGATTTCCTAAACTATTGAATCGCATTCTTTCGTATACCTGCGATGGCAACATTCTGTGAGCTTTCGTTCGCGCCTCAGTCCTAGCAACTGTCCTCCCTTCACTCGATTCTGATGCTTTTTTTAACTCTAACCCAGCTTCAGTTGGCGCTGTAACTATTATTTTTAATATACTTTCTATTGACAGCAGATACAAATTATGGCGCAAAAGTGCCATTGATAAATCTTCTTTGAACGATCGATACAGCCAAGATAATGTACTCCGGTGATTGCCACTGCGGTTGCTTTTGACAGCTAAGGAATGAGAATTAAATAACTTCCACTCTTGAAAGTGGGACGGGCGGGACGCCCATCCCACAATAATAATTAAAATTGTAAGTTATTTAATTCGCGATCCTAAGTAAATGTAAAAGTTGCTGCTATAGCAGCGATAAATGCTGCTGGGAATTTCGGGATGTTGCTGCCGGATATCTGCCATAATTAAAGAGTGAGATTTTGCCATTGCTGCATAGGAGCGCAAATTAAATAATTTACACAATGAAAGTGGGTTGGGCGTCCCGCCCCCCTTTCTGGACGGGCTTTCAGGCCCATCCCACAAGAACCATCACGCATTCTAAGTTATTTAATTCTCATTCCTAAGCTGGTATGATGACTGAAACTAAGGGCTGATTTAAAGTGTTTTGGAAGGTTTTCATGTAATATAAAAACTTGTTTATGTAAAAGTTTTGGTTCAAAGGGAACTAGCTAAGAGTATATTAGCAAATTACCAAAGCTCGATCGTACAGTGTCGGAAATTTTAAGACGTATATTTAAATTATATTGCCAAAAGTCATAAAGTGTGCATTGAGTCCGCAGTCGCGATCGAGACTTGGGGCAGCAGTCACTCGCGGATGAGGTCTGTAAAAGAAATTGTACCGCGCAAGTCCTGACAGTTCGTGGGTATCCGTATAAACGATGTTGGATTTTATACGGTGTGCCTACTTATAAAATCAAAGTCTTGTGTATGGCAACACAGCCACACCAAAATGCTGCAGGGGCTTTTTCCGAAGTTTACACAAACAATGATATATTTAAAGATTTTGTAAAGGTGTTGTCTACATCAGGTCACTCTCAGCAAGAGATGGCGTAAAATAGAAGTAAGAATGGGGAAAATTAAATCGAGAATACCAGCAAAAAATATAGTTGAAGATCAACAAAAATCGAGTTATAAATAAAAAAGTAGAGCTGATTTTACCCTTTGTAAAGTAGCACCCATAAAATTCCAGCAAATTTTAGCCCCTGCAATTTAAACAATTTAGGTAATGATTTCTACCGCCGACCCCACTGTATCCGTTATTATCCCAGTCCACAACGGGGGCTCTTACTTCCGCACCTGTTTGTCAAAACTGGCTCAAACTGTGCCCAGGCCGATCGAGATTATTGTAGTAGCAGATGGTGAAAGCGACGGTTCTTGGCGTCTAGCCCAGGAATTCGGCGCCAAAGTGATCAGGATTCCCGAATGCGGAGGGCCAGCGCGGGCCAGGAATTTGGGTGCCCAGGCTGCAAAGGGAGATATTCTGTTTTTTGTGGATGCTGATGTCGCTGTTTGTCCAGAAGCTGTGGGCTATGCGATATCGGTGTTCAAAAATAATCCCTACTTAGCTGCTTTCATCGGCTCTTACGACGATGCTCCCGGAGATCCTGATTTTCTATCGCAGTACAGGAACTTGCTGCACCACTACGTGCACCAAACAGGTAACGAAGAAGCTTCGACTTTTTGGGGCGCTTGCGGAGTGATTCGTCGGGAAATTTTTTTGCAAATGGGTGGCTTTAATGAGAGTTACCGCCAAGCTTCGATCGAAGATATTGAGTTCGGCTACCGTTTGAAACAAGCAGGTTATAACATTCGGCTGTGCAAAACATTGCAGGTGAAGCATTTAAAGCGGTGGAAGCCTATGGGTATGGTGAAAGCTGACTTTTTCTACCGAGCGCTGCCTTGGACAGAACTGATTTGGCGCGATCGCAAATTGAATAACGACCTCAACTTGCAAGTTTCAAACCGCATCAGCGTGATTTTAACTTATGCAGTCCTGCTGGCAACTTTGGGAACCTGCTGGTCGGTGAGCTTTCTGCTACTGGCTGGTTTGCTGGCAATACCGCTGGTAGCAATTAATGCACCGCTTTACCGATTTTTTCACCGTAAACACGGTATCCTATTTGCCCTGAAAACTATTCCGTGGCACTGGCTTTTCTACTTTTACAGCGGACTGGCATTCGCGATCGGCACGGGTCGCTACTTATACCAAAAAAAGCCTGTGACTGGCAAAGTTAGCTTGCCAGTATCCGCTCAATAAATCAAGGCAAATTGTCCTTCAAAATCAGGTAGCTCAATAGGTTCTCAGGGTATTCACGGGTGCATCTGTAACTTGGACAAGTTATAAATAATTGTATGGTTCGATAAAAAAGCTGGAGGTAGGCTGAGTGAAACATTATCCGGTTGCGATCGTCGGTGCAGGCCCTGCGGGCTTGACTGCTGCCTACGAGCTAGTCAAGGAAGGCATCATCCCTGTTGTACTAGAAAAAGGTGATAAAGTTGGGGGAATAGCTCGCACAGAAACCTACAAAGGCTATCGTTTCGACATTGGCGGCCACCGCTTTTATACTAAAGTTGAAGCCGTGCAGCAGTTGTGGCAAGAGGTACTGGGAAATGAGTTTATTAAAGTGCCACGATTGTCGCGAATTTTTTATCGAGGTAAATTTTTCAACTATCCGATTAGTGCCTTCAATACTCTCTTTAATTTGGGCATAATTGAGAGTACGCTGATTATTTTGAGTTATCTGAAAGTGAGAATTTGGCCACTTACGGAAGAAAAAACTTTTGAACAATGGGTTATCAATCGTTTTGGGGAACGCTTGTATAAAACATTTTTTAAGACTTACACTGAAAAAGTTTGGGGCATTCCTTGTTCGGAAATTCAAGCAGATTGGGCGGCGCAGCGGATTAAAGGATTGTCGCTGACGACAGCAATTATTAATGCTTTGTTTGGCAGCAACGACACTAAAACATTAATCAAAGAGTTTGATTATCCGGCTTTGGGGCCGGGGATGATGTGGGAAAAGTTCGCGGAAGCTGTGGAGAATAAAGAGGGCAAAGTTTATCTCGATACTAAAGTGATTAGCTTTGAGCGTGAAGGTAATAAGATTAAAAGTATTACTGCGGAGCAAAACGGAGAATTAGTTCAATATTCGGCGGATAATTTCATTACAAGTATGCCGATATCGGCGCTGGTAGCAAGAATGAAACCGCAGCCCCCCGAAGAGGTGTTGCACGCCGCGCGATCGCTCAAATATCGAGATTTTTTGATTGTAGCGCTGATTGTCGATCGCAAGGATTTGTTTCCTGACAACTGGATTTACATTCACTCTCCCGAAGTCAAAGTTGGACGAATTCAAAACTTTAAGAATTGGAGCGCTGCTTTAGTTCCTGATGTCAGCAAAAGTTGTTTAGGAATGGAATATTTCTGTAGCGTAGGCGACGAGATTTGGGAAATGTCGGACGCGGAACTTGTCGAATTAGCAACTCGCGAGTTGGTTGGTTTGGGGTTAGCAACAACTGCTGAGGTGCAAGATGGAGTTGTCATACGGCAACTTAAAGCTTATCCAGTTTATGATGGGGAATATCGAGGACACTTGCAGGTACTTGAAAGTTTTTTGAAGGGATTTGAGAATTTGCAGACGATCGGGCGAAACGGTATGCACCGATACAACAACCAAGACCATTCCATGCTGACGGGGATGCTGGCTGTGAGAAATATTCTCGGCGAAAAGCACGATTTGTGGGATGTGAATACTGAGCGATCGTACTATGAAGATTTTAGTGTCGATCGCTCAAAAGAAAAAAAGGATTCGGATTTGATTTCGCAATCAAGCTGATTTGACGCTGGAGGGTTGAGAAAGGGAAAGGAAATCTGTATTTTCCTTTCCCTTTTAGTTTTTAACTGGTTGAACAGGTTTTAACTGGTTCCCCGGAAGCTCCTGGAAACCCATTGACCGAGGCTCTGCCTCATTTCCTGGGCTGGTACGCCTTCCCAGGAAGTTCACGGGAACGAGAGAAAAAGCTTGTTGCAGCGGTGTATCTTTAAGAGTTCACTTGACACTCCCCTGCCTGAAGGCGAGGGGATTCTTGGTTCTGCGACATACCTTAAAACTATCTATCCTTGCGGCAGTGTTTAAACCTGGTATCCGTTCAAAAGAACCAAATATCGAGCTTAATTTAGATAGCCTCGCGAGGGTTTGTCTCCCCAAGCTTTCGAGAATTGCTTCTCTTGTTTCTGTGTGCCCCACAGTACATTTTAGAAATAAAAAGTTTAGTCTCTGATTTTGGCTTGCATTAGTTAGCCCAGCTATGTTTTTCGTGGTTTTCGCCACCCACTAACCATTATTGTTTTCCGACCTATCGTTTGAGCGTGGTGTCTCATGTGTATCGGCGGTTATTCTACCTGTAGTATAGTTATTCTACTCTACAATGAACACAATGCAAGAAAGTTCAAGAAAACAATTAACAAAAGTTGATAATTAATTAAAGCCGTCCTAGAAGGACGGGGCTTTAGACCCAATTTATTGGTAAAACTTGAAAATCTGTGCTAACTCTTGACTTACAGACTTAGAGAGTGGAAATATGCTAAGACGCAACCAACAAACGAACCAACCTATGAACTTTTCCCAGAAGTCAGGCGGCAAAAGTGCCACACCCCCAAAAATCAACTCAACACACAATCTCGGCGTCGTAGGATTGCGGAAATTACTTTTTGCCGCCGGAATAGCCTCTCTGTGCGCTAGCTGTCAAAATCCTGAAGCACCCACCGCCACAACTCCCGGAGGCAGCCCCGGAACCAGTCCCGCAGCCACTCCCGTCGCAGTCAGCAGCCCCGGAGACCCAAATACTGTCAAAATTGTCTCCATGCTGCCCATGACAGGCAGCGCCTTGGGTCAAGCTCAAACAATGGTCAACGGCATCCAACAAGCCCTCGCCGAAACCAACTCCAAAGCTTGCGACGGCAAAATCCAAATCCAATACGAAGTTTTCGATGACGCCACCGCCGCCGCCGGCAAATGGGACCCGGCCCAAGTAACCTCGAACTCCAACAAAGCCGTCGCTGACGCTTCGGTAGTTGCCGTCATCGGTCACTATAACTCCGGTGCCGCCAAACTTTCCATTCCCGTGCTCAACCAAGCTAACATCGTCATGATCAGTCCGGCCAACACTTATCCGGGACTGACTAAACCAGGAAAAGGCGAAGCCAAAGAACCTAACGTTTATTATCCCACAGGCACTCGTAATTTCACCCGCGTTGTCCCCGCTGACGACCTTCAAGGGGCTGTAGCTGGCAACTGGGCGAAATCTTTGGGCGTACAAAAAGTCTACATTCTCGACGACCAAGAACTCTACGGCAAAGGCATCGCTGATGTTTTTGAAGCCACTGCTAAAAAGTTGGGAATTCAAGTCCTCGGAAGAGAGGGAATTGATATTAAAGCTAGCGACTATAAGGCGTTAATGAATAAGATCAAAGCTTTAAATCCAGACCTGATTTACTTCGGTGGCACTACTCAAAGCAACGCCGGACAAATAATTAAAGACATGAGAAATGTTGGGATGGCGGCTGATGCAGTTAAATTCATGGGGCCCGACGGCATTAAAGAGCAAGCTTTAATTGACGCGGCGGGCAAAGATGCCGAAGGAGTTTACGCTACTTTTGGCGGCTTGCCTCCTCAAGAATTGACTGGTGCGGGCGCGAAGTGGTACGAAAGTTACAAGG
Source organism: Microcoleus sp. AT8-B5 (assembly GCF_036705565.1). Classification (NCBI taxonomy): domain Bacteria; kingdom Bacillati; phylum Cyanobacteriota; class Cyanophyceae; order Oscillatoriales; family Microcoleaceae; genus Microcoleus; species Microcoleus sp. AT8-B5. The sequence goes on from NZ_JAUBUY010000007.1 coordinate 124,740, forward strand.
CAAAATATAATGCTGAACCGGAAGCTTATGCAGCTTACGCCTATGAAGCTGCTAAAGTTGCGATCGGCGCAATTAATAAAGTTTGCAAAAATGACCGCGCTGCTATCCGCGAAGCTGTCTTGGCAACTAAAGATTTTAACGGGGTACTCGGCACTTGGAGTTTTGACACCAACGGCGACACGAGCTTGACTACAATGTCAGGAAATGTTGTTAAAGGTGGCAAGTGGGAGTTCGTGAATGCGCTCAAGACGGAATAATTAATCAGAAGGAAGAGGGAAGTTCGGCAACGGATTTTATAACGGATGTAACGGATATCGGAAAGAAGGAAGAAGGAAGAAGGGATCATAAAAAATTATGCCTTTTTCCTTCTCCCTCCAATGTCCCATGCCCAATTCCCAATTCCTAATTCCTAATTCCCAATTCTCGATTCCCAATTCCCAATTCCCAATTCCCAATTACTCAAAAACATGAAAAACTGGAAAAGTATTCTCTTATATCTAGGTGTAGTTTATATAGTTTTGCTATTAGGTCCTATCGCAGGATTTGATTTGCCAAAAATCGTTGGAGAAATAGTCAGCAATCCTGAAGTTTTTATCCAACAATTATTAGTTGGTCTGGTCAACGGCGCGCTGATTGCAATTATTGCTTTGGGTTACACTATGGTTTATGGCATTATTGAGTTAATCAATTTTGCTCATGGCGATTTGTATATGTTGGGCGCTTTTGCTTCCCTAACCGTGTTCGGGGCTTTTGGGATTCAAGATGGCGCACCTTTAGGTATTGCTATACCGGTGATGTTAGTTGCTTTAATTGTATGTTCGGTTTTTTGTGCTGGACTCAATATTGTTGTGGAAAAGTATGCTTATCGACCTTTGCGAAATGCTCCCCGTTTGGCTCCTTTAATTTCGGCAATTGGAGTTTCTTTTATTTTCCAAAATATGGGGCTGTTTTGGGGAGGATTGAAAGCTTTTATTCCAGTGATGGGTTCTAATTCTGCTGCGCCGAAAAGCTTTCCCGATTTGTTGCCGCGAGTTGATATTTTTAAAGCTTTGGGAATTCAAACGAGTATTGTATTTACTACCAAGGATTTAATTGTGTTGGTAGTGGCGGTGGTATTGATGGTTTTGCTTCATGTGTTTGTGCAATACACTCGTCTGGGAAAGGCGATGCGGGCAACTGCTCAAAGTCGCGATGCTGCTAAAATTATGGGGATTAATGTCGATCAGATTATTGCTCTGACTTTTTTGATTGGGGGAGCTTTGGCGGGTTCGGCTGGGATTCTGGTTGGTTTGTACAACAATACTATTGTGTTTACGATGGGGTTTACGGCTGGTTTGAGGGCTTTTACGGCGGCGGTTTTGGGGGGAATTGGCAATATTGTCGGGGCGATGTTGGGAGGCGTTTTGATTGGGTTGCTTTCGTCTTTGAGCGACCAGTATTTATCGAGCCGCTGGACTAATGCTTGGGTGTTTGGGGTTTTGGTGGTGATTTTGGCTTTTCGGCCTGGGGGTTTGTTGGGCGAAAATGTTCAGGAGAAGGTTTGAAATTTTGGGTTTAAATAATCGCAAGAGATATTTAAGTAGACATGAAAAAACAGCACAGGCATCTCCCAGATTTTTCATATAAGTTGGGGAACTAAAAGCGAGATCGTTTTACGTTTTAGTTTTACCTTTTAAATATTCCCTGGTTTGAGCCAGCTAAAAACTTCGCCTAAAGTCAACTGCATTTCCGGCATGAATTTGGGAACCGGAAGTATATCTGTTGGTTCTTGCAAGGAAATAGGCTGCTGCCTTGCGGGATAAGCTAAAATGTTTTTTTCATCGGGATCGAGCAACCAACCCATCTGACAACCGGCATTCAAACAGTGCAAAATATTGTTTGTGACTTTGGTTTGGCTTTGGGCTGGGGACAAAATTTCTATTGTCCAGTCTGGGTGAGCATTAAATGTATTGGCAATTTCGCCGTCAGCGTCTAGGGGAATGCGATTCCAAACAAAAATGGCGACATCGGGCACAATAGAACGTCCGCCAAAGGTGCAGCGAAGTTCTGGTAGGGCTAGGGCAATTTGCGGTTTCTCTGCGATGTCGTTGGTGACTGTTACGAGTCTTCCTTGTAGTTTGCTGTGTTTTCCTTGTGGCATAGGTTTTTGGACGATCGCACCTTTGATGTATTCGCTAGCGGGTTTGGTTTCTGGGAGTTGCAAAAACTCGTCGAGGGTGATAGTTTTTTGAGGTGCTTGTACCATATAGCGATCGCCCGTTTGAAGTGTGTTGCGGTAACAGTTCCAGTATATAGCAGTTGACAGTTGACAGTGAACAGTAAACAGTGACTAATAACTAATGACTAATAACTAATGACTAATAAAATAATCCAAGCAATTAAATCGACTGGTATTTTAGGGGCGATCGGCTCTTTGACTGTTTTGTTATTCGGCGGTTGGAGCGGCACGGTGATCGGGTGGCTGATGGGTACGGCTGCGGGCTTTATGAGCTGTCGGGAGCAGAAGGTTTACAGCCCGAAAATGGGTGCTGCGATCGGCAGTTTAGCCGGATTGGGATTGGGAGTTTGGCTGTTAGTTGCGAGTGTGGTAGAAGGGGTTTTGATTAGGCCTTTGTCTGGTCAACCTGCTGTTGCTTTGCCGACTACGCTGCTGTACGGGATTTGCAGTTTGACGATCGCAATTTTGACAGCTACGTTAATGGGTGCTTTGCAGGGTTTGCAGGGAGAAAGGCAGCGACTGGCAACTCTGGTGACATTAGCTTTTATTCTAATTCTGTTTCCGTTTATCGACATTCAAGCTCAGACTGGCTGGATTGCTACTGTAGTACAGATTCAAATCTTTATTATGTTGGCGCTGGGTTTGAATATTACTGTGGGTTTTGCGGGATTGTTGGATTTGGGATATGCGGCGTTTTTTGCGATCGGCGCTTACACGACGGCTTTGCTATCTTCTGGGCAATTAAATATTGCTTGGAACTTTTGGGTGGTACTGCCGATCGCGGCCGGTGTAGCTGCGATCGCGGGCGTAATCCTCGGTATTCCGACACTGCGGCTCAAGGGCGATTATTTGGCGATTGTTACCCTCGGTTTTGGCGAAATTATCCCGGTTGTCTTTAGGAATTTAACCGCGATTCGGATCGACGAACCAGTCTCGAAGATTGTTGCGGCTGTTTTGGGTAAACCTGAGTTGGTGCTGTGTCTGGTTGGGTGCGATCGACCTTTTAACCTCACCGGCGGCGAAGCGGGAATAAACCCGATCGGGCGTCCATCTCTCCCCATTATCGGCACTTTCAGCACCGGCAACTACTTTCCCTGGTACTACCTAATTTTGCTGCTAGTTGTCTTTGCTTACTTCATGATTTCGCGGCTGCGAGATTCCCGCTTGGGCAGGGCGTGGAATGCCATGCGCGAAGATGAATTAGCTGCGAGTGCGATGGGAATTAACCTAGTCAAAACCAAACTTTCGGCTTTTGCGATGGGAGCGACGTTTTCGGGCTTTGCAGGCGCGTTTTACGCCGCCTATATCAGCGCGATTTTTCCCAGCGTTTTCGATTTCTCGGTGTCGGTAATCATCCTCTGTATGGTGATTTTAGGCGGTTTGGGCAACATGACCGGGGTGATTTTGGGGGCTATCATTATCATGTCTGCCGATCGGCTTTATCTGCCACAATTAGCGCAAGTCCTCAAGGGTTTTCTGAATACTTTTGTACTCCCCAGGATTGCAATTCCCCAGTTGCGAGACTTTCTGGCCACCAGTTTAGACCCGATTCAAATGCGCTTATTTCTATTCGGCCTAACTCTTGTTGTCATGATGCTCGTGCGGCCGGAGGGGCTGATTCCTGATAAGATACACCAAGCTGAACTGCATTCGGATGCTGAAGCGAGCAATGAGTCTTTAGCAGATGCGAGAAGTCAATAAGTAGGTAAGGGCAAAAACCATAGTATTTGGTAGGCGGATTTAGCTAATAATCTAGGATGCAACTCACATTTTGCACCATTCTCAAGAACAGGCAAGATGCCTGTTCCACAATAAAATTCACTCTTTGTGGAACAGGCATCTTGCCTGTTATAAAAACCTTATTTAGAATGGTGCAACATCTCAGATACAAGGGAGTTTAGGGGTGTAAAAACCCCGTGCCCATCTAAGGTTTATTTGTAACCAACTACTTAGTAAGGGTGAAAGATTAGCCATGAACAATGTAACTGGTACTGCTTTTATCGTTGCGGAATTTAGAGCAGAAGAGAATGAAGAGGCCATTCCTCTGTATACTGATCATGTAGTAAAAATATGGCTCAATGAGGAAACAAAAAAAGTAGCTAGGCAAATAGCTCAAAACTCTCCCGCCGCTAAAGAAATGGTTAAGTTGCGGACTAAATATTTTGATGATTTTTTGTCAAATCAAATTTTAGGAGGTTGCAAGCAAGTAGTTATTTTAGGTTCGGGTTTGGATACTCGCGCTGCTATAATTAATGGAGAAAAAGTCACTTATTTTGAAATAGACGACCCCGCGACTCTTCAATTAAAAGCAGAAACTCTCAAAGCTAACAAAGTTACTGCCAATGTTCGCTACCTTCCCGGCGATTACGTAAAAGACGGTTTAATCTCCTTGCTGAAACCGAGTGAATTTGATTTCGCTCGACCGACATATTTTTTGTGGGAAGGCAACACTACTTTGGTTGACAAAAAAGATGTAATATTTGTATTAGAACAAATTCGCGACAATGTTGATAATTTTCGATTGTCCTTTGATTATATGTCGGAAAAGGTAATTTTGAGAACCACGGGCTACCAAGATATCAATGATTACATAGATAAATACGAAAGTATGTATGCACCGTGGATTACGGGGTTTGAAAAGATTGCTACTTTGGCTGACGAACTCAATCTCAAAGTTATTGAAAACTTTTCGACTGCCGATTTACACGCACAATATCGCCCTCGCCGTTCGCTAGAATCTAATCTTTTTAAGTTCTATTTTGTCTGTACGTTAGAGAATATGCCCTAAAATCTCCCAATCCCGAATTGATTCGTGTGCGTGAAAGCTTGTGACGAGGACGATCGCACTACTATAAAATCTTAGAAAACAGAACCAAAATGTCATTATTAGAAGCACAGCAACTTACAATGCGATTCGGCGGTTTGACTGCGGTCAACCAGGTTAGTTTAACATTGGAAAAAGGCTCGATCGCCAGTTTGATCGGCCCCAATGGTGCGGGCAAGACTACTTTTTTTAATATGCTGACGGGTATCTACAAACCGAGTGGCGGTCAGTTGCTTTTGGAACAAAAAAATATCACGGGTTTACCTCCCGATCGCCTGACAACTTTCGGCATTGCTAGAACTTTTCAAAATATCCGCTTGTTTAACAACATGACTGTGCTGGATAATGTTTTAGTAGGTAGACACTGCCGATTAAAAACAGGTTTGTTGGGTGCAATCCTCCGCCCTCCCGCTGCGAATTTGGAGGAGCGGGAAGCTAAAATAAAAGCGCTCACTATGCTTGATTTTGTCGGTTTAGGTGCTTCTAAAGCGCTGGAGTTGGCAAAAAACCTTTCCTACGGAGACCAGCGCAGATTGGAAATTGCCAGGGCTTTGGCTTCCGATCCGAAAGTGCTGCTTTTGGACGAACCTACGGCGGGGATGAATCCGAACGAAACGGCTGATTTAACTCGCTTTATTTACCGAATTCGCGATGAGTTGAATTTGAGTATTTTGCTGATTGAACATGATATGAAAGTGGTGATGGGAATTAGCGATCGCGTGAGTGTTATGGAGTACGGTACTAAAATTGCTGAGGGAACTCCAGATCAAGTTCGCGCCGATCCTCGCGTAATTGAGGCATATTTGGGAAAAGAAGAAGATGGACATGGATAGTATAGAATAACTATAGCAATCCTAAATGATTTGTGTAATTTTTGTAGGGGCAAACCCCCCGTGGTTGCCCCGATGCAGGCTGGGGTAGGCACGGGGAGTAGGGGTAGCACTACCCCTACATATTTTTACAAATGATGCGAGGATTGCTATAGATAGGCGACTTCTTATTAAAGAAGTCGCCTATCTAACAGCGATAGTTGACATACTTAGGGATGAGAATTACATAAAATCCACTTTTCATGACTGTTGTGGGATGGGCGTCCCGCCCGTCCTTTCTGGGCGGGCGGGACGCCCATCCCACAAGAAAAAAGGGAAATTATTTAATTGACGATCCTTAGATGTTTTGCATCATTCCTAAACTTTTGATTTAACTTCAGAGAATTGATTCTTAAATTTTCTCCCCTTCGCCAGGAAACCGAAAAATAGGGCAGTGCCTAATATAGTAGTAGGTTCGGGAACTGGTTCTGCTTCGGGGACTGGTTGCGCTTGTGCCACTGCCATATTGTTCTTAACTTCTACTAATCTTAAATTAGTGGTGCTGTCAAAAGTCCGCGAATACACTCCCGAAGTATACAAACTCAGGCTTTTTGTATTACCTTCAGCCAGAAAAGCAAAATTAATTTGTGTTGGATTAAAGTTTCCAGCGAGGTTGTATGACACACTCAATTCCGGGGCTTTAAAAGAGTGCAAACCGATCCCAAATTGAAATGATTCTAAAAGAATGTTAGAAACAGTGTCAATTAATGCAAAAGATATACTGCCTTGGGCGCTAGCCCGTTCTGATTGGGGATTACTAACAGATGTAAAAAGATGTAAAATAGTCTGAACAGTGAAGGAAAAAGTTTCTTTAGCCTTTATAGAAAAGTCGCCGATAACTGCTGCTTGACTTTGGGCTAAACCAGAATAGTTATTCCCGCTGCCTATGACTTCACTTTGCGAGAGATTTGTTGCCAGCAATTCGTGACAGTTAGATATAAAAAATGCCTCAGCGTTCGCTTGGCTAATGGCTGCACCGCTGTTAGCTATTGTCTGAGTTTTAGTGTTAGTAAATGTACCTGTCTCAGTCGGGGTGTGACGGAAGTTGTTAATCGTTACTGCTGCGGCAGAACCGGCTATTGTGGCAGCACGGCTGGGCGCAATACCTACACTCAAGCTGGTTACTAAAGGAGTTGCTAATAAAAATGCGATCGTTCCGCTACAGTGATTGAATTTCATGGTAAATTTCCTTAAATTTGAAACATTTTAAGTGCTGTTATTGGTAACTTGTAGCGGTTGGTTGCGCTTACGTATCAATACTAGCTATATACTTAGAGATTTTTGTAAAGCTACTGTCAAGAAATCTTGTGTTTAAGTAAAAATTATGTAAAGTTGGTCGCCACAGCTACTAAAAATAGATTCTATGGGAGCTAGGGCGGGTCTTGATCTAAGTAAAATTACTGTTTACTCTAAAAAAGCTTGATTTTAAATAAATGCAATAAAATTTTATAATTAGTCGGGATAATATAAAAAGGCACAAAGCAGAAAGAGTAATCATGCTAGAAATTAAAAACATTCACACCTACTACGGAAATATCCACGCTCTCAAAGGGGTATCGCTAACAGTCTCGCAGGGAGAAGTTGTGACATTAATCGGCAGCAACGGGGCGGGGAAAACGACCACTCTCCGCACGATTCAAGGACTGCTGCGCCCGCGAATCGGCACTGTATTATTTGAGGGAAAGCCTTTAGAAGCACTATCTACAGAGGCGATCGTCCGTTTGGGGATTTCTCAAAGTCCCGAAGGGCGGTTGATTTTTCCGCGAATGACGGTGCAAGAAAACCTGGAAATGGGTGCTTATCTCCGCAACGATACTCTAGGTATCAAGTCAGATATGGAAAAAGCATTAAATTTATTTCCTCGTTTGCGAGAAAGAATTAGTCAAAAAGGGGGAACTCTCAGCGGCGGGGAACAGCAAATGTTGGCGATCGCCCGGGCTTTGATGTCGCGCCCCCGCTTGTTATTATTGGACGAGCCGAGTATGGGATTGGCACCGATGTTAGTCAGTCAAATTTTTGCGATCGTCCGCGATATTAATGCTGAAGGAACAACTATTTTGCTGGTGGAACAAAACGCCCGTATGGCTTTAAGTGTAGCCCACCGCGGCTATGTCATCCAAACCGGTCAGGTTGTAGTCGCCGGTACTGCTAGCGATTTGCAGTCAAATGAAACTGTTCGCAAAGCCTATTTAGGTGAAAGTTAAATAACTATTCTGGTAATCGGTAATGGGTAATCGGTAACAGCAATTACCAATTACCAATTAGCAATTACCCTATTTGCGATCGCAACTTCCCCGTTTCCAATTCCGTCTCAAAAGCCGCCCGCACCTTTTCCCACTCCGCTTGGGCTTCCAACAGGCGATCGCGCGCCGTACTCACATCAAAAACCTGTTCCCCTCCCGACTCAACCGCCAAGCGACCCATATATTCCAACTCCTTGCAAACAGCAGAAAAAGACACCGCTCCTAAATTGGCGCTGCTCGACTTCAGCGTGTGAGAAGCCAGCTTCAAACTATCAGCATCGCCGAGAAAAATAGCCTCCTTAATAGTTTCTAAATGTTGCGGTGCGTCTACCAAATATATCTTGATCAGCTCCCCCAAAAAATCCGGATCTTCATCATCGTCTAGCTCGCGGAGATTTTGCAAAATATGAAAATCAATCGGCGAATCGGCTCCCGGTTGAACGCTCGAAGATGCCGCAGCATCACTGTCAATGTCATCAGAAATATCTTGATTGTTTTCCTCTGTTACCGCATCCAATTCATCCCGAATCAGAGGTGAGCACTTGCTCAAGGCGATCGCCAACTCTTCCCGGCGTACCGGCTTAGTAATATAATCGTCCATACCTGCTTCCAGACACTTTTCGCGATCGCCCTGCATCGCATTAGCAGTCATCGCAATAATTCTCGGCTTCTTGTTAGCAGGCCATTCCTGACAAATGCGGCGCGTCGCTTCCAACCCATCCATATTCGGCATCTGCACATCCATCAGCACAACATCGTAAGATTGCCGCTTCAGCGCCTCCAAAACCTCCAACCCATTAGCCGCAATATCAGCCCGATATCCTATCCTGTCGAGTAAATGCGTAGCCACTTTTTGATTCACCACATTGTCCTCCGCCAGCAAGATCCGAATCTGACTAGAATTAGCTCCATCCTGTCCGGCAGAATTCGTCGCAACCTGCCTCAAAACAGCAGGCGTCCGCTGCGCGCGGTGTTGTTCTTGAGAATTTTCAAAATACTTCAATCCCGAAGTCAAAGTCACCACATTTGAAACTTCTCCCCTGCCGCTTCTGCCAGTAACATATCCAAAAACTTGCAGCAACACATTATAAAACTGGGACTGTTTTAAAGGCTTAGTTAAAAAAGCCGAAAAATGTACTTCTGTAGTTTCAAGTTTTTTCCAAACTTCCGCCTTACTTAAATAAGTAAACAGCACCAAAGGTAGTGCTATTTTGCGAGGGTTTTTAACGATGACATTCGGATTTAAGCCGTCGTCGCCAGACAAATTGCTCTGCTCAAATTTCCGAATCTCCACAGCCAAAGCCACACCGTCCATATCTGGTAGATTCATCGCCAAAATAGCTAAATCGAGCGGCGAGTTTCCTTTGATGATTTCCAAAGCCTCAGCACCCGAAGTTACAGCCACGGGTATCATTCCCCAAGACTCTGCCTGCCGGATCAAAACTTGCCGGTTAATGGCATGATGCTCAACAATTAACAAGCGCTTACCAGCGGCAAATTCCGGTCTTTTTTCCTCAGCCCGGATGTCATTCGCTTCAGCAGTCACCGTGAAATAAAAAATCGAACCCGAACCCGATATCAAGGGCGGAGTAAATTCTTCTGGCGACCTTCCAGCGATACTTTGTCCGGCAGAAACTCCCGGTTGAGACTTAGAACTTCGGGGATCAACCTGGCTGACAACCCACATTGTACCGCCCATCATATCGCTCAAACGCTGGCTGATAGCCAGTCCCAAACCCGTCCCGCCGTAATGTCGTGTTGTCGAAGCATCCACCTGCGAAAAAGCTTTAAACAGGCGATCCATCCGGTCTGGCGGAATACCAATTCCCGTATCTTGGACAGCAAATTGAATCTCGTATTGTTTGCTACGTGCCAACTCTCCCTGGTTAATTGCTAGCGGTTGTGGATCTAGAATATTAATTTTTTCCGGCGAACTCTTAGCAGCTACCGGTTCAATTTGCCTAGCCGTACAGCACACCACAATTTCTCCAGATTCTGTAAACTTAACTGCATTGCCCAGCAAATTTACCAAAATTTGGCGCAGTCTCGTGACATCTCCTAAAATGTTTTTTGGCACAGAATCATCAATAAAATAAGCCAACTCTAAACCTTTTTCTGAGGCTCTAGGAGCCAGTAATTCTAGAGATTCTTCTATACAGTTTTGCAGCTCGAAGGGGCTGCGTTCCAAATCCAATTTTCCAGATTCAATCTTAGAGAAGTCGAGAATATCGTTAATAATAGTCAGCAAAGCATCGCCGCTGGTACGAATTGTCTCCACAAAATCCCGCTGTTCTGGAGTTAGTTCCATATCCAGCAGCAAGCCCGTCATCCCGATGACCGCATTCATCGGAGTGCGGATTTCGTGACTCATCGTTGCTAAAAATTCGCTCTTAGCTCTATTAGCAACTTCCGCCGCTTGTCGTGCTTGATCCAAAGCTTCATTTTGCTCTGCTAACTGTCGCTGTCGCTGAACTTCGGTTTCTAAAAGTTGTGCTTGAGCTAAGGTAATGCCAACTTGAGCGGCAACATCTTCTAACAGTTCAATTTCGTCTGGATTCCACTGGCGAGTTGCATCGCACTGGTGCAAAGTAATAATTCCATTCGGTTCTCCTTGATAGGAAGTGCGAACAGCCAACATAGATTTTAATCCGATGCGGCGGCACATCGGCCCCGAAGATTCCAGCAAAGGATCGGCAAAAACATCGGGGGACGCCAGGGCTATATCTTCAGCGAGGAGTTTTTCTGTGTAGGGGTTATAAGTGACAGAAAGTTCTAAATCTAAAGCTGATTCGTGACCGGGTTCTAAGTATTCCGCGACGCAAGGAAGGTGGGGATAAGGTTCCGAAAGATAGGTGTGAATTGTACAGCGATTGACACCAAATACGCGGCCGATTTGGGTGGCGGTAGTTTGAAAAATTTCTTGAGTGTCTAAAGTCGATCGCACTTTTTGAGTAATTTGTTTGAGTAGTAAAACGCGCTGGTACTGACGTTGCAAAGTTCGCTCTCGCTCTTCGCGGGCAATTTCTGCGCCGATGTAATTGCCCATCAACTTTAAAATTTCAAAATTCAGCGGTTTAAAAGGAGATTTAGTGGTGCGAGAAGTAAAGCTCAAAGTGCCATAAATTCGCCCTTGCACTATTACCCTCGTCCCCACAAAAGCCTCCAACTTGCGGACGCTGTAAGCGGGGTGGTTGCGCCACTGAGTAGTGCCGGCTGATTCGACAGAAATAGGTTCGCTCGATCGCAAAACCTCTCGCTCAAAGGTTCTGCTCAAAGCAAAACCGTCTCCTTTAGCAAATCCAAAGGGAAAATCTTCCGGTACATAAGCCGAAATCACTTCGTAGCGATCGCCCAAAACCCTGCCCAACAGCCCGATATCCATCCCAAACTGACTACAGCCCATCGCCAGCAACCGGATCGTTCGATCGTCAAAAGAGCCTTCCGAGCTCACCATTACCTCGTAGAGCGATCGAATTGCCCGCTCACTTTCCCGCAGTTCCTCAACTCCTTCGAGGCGGTTGCAGACATCGTGCAAAGTCCCGAAAATTCCCGCTATTTCGCCTTGCGAATTCCGGCGGACTTGGGCAAATAATTCTACGGAAACAAAGCCGGAATTACTGTGAATTCCCAAGGAGTTTTTTTCCGAAACCGACTTGGACTTAAATCGCAGTTCTCGCCGTTCAAATTCCGACTTCCCGGACAGCAAAGACTCCAATAAATTTGCACATTGCTCGCGCTCATCTGGATGCACCCACTCTAAAAAATTAGTTTGCAAACTTTCGGAAACCGCATAATTAGTAATTTCCGTCCAAGCGCGGTTGAGGAATTTCCAAACCCCCGCCGCATCTATGTGGAAAATTACTGTTGCTTTCAAAGAGTCAAATAGATGGAATTGTTCTCGATCGTGCTCGCGGTTTTTGACTTCAAACTGCTTGTTTAGAGTAATATCTGTATGAGTTCCTACTACCCGCAGCGGTTTGCCAGTAGCGCTGCGTAAAACTTGACCCCGGTTCAGCACCCAGACAGTGCTGCCGTCTTTACAGTACATCCGATATTCGGCTGCAAAATCCGGTGTCTTTTGGGCGAAGTGTTCTTCTAAAGCTGCCTTTACCGAGTCAATATCATCTCGGTGGATGCGACTCCACCATTCCGATCGGCGATTCGAGATTTCCCCTTCTTGGTAGCCCAGCATTTCTTGCCACCGCGCCGAATAAAAAAACTCATCTGTTTCGAGATTCCAGTCCCAAATCCCCTGATTGTTGACTGCAGGGGGGAGATTTGGCCGCTCTACGAAACTGTGGTAAGAAATTTCAGCCATCTCGTGGCTATTTGCTGCTGTCCGCTGTATTTCTGCTGAGAGTTTTTTGTATTGAGCGTTGCTAGATTCTAGCTGGCGCTGCAAAGCAATTAAGCCAGAATGCAGAGATTTGGAATCCAGCGCTTGTAAAAGGATAGTTTTAGGATTAATAATCCCGATCGGGTGATTTGTTTCGTTGATGACTAATAAAGGCAACTGGCAGTAGTGTTTTTGCAGCAGCGCCACGGCTGCTTCGAGGCTAGAGTGCGATCGCACCAGTGGCGGCGAACTGCTGCAAATTGCTCCCGCTTTAATTTTGTTAGAGTCTCTTCCCAGCGCCTGCAACTGCACGATATCCCGCGAACTTACCACCCCAACCAGTTTGTGAATGTTGGGATTTGTAAATTTGGAATTGTGAGCAGCACCAGTCGAGTGTTGATCGGGGGTTTCAGTGATTAATACATAACTAACATTGTGTCTAAACATCAGTTGCGCCAAGTAGCGAACCGAAGAATTAGAAGGAGCGTGAATTATTCGTGAGGCTGCTATTTGAGGGATTTGATAAAGTTTAATTAAACTTGCGGGCAGCTCTAATTTTTGATGCACAATTGGCAGCGGCGGAGGGAACGCGAAAGCCGCAGGTAGCGAAGCGCTGCTAATTGCTTTTGGTGTCGATTCCCCAATTTCCTGCAACACTTGCACCAAGCTTTGAGAGCTAATTAAACCGACAAGTTCTTCAGCCTCGCTGACGACGGGCAAATGGCTGATCTGATTTTTATCCAGCAGATTGGCTAAGGCAAAAAAGTCGGGAATTTCCGATTCTCGGGCTACAGTTACGGTTCTGATCATGATTTGCTCGATCGCAAATCCCCTCAAAGCAGCGCCGATCGAATTTAGCTGTACGATATCTCGCGCTGTAAAAATCCCCAGCACTGTCTGGCTGCTAGGATAGGGAGCTTTTGAGCCGTTGAGAGGCCGCCCGTTGCCTCCTGCGTGTAGCGCACGCGGTACACCGTTGTAGAAACCCGACTGTTCCCGCGATTGTGGGGAAGTCCCGTTCGTGGGATTTCCGAGTTGATAATTCCCGCGCGGTTCTACCACGAGGACGTAACTGGCTCCTGTGCTACTCATCAGCTCGATCGCCTTTTCTACGGGCGTCTCAGGGGTGACGGTGAGGGGATTGCGGTTGATGACCTGACTGAGGGAGGGAATAAACATCAGGGGGCATAAAAGTGATATTTGTTGGAAAAAGCCGATCGCGAGCAGCAGGTTGATTGAGAGGCTTTACCCGCGAGATTTCCAAGCGCGCTCAAAGTTTCTGTACGATTCAACTCACCCATACTTCCAGCATCTTGGCATTTAAAATTAATTCCGTGCCATATCCTGATAATTGACGGCTTCTGACTTCCAGAACCAATGCTATCTGCCAGAGGGCGGACATGAAGGCGGGCGGGTAATTCCTCGCCTAGCCTAACTGCTGCGGGTTTACGAGCAAGAATTTCTGCGATTGTCTAGACTGCACCCTACTTTCTGCCCCTCAACGGAACTCTCGCTCACATTCTGTTTGAGGCCAGATACCTGCACCCTACCAATTTACCAGCGACAGGAGGGGAATCACAACATGACATTTAGGTATTGCAACTGTGCAATTGGGGGTTCGAGGGTTCGAGGGTTCCAGGGTTCCAAGGCCAAGCAGGCAGAAAATAAATAATTTTGAGCATAACTAATTCTATCTTATCCCAATTATGGCCCAGAGGATTTGAGCTTCAATTCTGGCGATCGAACTTGATGAGAATAGCGCTGTTCCCTGCCAGTGTAAAACTCGCATTGCCGCCCTTGAGCCTTAAACTACCAACAACCTCATCCATTGTTTTAGAACTGAACTCCCGCACCGTGCCATTACCAGTTTTTATCAGCTCCGAAATATCAGCATTAACAGTGTAAGATGTTGCTCGGTCATTGACAACCAGCAAGTAAACATTCTTGCTAGCATCAAGAGTTGCAACTGCCATTAAATCCGAACTATTAGTGATAGGAAAAAAGGTAGCTTTCCCGCCCTGCAAAGCCCTAATTCCCATCCGCAAAGCATAGTAGCCTGCGCGCCGTTTTCCCCCGTCCCCTAGCAAACCTTCCGCCCCTGCGGGCTTGCCCCAGTCGTACAAACAGAATATGTGACTGCCGTCAATATAATTATCCCCCGGTTGAGAACCTCGAATCAAATTCTTAATCAAATTTAAAGCTAAAGATAAATCACCGTAGCTCATGTTGTAAGTTCCCCATTCTCCTACCCAAAGCTGCGAGTTAGCGCGGACAGTACCGTTCATCCAGCCGCGCACTTTGCGGGTGTAGCTAGAAATATCTGCATCGTAGTTGTGGACATTGACTGTATCGAAATAATTCGGTATTTCCTGCAAAGCACTAGCCGGCCAATTGCTGCCGCCTATGGTTTTCGGGCCATGGATGCGGTAAGTGCGCGAAGGCAAATAAGTTTTATAAACAAAGTCGATCGCATCTTTTGCCACCTTAACCAATTCAAAATAGTCAGCCCTAGTCCCGCCCCAACCCTGATCGCGATTGTCCGGTTCGTTGTGAATTTCCCAATCATCAACGCGGTAATCATTGCGAACATTCAGCCAATAAACCGTAGCAAAAACGTGTTCCCACCACTCGTTCCAATCTTCTCCTGTGCGCGGCGGATTCAGTTGCAGTGCCCAACTGGGATTCCAGTTATTATCAACATTCCGAATACTCACAACCGGGCGAATATTTGCTTGTTTGAGACTATTAAAAATAGTCCTGGCATTGCCTTGCCAAACCCTACCTGGTCGTCCCGACCACCAATAATCGCTACCCTGGGGCGGATTAGTCATCATCTGATCCCAATGTGCCCAATTAATTATATTGGGATTTGTCTTAATTTCGTCAATAGATGGCCAACCGTATTTACCATCGTCGTCTTCAGCTTCCCATCGAGACATACCCCCGTAAATGCGGTAGGTATTAATTCCCAAATCTTGCAAATCTTTGATGTCGAAATTGATATTGCCTTCGACTGCACCGATGTAGCGAGTGCTGACACCCGCAGCAGTGCCGGAAATTTTAATTGTTTCGATGTTTTGAGCAAAAGTTGTCATTCCGATGAACAACCCTAGGCTGATGGCAATTAAAACACCTAGAAAAAAAATCAGAATTCTAGTTTTTGATAACACGTGATTATTAACTACTAATTTAGGTTATTTTATGTTCGAGGTAAATATACCCATCGCTAATCTAACTTAACGGGCGATCGAGTTTGTTAGCTATTGTAATAAAAAAGCATTAACTATACCAATTTCCCGAATTAACACATAAAGTAAAATAGCACAGGTAGCAGTCAAAAGTGAAGGTTCACCTCGAACAACCACAGTAAAATATTTGGGTATAACAATTAACCCTATAAATTGCGTTAAATATCTGGCGGGGTGACAACGCCGCCGGAAAGCCAGCCAGGCCTCATATTTGATCGACTTGTGTTAAAAAAGATAGGTCAGAGCATTCCAAGGGACGATCGCCTTTTGTTCGCGGGTAACAACAAAACATGGACGCCCAAGCTACAGATAAAGCGAGTTTGGGCTTGATCTGGGCTGAAAATTTGTTTAAGTCCCGTTAGGAAAAAACGCTTTTATTAATTAATTAGACGATCGCCATTTAATAAAAACATTAAACCCTCAGCAATTGCCGAGGGTTTATTTCCCAAATCCTACAATTTTCCCCACAAAAAATATATCGGTCTAAAGGTAGATGATATTGGTGACCAACCTAGGTTATGCTCGGAGAACTTCTATACTTGTTTATAGCCACAAAACAGGCGCATCAAAAATGCAATAATTAGACCCAAAGCCCCACTCGTGAAGCAACCTAAAACATCGATGGATTTCTCTAGAGTAAGTCTTAAAGGAGCATAAAAATGTTAGATATTGATGAAATGAGTTCAAAAGAAATACAAGAACTTTTGCAGCAAGTAGGACACGGACACCTCGGCTGTGTATTTGAAGGGCTTCCCTACGTTGTGCCAATGCACTATTATCTCCAAGATTCGGACATATACATTTTCACAACAGTCGGGATGAAAACGAAGTATATGGACGGCAATCCAGAAGTCTGCTTGCAAGTGGAAGAAGTCCGCGATATGGAACACTGGCGCAGCGTTGTCGTGAACGGGCGAGCAGAACGCCTTACGCAGCAGGAAGACATCGATCGCGCGATGGAATTGGTCAAAGAACACAACCCCAAACTTTCGCCCGCCATCAATCGCACCTGGATTGACTCGCAAGGGCGTGCGGAGACCATCGCAATTTACCGCATTCAGCCCTGGGAAATGAGCGGGCGCACGACGGAGGGAATCAGCAGTCGGTGAACGTCGAGACTCACTTGTTACCGGGTTTTTTACGAAAATACTTAATTAAGATTTTCAATCTCGGTAAAAAACCCGGTTTACGATCGTCAGAGCGCCTCCAACACTAGAAATTACAAAAAAGTGCGGCCGGATAAAATAGTGCCAAATATCAGCTCAAACAGCTTTGCTTGCCAAAAAATCTCTCATGTACCGATTCACTAACTGCGGCTGTTCCTGCTGCACCCAGTGGCTGCAATTAGGAATGTAATGAATCTGAAAATCCCGCACGTAATCTGCGGTTCCATAGGTTAACTCTTTGCCGAGGGCCGCATCTTTTTCTCCCCAAATCATCAGCGTCGGAACTTCCAGCACGCTCCAATTCTGGCGATCGAGAAATCCGCGAGCAATATTGCGGTAATAATTGATAGTAGCAGTCAGAGCGCCCCGTTTGGCAGCGGCATCTTTGTAAGCTTCGATATCTGAGGGACTAAAGGTGCTTTTGTCAACTGCCATACCTTCCAAAGCAGCCGAAATTGCTTGATAGTCGTCCCACTGAATTAACAACTCCGGCAAAACTGGCAACTGAAATAAAAAGATGTACCAACTTTTCAGCAATTGTTGGGGAGTGCGTAACCCTTCAGCAAACTTGGCCGGATGCGGTAGATTCATCACAATTAATTTATCCACCATTTCGGGATAAGCATAAGCAAAATTCCAGGCGATCGCACCTCCCCAGTCGTGACCAACTAAGGATCGCGAATTAAATAACTTACAATTTTAATTGTTATTGTGGAAGTTATTTAATTCTCATTCCTAAGACGCAACTTTCGTATCCCAAACCCTGAATAATGCCCTTGACATCTTGCACAAACTCTGCCATCACGTAAGCAGATCGATCGCGAGGTTTGTCGCTGTCGTTGTAACCCCTGAGATCCACAGCGACAACTTTATAATCTGATGCAAATTCTGGGATTTGATGCCGCCAAGAATACCAAAATTCAGGAAATCCGTGCAGCATCAGCATCAGCGGCCCAGAACCTTGAGTGACATAGTGCAGTTTAATGCCGTTCGTAGCGATAAATTCGTGTTTCCAAGCAGCTTCCTTCTAGCACAGACATATTTGATGCTTCCTCTAGCTATCGAGATAGCCTAGCAGTTCCTCTCTTTAAGAGGAACCAACTTTAGGCCGATCTAGCAATTCTCCCAGCACTTGTAAACTCTTCCTTTTCTCTTCATTTGTGGAACAGGCGTCCCATCGGTGGTTCTTCGCGAAAAAAAGCCGTAGCTTGCGGGGCCCGACGCCATTGCCCGTTTCCCAAAAAGATTGCTATCTCTGTCAAAATAATAGTATAATGTTGCTGGCATCCAGACAACTGTTAAGCCAAAAATTACTCATTTTAGAGCGCGCGAAAATCTCGAAGCGCAAGAAATTGAGTTTTGTTGATAGCGCCAGTTCAATAATTAAGATCGGGCGAGTGTACTAGGAACTAAAGGAGTTAATACTATGTCGGGCGATCGCCTGCAAAACATTGTTAACCGCTTGACAGATCGTCTAAAGCGCGATGTATTAGTTGAAAAATCCCTCTACGACATTCGAGAAGTTTTGCAGAGCGATCGCGCGGTGCTTTATCATTTTTACAAACAGTGGCAAGGTCGAGTGACTTACGAGATGTTAAGTGCGATCGAACTCTCAATCTTGGGTTCAACGGGGCCAGACGAATGTTTTAGCGGCGAATACGCTGCTTTGTACGAAGCGGGCAGAGTTAAAGCAATTGCAGATATTGAAGTAGAACCAATTAACCCATGTCACCGAGATTTTCTGCTTAGCCTGAAAGTTCGCGCCAATTTAGTCGTGCCAATTTTAACAAACAAAGGACTGTGGGGGCTGTTAATTGCTCATCAGTGCAGCGGGCCCCGCACTTGGTCGCGATCGGACATTGAATTCATGCAGCAACAAGCACAAAATATGGCAATGTCTCCCACAATTCAAGATAGTTAATATTTAATCCCAGATTCTGCTTGGTGACAGTTGGGGTATCGAGCATAAAATATATATGCGAAAACCGAGACAGAAATATTTACACATATATAATGTTGCAAAGCTTACGGGAAGAGAATTTCAGATTCTATTTTGTGTAATTAATTCTGTCTAACTACTTATCCATCTAACTGTTCCAAACCTTGGTCTCTAGGAATAGTTGGTGGCAAGGAGTTTTCGGATGCTGGGGGAGCGAAACCCAAGAATGATATCTTGAGGAGACACGCCGCGTTGAATCAGTTCTCGATCGATGTAGATTTCGGTACTGTTGTGTTGAATCCAGATTTGATTTTCGATGATATCAAGCTGCATGGCACACCCATAGATGCGATATTCGTCGCGCCATTCGTTGTGCATAACGAGGTATCGATCGCGGGCGAAATCGAATATTAGCTGAGCATTTGCGTCATTTTTAGAAAAGTCTTCGAGAAAGTCACAAACAATTTGGCGGTATTCGTTTAGTCTATCCATTGGTCGATCGCCTCACGAGTTGGATTATAAATAATTAGTCGGATTTCATAACGTTCGATGACAGTTTTTGCGGGTTCAAATCTGAGAAAACTTTGGTAGGTATCGGTGGGCACTGCCAGATACAGTATACGTTCGGGTTCGCTAGAGACTTCGAGGGCAACGCGATAGTTGAGGAATTGACCGAGGGCAGTGTGGAATTCAGAAATGGTGGAGCTACCTACGAAACTTTTGACTTCTACAGCTATTTTACGTCCTTCTTTTTCAGCGGCGATCGCTTCTTCGGCTGCAAGATCGATGTAGACATCAGCAACACCATAGCGTAACTGGTAGGGATCGTGGGTAATCTTCCAGCCATCTTTTTGTAGGGCGATTTTGACCCTGTTGTGGAAGAGATCCTTTGCCATTTTTAGTTTGGGTTCTAATTGGACGTATTCCCCTTAGATAGCATTACGATCGCGTGAGACTTGCTGTTTCCCGATCGTACCGGAATTGATCGAGGGTTCCTTCCTTGATTTTTTCGATCGCCTCCTCAATGACTTCTAGTGGAACGAGGAACCACTCCCTTGGCTGCACTGGTATACCGAAGCGATCCTGTAATTCCAAATCCAATCGAGCGCTGGCGAAGAACTTCTGAAGGAGTGCCTCAAGTCGCTTCCGGTTCATATTTGCCAGTTTGAATTTTGCGACGATTTCCACATCTGCTAGTAGATAGGTGGGGTCTTTCTTGGCGTTGGCAATTCGGCTTTTTACGTCTCCTCCGGTGACGCCGATCTTGTGAATAATAGACCGATTCTCCGCAATGAAGGGGTGATCCGATTGGCTCCTGAGCACGTAAATGTACCCAGTTGGTAAGTCGTCTGCTGCTTCAATGTGAGAAAATAGGGGGCCGAAATCTGGGGTGGTGATGCGGCGGCTGGCCTTGTCTTTATTTAAAGCACGCTGGAGCGATCGCAACAGCAAATCGCTCTCGGTGGCATTGTCATAAACCACCCTCAACCGGCAGTCCGATCGACCATAGTCGCTGACAAACGGCTCACCCATATCGACCACCATCACCTTCTGCCCATCAAGGATGAACAAATCACCTTCCTTGACGGCTGCATAGTCTTGATATTTGATGGTTTGCCGTTCCCCCGACTGCAATTGCCGTTGCACTTTGTCAAAGATGGGTTTGAATTCATCAAAGTCCTGACAGGGAGTACGTTGGGCGATTTCCTCGGCTGCTTTGATTTCGCTGCGCGATCGCACATGAGTAAGCTGGGTAACGTCGTTCTCTGAGGCTGCATCGACTCCCAGGGAGGCCAGCAGTGCTTCATCTGTCAGATTGCTTTCTGTGATCGGGCTGGCATCAGTCTCAGCATCTAACAGTCGGCGTGAGTCTAGCGGTTCCAAGACGGCGCGACATTCCTCCGATTCTCGCAGGCGATCGAGCCGTACCGCATAAAGCCGCTCGAAGATATCGCGATCTTCCCCATGCTGGGGCAGTCTGCCATATTCTTCCACAAACCGCTCGATCTCCTCAAAGCCTGCGACGATCCGCTCTTCTCTGGCAGAACGCTGGCCGGAGGGTTCGGGGGTCATGTCCATGCCCAATTCACCGAGCAATTCCAAATCATCATCGGTGGTGTACTTAGGCATTAGTTTCCTCCTTCACTTTGCGTTGCAGGAAGGCAACTCCTTCTGCCATCCGTTTTTCCCAGGGATCGACTGCTGTGAGAGAGGGCAACCTGCCTTTTTCTTGCTTGAACCGCAGCGCCCGTTTGGCTAATTCCCGCGCTTCTTCCACGCTAAGGGTTACTCGCTTAGCCGCAATGACTTCTGCCACCTGCTTCAGCCGTTCTTCGCTCATGGACTTAGCCAGAATGGCATAGGCTTCGCCAAAGGGATTGATGCGATCGATCAGATCCATATCGAGGTCTGTTACCGATAGGGCGAACTTCCTCACCCCATCGAGGAGTGAGGTGTTTTTCGCTGCTTCCCCACCACCAGGATTTGTGGCGTACTGCCCACCACTTTCGTTCATGGTTTTTTTAGCTTGTTGGACGAGGGTTAGGGCGGCGATCGCGTGTTGGCGGACGGCTTCTCGATCTTCCGCTTCTAGATTTGGGAACTTCTCTTTGACGATTTTGCCCATGCGAACTTGGGTGAGTTCTTCCGGCACCAGTTCTTCATCAAATAGGCCGCGCTCGATCGTTGGCTTATCTTGGACAAAAGCCGTCACCAGTTCGGTCAAGTCTTCGCGGCAGATGCGTTCGGCTTCCGGGCTCTTGGGTTCGGCTAATCCCTTAATTTCCATTTGAATCAGGCCTCTCTCTGGATTGATGCCTACGTTGCACTTGCCAGGATTGTAACCATCTTCCCCGTAGTCGAAACCCGGTGTTGGTTGATTGTCGGGGCGCTTGGGTTTGAACTCGAAGCGCGGCGCGAGCACTTGCTCCATCAGTAGGCTGGCCGCAATGGCTTTGAGCGTGTCGTTCACTGCCTCGGTGACGGCAGATTCGGCGGCATCCGGCTCAGCAATCAGGTTGGTGAACCGAGCGCGGGTTTTCCCTGGTGCATCGCGGGTGGCGCGACCGATAATCTGAATAATCTCTGTCAAACTGGAGCGGTAGCCGATCGTCAGGGCGTGCTCGCACCAGATCCAATCAAAACCTTCCTTTGCCATGCCGAGGGCGATGATGATGTCCACACGATCGCGATTGTTCTTCTGGGTGGGGTCTTTTAGGGCGGTGGCGACTTTATCCCGTTTGGTGGGGTCGTCGTCTACGAGATCGGCGATTTTGAGGATCGTGCCGTCGGCGGTTTTGACGAGTTGAAATCCCGTGTTGGGATCGGTGCCTTGCCATTCGCCCAGTTCCTCGATGATGTGCTCCACCTCGCGGATCTTGTCCTTCGTACTTTCGCGGGAGTTGACGTTGGGAATGTGCAGGATGGTTTTCTCTTTGGGGTTTAGCACCTGCACGATTTCGTCGGTGTAGCTACCCGCGTAGAAGTAGTAGCCAATGTCGAGTTGCTTCAAGTATTGGTAGCCGTTGAGCTGTTCGTAGTAGGTGTAGGTGACGGTATCGAATCGGGATTCGTCTTCGGGGTGCAACACAGCTTCGGCATCGCCGCGAAAGTAGGAGCCGGTCATGGCTATGATGTGGGTTTTGTCGCGGGCCATGAGTTGGCGCACACGATCGCCCAGCTTGTTGTCTGGGTTGGACGAAACATGGTGAAATTCGTCTATGGCGATTAGGCGATCGTCTAAGATTTCGATACCGAATTTGTCCACAGCAAAGCGGAATGTGGCGTGAGTGCAGACCAGAATCTTGGCATTGCTGGCTAGAAACTTCTGCACCGCGCCCACTTTGCCGCCGTCGTTTCCCGGTGCGTCGCAGAGATTCCACTTCGGCTCAACTTGCCAATCGGCCCAAAAGCCAAACTGACTCAGCGGCTCATCGTGGAAGCTGGAGCCGATCGCCTTTTCTGGTACTACGATGATGGCTTGTTTGAGGTTCTGGTTCTCTAGTTTGTCCAAGGCGATGAACATCAATGCCCGACTTTTGCCGGAGGCGGGAGGCGATTTGATCAGGAGGTATTGTTCGCCGCGCTTTTGGTAGGCGCGTTCTTGCATGGGGCGCATACCGAGGGCGTTGGGGCGGGTGGAGGTGCCATCCTGGGCGTAGGTGACGGAAACTGAGGGAATCGCGATCGGTTTGCTCATGGGTGGTAAACTTTGGTTTTGCGATTGACAGGCTGTTCGGTAGCACTTATCGGACATTCATTTTGGTAAGTCAAAGTCTACTGATTAAATCGCCACGCCGAAAGGTTGCAGATAGCTGCTGTAAGGAAATCTCTTGTTCGCCATAAAGATCTTGCAGCGCACGTTGAATATCCTGTACTGAGGCATCGAAATAGGCTTCGCTATTTTGTTCAATCAGATGCTGTGCCGATTGAAAATTCTGATGGCTAATGTCTTTCATCTGAATATTCAAATCAGCAAGAAGCTTGCGTCCCATCTGCATGGCAATAAAGCATGAAGCATAGCGAACAACATCTGGATCGGCAGGATTTGGTCTTTTGCGACGATTTTCTGCAATTCTGTAAAGCTGAACGGCAATTACAACTTGCGATCCGCTCAATTGGTCGGTGAAGATTGCGTCATAAAGTTTTCCGAAATGCTCGCGCGAGAAGAATTTTGCTTGATGAGGCTTTTCTCGCCAAACAGATAGTATGGCTTCAGCAGCTACTCCTGAAGTAATATCTATCGGACGGGTACTAGAATCAGAACGCTTCCGGCGGTAATTGAATCCTAATTGCTGAATATCTATTTCCAGTCTTTGCTGGAGTTCGTCATTAGCGCGTAAATCTTTAAGATCTACTGGATTTTGACTATTAGTAGCATAAGTGATTCTTTGAACTAAACTTTCGTTTTCATGAGGTAATTGATAAAGTCGAAGCAGAACATAAGCTTGGGCATTTTCATGAAGCAAATTGTTGTCACGCAAAGTTTTGAATATGGTCAGACAGGTTTGGCCTCCATTGATAATTTGTAAATTTTCGACACGCACCTGATAATTACCATCTTGCAAAGCGTTGTACGAAAAGTTTTCACAAGTTAGGGTTATCCCATTATTGTAAAAGTAGAAATTGTTCTTCTCATCGCTGGTTAAAGTGTTTCTAATAGCCTCATTGACGCGATTACCTTGCAAGCCTAAGTAACGACGAATATTCCGCTCTAATAATCGTTCACCATGTCGTTCAATTAGTGCTGCGATTTCGGTGACGGAAATTCTGCCAACTAATACTCGGCTAAATTCCATATCTTCAACGATCGCCTTGCCACTTAGTTGCAAAGAATCTTTTACGGGTTTGGAAGCTTGCAGAATTTTGACCAAGCGTTCGTGATTAATATGCTCCCACGTAACTTGACTGCCGAAGCCAGTGCGTTCAATAGCTTCCTGTGCAGACGCATTCCAATTTAGGCCATTGTTACAGGCTAATGCCCGAACCTGTGGGATGTAACCATCCCGAATCAAACTACGAGCTTCTTCGACTTTTGCGAGCAGTCGTTGATTAATATGTTCTAGTCTAGCTGCTGGATTAAATAAGTATTGAATTGCGTTGATTAAACTTTCAATGCCTTCTTGGGGAAAGTTAGAATCTCCTGCTAGCTTGTTTTTGTATTTTGCTTGAAACAAGCTAACTGTAAATTCACCATCATACTCTTCGGAAATGTGCATGGCATCTACGCCAAAGTCACCAGATCCTTCGGTCAGGCACTCGAAAGCGTCGTCATCTTCTAAATCCAAGATGGTTCTAACACATAGGTATACAAATGCGAGGGACTTGATTTTACCTTCATCTTGGATGTGCAATTCTTCGGCGGACTTTTGACGAATATCGTTAACGACTGATGCTAAACGTTGGTCAATGATAGATGCATTAATGTCCATGTACTTATTTACTTAGTATGTTCTCAAGAATTCGCTTCATTCAGTCTAGGCGGGAATATGGTCGGCTTGATTATGAGATAGTTGAGAATTTTTAATTCTTTTG
The DNA here is from genome assembly GCF_036705565.1 of Microcoleus sp. AT8-B5. Classification (NCBI taxonomy): domain Bacteria; kingdom Bacillati; phylum Cyanobacteriota; class Cyanophyceae; order Oscillatoriales; family Microcoleaceae; genus Microcoleus; species Microcoleus sp. AT8-B5. Next base: position 149,616 of record NZ_JAUBUY010000007.1, read on the forward strand.
CTGAAGCCAGTTAGTTAAATCGACGATATTCGTAAAACCCTTCAAGTCTAGATTGCACAGCCTCTGCATATTCTTGCAGGGCTACTGGGTGAAATTCATATTTCATTGCTGTGCAAGTTGCCGTATTTGGGCTAAGGCAATATCTCCGGGAATAGTTTGAACTGCGCCGCTATCAATTTCGGCAATGCGTTCTTGAGCTTTCTGCACGCCTTCTAATAAAATATCTCGATCGATTTGTCTTTCCATGCTCTCCACAATTTTGTCAATGAGGATAGCCTTGGCTGCATCTGGTAATGCAGTTGCTTCTGAAATGAGTTGGTCTAGGGTTAGCATTGGCTCGTTTGGCTATAAGAGGCTAGTCTGATTTTAACATTTTGTATTTAACGGGTCATTTTGGTAGCTCGTAGGCGCAAGCCGGGGCGCAGCCATCGCACTTCTCCTCATTTACCTCCTTTAGGTTTGGCAGATTTTTTCGATGATGCCTGCTGACTGGTCATTTTTGTGTACAATTCAAACAGTTTTTCGAGGCGTTCGGTGTCGTTTTTGAAGCGGCGATCGATGTAGATGCGATCGAGCAGCGACTTCTGTGGAGTAGCGTGGTCTGCGCGGAGGTTGGGGGGCATGGTTTCAGGGTGACTCCCATTTGCTTTTAAGCACTTAAATCCTTGATTCATCAGGGTTTTAAGCTTTGGATCTTCGTTATGTGGATTTGCGTTTAAGCACTTTCAGGCCCAAAAAGGGAGGTAACGAGCATAGCGAGTCGAGGTAGAAGCAGAGTCATCTGCTTTGATTAACCCCGCTTCCTTGGTAGCACCAATCACTTGAGAGACCAAGACATTCTTTGACTCGTCAAACCCAAAGCGCTCTCGTAGGGTCTGGTTCGACATCTGTCGGTTGCTGACGTATAGCAGGCAGCAATGCTGATAGCAGGCTCGAATTCGATCGGATTTACTCATGTCAGAAAAATCTTGGTAAGCGAATAGGATGGATATTGTGCGTGTCTCCCCGACCCGAAAATCTGGCGCAGGTAGTTGAAAGACCTCTGCCGCACTCACTACTTTGTCAATACCACTACCCTTTTCTTCGCAAATGCCAAAACGACGCATAAGGTCGGCAAGTTGCTCATTGCGCGAACGATATTCGTCAATAAAGCGTTCTACTTGAATGGGTGGGGTGCCGGGATTAGAAATTTCAATCCGATCGTTATACATCTCGATCATCACTGAAGCGCCTGTGGCTAGAAACTCCTGATGCACTAGAGCATTAGCAATCAACTCTCTGAGTGCCTGTTTTGGGAACATCTTAATTTCTTCCCGCATGACTTCTTCAATGAATCGATTTTGCGGTGCTGCTGAATGGACGAAATCGACTAAGCCTTCAAAGCCAACTGCATAGCCACGATTGTCTGTCTTATCGTCGCGGGTTTGGAGCTTGTTTATCCCCTCATAAATAACGACACGGGGGGCTTTACGAGCTAAGGCAGAGGAGAAGGCATCCAGCTTTTTCGCCAGAAGAATAGCAGCGAGATTTGTGATTGTCCAACCTTGAGAGGTTTGTTTGATTAAATCTTGACTCTGCAATCGTTCCAAGACCGCATCGCGACTGGTTGGGTAGGGTATGTCTAGCAGCTCAAAGTATGTTTGGGTATCGAGGAGCGCAATGATATCATCAGGGCTGGCATCCGATCGAGCGCATTGGGAAAACCAGTCCTGTTGATCTTCCGCAAAAATGCGTTTGAGCATATCCGGTGTCATTGGCACCAAATCTTCACCCGCCCGCATTAAATATGCACCCTCAAACGTGAATGCTTGCCCTACGGGACGGGTGGGTATTTCAAAAACTAATACCCGACCATTGGAATGGTTTAACTCTGTAACTTCTACCCGAAATCTCAGCTTCTCAACTATTAAAGCTTTAATATCATTAAGAGAAGTTGCAGATGGAAACGCTTGCGTCCCGACTACATTTCGAGGCGGTTTATTGGTGACACCGAAGACGAGATGACCACCACCCTCATTGGCTAAAGCTATGCAGTAACGCAAAAGTTTGGTTGTGTCATATTGCTGTTTAGCTTCCTTAAATTCAAGCCTCTCTGTTTCAGCGGGAGCGAGCAACCATTGCTCTAGATTTTCAAGAGTAACCATATTGTTCTTTGTCGGTTTTGATGGCTAGATTTTACGTTTGGCAGACTTTTTTTGGGGCGTTTGCTGGGTGGTCATTTTGGTGTACAATTCAAACAGTTTTTCCAGGCGTTCGGTGTCGTTTTTGAAGCGGCGACCAATGTAGATTCGTTCGAGGATTTCGTCATTACGATCGTGCGCTTCCCTAACCAGAGGGAATTCGGTATCCATACGATCGCGATCGTACATATCGGCGATCGTGGCTGGGAAATAGTGCTCTCGCGCTAGCAGGATGTCTTCGGCGCAGCGGGTGAGGTCGGCTTTGTTTTGCTCGGTGAGGGTGGGGACGGGGAAGGTGTTCCAGCCGAGGGTGTTGGAGTAGCGATATCGGGTTTCTAGCTTGCCGCAGACGGTGGCGATCCAGACCAGGTGCAGGCGGGAGGCGATTAGCGCCATATTCCAGAGTGGGGGATCAAATAATGCGAAAGCACTATCACCAACAATTGCGCCCTGTGAAAGCAATGTAAACGGGAGATATTCACGGTTTTCCGAGCTATGGCGAGGCACCACAACAGCTAGCTCATTACCTCTCTGTCTGATTTCCTGAAATCTATGTGAAAAACTTGCAGATTTGATAGTGGCAAGCTTAGAGCTTCTAGACCGAAAGTTTTGAACGGCAGTAATTCTGCTAGAAATTGATGGGATTAATAACGCATCATCCAAGAATGTATCTTCGATCCATAGGCAATATCGTTGATGGCCTTTGATGGCTTCAGCCGACCCGCTAAAATAACGAATAAATGGAGCCGAGCTAGGATAACATTCAATAAGTTCATCTACCTCACGCTTGCTCAAAAACAAATTTCCATCATCGGTGGCACCGTTTCCTCTATCCATCGGATGCAAGCTACTAACTGGTAATGATCGTTGCTCAACAATGATGTTGCTTGCAGCCACTAGGTAAGCATTAACATTGTCGGCCTGCTTTATGGAAGTACCACCTTTTTCCATTGCCGAAAAAAGGAAGCGTGCCTTACTAAGATGCTTGGAAATTCCGACGATCACCACAGTCACTCCAGCATTATGACTAGCTAAGTTGGACCATTTAAAACTGGTATGTGCGAAAGCAATTTCGTGTCCCGTCTCAAAAATTAGAGGCCACAAAGTTGGCACCGGCTGGCCCTGACAGATCGAGTTAGTAGATACAAAAGCGGCGGAAGATTGTGTCTGCGTTCCATAATCTGCTGCTTTCATAAACCAGCCTGCCACATAATCGAGGGATTTCCAGGTTTTGGTGCGTCCATCGAAAATGAGTTTTAGATCGTCCTTCTGCTCATTGGATTGACCGCTCGATCCGAGATAGGGCGGATTTCCACAGATATACGTCTCCCCTCCCTCGTTCTCAAAATCGATCTCCGTCTGTTCCAGCGGCGTACTAAACAAATCATTCGCCACTAACTTCACCCCCGTTCCCGTCGGCGGACAAAGACTCAACCAATCCAACCGCAACGCATTCCCGCAGGTAATCCAGTTATCATTTTTGAGCGGCAAAAACTCCGCCAGCGCCAGCTTTGGCCCTCGATACATCACATCACATTGATACTCGGCAATAATCAACGCCAACCGCGCAATCTCACAGGAAAAGTGACGCAATTCAATTCCCCGAAAATTCGTCAGCGGAATCTCAGATTTGCGATCGCCCTCACCCCGAAGACGATTAATCTCCCACTCAATCTCGCGCATTTTCTTATACGCAATCACCAGAAAATTCCCCGATCCACAAGCCGGATCGAAAACCCGAATCCGCGCCATCCGTTGCCGCAAATTCAGCAACTTACGGGCGTTATCCCCCGCCGCCTCCAATTGCTCCCGCAAATCATCCAAAAACAGCGGATTCAATACCTTGAGGATATTCGGCACACTCGTATAGTGCATCCCCAACGCACCCCGCTCCTCATCATCCGCCACCGCCTGAATCATCGACCCGAAAATATCGGGATTAATCTTTGTCCAGTCCAGATTGCCAACATGAAGTAAGTACGATCGGGCAATCTTGCTAAAACGCGGCACCGCCACCCCACCCGAAAACAGCCCTCCATTCACATAGCGGAATTTATCTGCCCAATTGCGAATCTTCGCCGCCTCCCGATCCTTAAGCGGCGTACACATCGCCCGAAACATCTCCGACAGCACCTCGTGCGTATTCGACGAATCACTGGCACTCATTTGTTCGATGGTGGCAGTGAAGAGGGCATTGCTGTGAAAGATATTCGTATCCTCCGCGAAGAGACAGAAGATTAGTCGCGCCATGAAGTGATTTAACGCTTCCCGGCGATCGGCATTGTCCCACTCCGGGTTCTCCTTCAGCAACTCGACATACAAGCGGTTGAGGCGCCCCGTAGCCTTGATATCAAAGGCATTCTCCCGGATCTGCTTGACTGTCGTAATGCCCGCCAAGGGCAGGAAAAAACCGAAATGGTTGTGAAAGTCGGGGTAATCGCAAGCGACTATCTCCCCATCAGCGAGGTTTTCCGCCTCAAAACTTTTGCCATCGGTGGCCAGGATAAACTTAACCTTATACCGAGCCGTCGCCGCACTATCCCGCAAAGCCGTGAGGGTGTTTGTCACCTCGCCTTCGGGGCAAACCTTCACATGGATATTGTTACGCTGGAGCAAGCCACCGAGATCCGATTGGTTGGAGCCACCGCTTTTGCTTTTGAGCCGCTTGAGAGTCGTCGGCTTGTTACCAAAGGCTTCGAGGAAGGCAAAGGGGAACTCTTCCGAGTCAAAGGGCGCTTCAGCGAGCCTGGAAACTGCTTCTTCGATTTCGACTGCATTCATAGTTCCACCATAGGTAGCTCAGGGGCGGTAGCTCAGAGGTTCCATTATCGCCTCTTAACGCAATTTTGGATTTTACCTTGATTTTCGATTATGGGGGTTGCGATCGCAGCGTTTTGGGGTGGAGGGCGATCGCCTACATCTTTCTTACTCCCCATCAGCATTTCCCTTCATCGAAGGTTAGGTGCTTTAGTGAGAATTAACTAACGGCTACAGCCTCCCCCAAAGGATGCTGCTGCAAAACCGCTTGCAAATACTTCCCAGTATAAGAACGAGGATTTGCCGCCACATCCTCCGGCGTTCCCGCCACAATAATTTCGCCGCCCTTATCTCCCCCTTCAGGCCCCAAATCGATCGCCCAATCGCAGCACCGAATCACATCTAAATTGTGTTCGATTACCAAAATTGAATTACCCTTATCCACCAACCTTTGCAGCACATTTAACAAATGGTGAACATCATAAAACGACAAACCAGTCGTCGGTTCATCAATCAAATAAAGCGTCTTCCCAGTAGCGCGGCGCGACAGTTCCGTTGCCAATTTTACCCGCTGCGCTTCCCCTCCAGAAAGCGTCGGCGCCGGCTGTCCCAACTGAATGTAACCCAAACCAACATCAACCAAAGTTTGCAGTCTGACGCCCGCCCTGGGAATATTTTTAAACATTTCCAAAGATTCCTCGACAGTCATGTTCAAAACATCAGAAATCGACTTGCCTTTGTACTTAACTTGCAGTGTTTCTCGGTTGTACCGTGCACCCTTGCAAACCTCACACTGCACGTAAACATCCGGCAGAAAATTCATCGAAATCACGTTCACGCCCTGGCCGCCACAAGCTTCGCACCTTCCCCCTTTCACGTTAAAAGAAAACTGGCCCGCTTTGTAACCTCTTGCCTTCGCTTCAATGCTTTCGGCAAACAAATCCCGAATCACATCAAAGACTCCCGTGTAAGTAGCGGGATTAGAGCGCGGAGTACGACCGATGGGAGATTGATCGATGACAATTACCTTATCAACCACATCATCGAGAGAGCGTTCCCCTTTAGTTTTTAGGGCGTCCATATCGGGTGGTAAAGGCACTTTTTTGGTGATATAGTGTTGCAGCGACGGGTACAACAATTCATTGATTAAAGTTGATTTTCCCGAACCGGAAACCCCCGTCACGCAGACGAGTTTTCCGAGGGGAATTTCCACATCAATATTTTTTAAATTGTTGCGCGTCGCATTTATGATTGAGAGAGCTTTGCCGTTGCCTTTTCTTCTTTCATTAGGGGTTTCAATTACTCGCTTTCCCGACAAATAAGCACCAGTCAAAGATTCCTCGGCGGCTAGCAAATTTTCTAAACTTCCTTGCGAGATAATTTTGCCGCCGTGCACGCCAGCGCCGGGCCCGATATCGACAATATGGTCGGCCGCTCGCATGGTCTCTTCATCGTGTTCTACGACAATCAAAGTATTGCCTAAATCGCGCAATTTTGTTAAGGTTTGCAGCAGGCGAAAGTTGTCTCTTTGGTGCAGTCCGATACTCGGTTCGTCCAAAACGTAGAGCACGCCCGTCAAACCAGAACCGATTTGAGTCGCCAGCCGAATTCGCTGCGCTTCTCCGCCAGAAAGCGTCATTGCGGCGCGGTCTAAAGTCAGGTAATCTAACCCGACATCGAGCAAAAATTGCAGCCTTGCTTTGATTTCTCTCAGGGCTAAATCGGATATTTGGAATTGCCGATCGCTCAATCCCAAATTATTTACTCGTTCGCGACATTCGCGAATCGAAATACTGGTTAAATCTACAATTCCGTACTGTCCCAACCGCACCGAAAGCGCCTCGGGTTTCAAGCGTTTGCCCTGACAAACCTCGCAAGAGCGATCGACCCGATACTGTTCCAGCTTCTGCTTAATCAAATCAGAACCAGTATCGTCGTACTGGCGCTGCAACATGGAAATTACGCCATTAAAATCTCTCCTAAAATCAGTGTTGCCGTCGCGCTTTTTACTTTCTCCGCTGCGCTTTTGTTCATTGCCGTACAAAATTACCCGCTGGTGTTCGGGCTTTAATCGATACCAAGGAGTGTCGATATCAAACCCGCAAGTATCAGCAATACTGCAAAGCAAAGAGAGATAATAGGAATTGTCTTTGTCTGACCAAGGCGCGATCGCACAATAAAGAGGTGCTTTCTCATCGGGAACTACCAACTCCGGCGCAAAAGTCCGCAAACTCCCCAAACCGTGGCAGTTCGGACACGCGCCGTAGGGCGAATTAAAAGAAAATAACCTGGGTGAAAGTTCTTCCATTACTGCGCCGTGTTCGGGACAAGCAAAGTTTTCGGAAAATACGATCGGCCCCTGTGGTTCGGAATTTTCATCACTCGGTAACTCTTCAACTATCGCAATTCCCTCAGAATGGCGCAAACAAGTTGCCAGAGAATCAACTAAACGTTCTTCTAAACCGGGTTTTTTAATTAACCGATCGACAACTATCTCGATATTGTGCGTATGATTTTTATCTAATTCGATATTTTCCGAAAGTTCTAAAATTTCTCCGTTAACTTTGACGCGAATAAATCCTTCCGCAGCTAAACTCGACAATAATTTGCGGTGAGTGCCTTTTTTTCCGCGCACAACTGGTGCCAGAAGGTGAAAGCGAGTGCCGTCGGGAAGTGCCATGACTCGATCGCACATTTCATCAATTGTCTGCGGCGCAATGCAGCGATCGCAAATCGGACAGTGCGGTTCGCCGGCTCTGCCGTAGAGTAATCTGAGATAATCGTAAATTTCTGTAACAGTGCCAACAGTCGATCGCGGGTTGTGAGAAGTTGACTTTTGGTCGATCGAAATAGCCGGACTCAAGCCTTCGATCGCGTCCACATCCGGTTTGTCCAACTGTCCCAAAAACTGGCGCGCGTAGGCGCTGAGAGACTCCACGTAGCGGCGCTGTCCCTCGGCAAAAATTGTATCGAAAGCCAGGGAAGACTTACCAGAACCGGAGACGCCAGTAAAAACGATCAGGCGATCGCGCGGGAGTTCCAGATCGATATTTTTCAGGTTGTGCTGTCTCGCACCGCGAACCCGAATCGTATTTTGGTTGTGAGAGTGAGAATTCGTCACATTATGCCCGTTGCGGGATGCACTTGGCTGGCTGTTTGAGGTTTCGGCGCGTTGGGACATGAGAGTAGTGCAAAACAGTGCTTAACCATCTTAGCGCTGCCGATCGAATAGCTGGCATCCAAACTCAAGAATATCAAAGAATAGTCAAATAAGTTTCCGTCGGCCCGTCGGGCAAAACCTTCAATCTTTGATTTTTCAAATCGACTTCAATTCCCAGCGCTTCCATCGGAATCACCCCTAAAAGTGGAGTTTTCCCCTCTGGCAATTCCAAACACTCAAAAGTCCCTTCGCGCCCGCACAGAGAAATCTTGGCATCTTGAAAAATCCTCGCCTCACTAATACCCGTGGCTGTTTCCACAACTACTTGCTTGAGAATTTTCAAACCCAATCTGGCGATGACACCTTTAGGCAAACACAAAGTTGTCGCGCCCGTATCCACCAAAACATTTTCTAGAGTAACATACCTGACTTGCTCGATGGGAATCAGACCATCTTCTGCTTTCCCTTCATCCAGCCGATTCGTAATTACTAGGGTTGCGATCACTTTTCCCATTAGGGTTTCCGTAGTTGTTTCCATTACGTTCAGATTATCATAAATTGCTGCTTTAATTTTAGCACATATTTCCACATATTGTAGGGCGATGCACTCCCCCTTCTGCACCGCCCACCTGACGAATAATTCTGGCTAAAATATCAAATTATTGCACACCAATAAATTTGTGAGTTTGCAAAGATAGCCTGTAACTAGGATTTTGTTTCAGCAATTCCAAAATAATTGGAATCGCTGAACTTTTTGAGTTCCATTCTGGCTGCAAGAAAACCGGAATATTCACATTATTTTCCAAATGCTTGTGATAAAATGCAACTTCTTCGCCAGTGCTAACCACCAACTTAATTTCATTTGCTCTAGTCCAGAAAAGCTCTTGCACCGGATATTTAGGATTGACGTGTTCCTTCGGAGAAAGAGTAATCCAAGCCTGCGGGGAAACATCCTGCCAGTAAGCACCCGAAGTTTCAATACTCACCTGCTTGTCAGCTTCTAACAAAGCTTCAACTAACTCAGGCAAATCCCGGTGTATAAAAGGTTCGCCACCAGTAATGACCACCCTCGGAGACTGCAATTGAGCGAGCAATTGTGCGATCGACTGCGGCACAGACGGCAAACCTTTGCCCCCATTTTCGTACCCTGTGTCACACCAAGGACACCGCACAGGGCAACCGGCCAATCTGATAAAATCAACTAAAGTCCCCGTCCAGTAACCTTCGCCTTGAACAGTACACTGAAAAGTTTCGTGAATTGGTAATTTTAGTTGTAAATTAGACACCCGAAGTTACGCCTCAAATCAATTAATTACGTTGTTTAGATATAATATTCTTAAATTGTTATTTCTTCGCGGTTTGCAGCAAATAAAAACAGTTCTGAACGCATAAACGGGGTTTATGAAAAAAAATATCCGTTTTATCTCAGAAGCTTCACTCAGAAATCGGGTTTCTTCATAGCTTTTGTATAAATCCTTAGAAATCCACCACAAACCGCAAATAACTCTTTAATTATTCTGTTCAGGTTCCATCAGAGTAGCCCAACGGCGCTTCAGGGCCAAAGTCAGCCCGTCAGCAATGGGGACAACACTGAGAGTAACTCTGGGATCGTTACGCAATTTGTCGTTGAAACTACGAATGGCGAGGGTGCTTTCGTCTTGTACTTGAGGATCGGCAACTCGTCCAGACCACAGAACATTGTCAATTACAATTAAACCGCCATTTCGTACAAGTTGCAGCGATCGCTCAAAATAAGCCTCATAATTTTCTTTATCGGCGTCGATGAAGGCAAAATCAAAGGTTCCAGCTTGTCCCTCGGCTATTAGTTTGTCGAGAGTATTTATTGCTGGGCCCAACTGCAAAGAAATCTTATTAGCCACGCCTGCTGCTTCCCAATAGCGTCGTGCGATCGTAGTATATTCCTCGCTGACATCGCAGGCAATAATTTGACCGTTAGGAGGAAGTGCTAAAGCTACGCACAGCGCACTATAACCAGTAAAAACGCCAATTTCTAAGGTTTTGGTCGCTCCCATAAGCTGCACCATGAGCTCCATAAACTGACCTTGTTCGGGAGCAATCTGCATCATCCCCATAGGATGTTTAGCCGTTTCTTCCCGTAGTGAAGCGAGAATATCTGGCTCCCGCAGAGAAATAGATAACAGATAATCGTAAAGTTGATGTTCTAGGCCAAGAGTTGAGTTCGCCATTGGTTTGTCCTTGCTGCTCACTTTTGATTTTAGATTTTAGACGCCCTGTTAATGGAAATCGGAGAATGTAGAGTTAATTTAGGCATCTATTTTGCTGTGGCTGAGGGCAGGTTGCAGTATCAGTGTCTCGGTTACACAGAGGCAACTTGCAAAACGCGCGCTCTACTTCCAAATCAGTTTATCTCAGCCACAGGTGATTTCGCAGCTCTAGAAAATAAAAATAGATAGAGGGGAGCGTTTTGAGATTCCTGCTTTTCTAGCACTAGCACCGCGTAACGCCGTTAGCGATACCAGTTCAAAAAATGAATGCAACTGTAGACAAGCTGGAAACCCATACATAATCAACTATTCCCCATCTCAAATCTCAAATCTCAAATGGTATGAGTTGGGGAGAATGTGATTTCATCCTGATTACTAAGGAATGAGAGTTAAATAACTTCCACTCTTGAAAGTGGGATGGGCGTCCCGCCCGTCATGAGTGGACGGGCGGGACGCCCATCCCACAATAACAACTAAAATTGTAAGTTATTTAATTCGCGATCCTAACTAGATGAACTGCGAAAAACATAAGTATGTCATTGCCAGTGAAATGAAGCAATCCCAAAGGTTGTGATTTGTTTACATTTTGTTACATTTTCAAGTTTGTTTGTGTCGCTCTACTTAATCGCCAATGAGTAATTATTGAGGACTTATATCATGTCCGATCGATTATCCCTAATACCGTAGGGGCGGGTTCACGAACAATATCTGCCAATAATTGACAATCTCAAAAACCCGCCCTTTTAATCGCTCCCAAACCAACAAACCGTTTCCTTTAACTATTATGGATTGGTTCAATCCCGTGTATGTTCTTGGAACAAACCAGGCGTTTGGAAACCCTTGTGTCCCAGAGTATTACTAATCACTAATAAACTGGGTTCAATAGGACGATTTCTTAACTGTCACAGCTTATTCCTCCACACCTAAACAACATACCCACAATCAAAACAACATTCCACGATTGAGGTAGAGCAAGTATTTGTGGGAAAAAACAGGTTTTTCGCCACTCTTGCCCTGCATTGTTACTCATAACTAATGAACCGGGATTAATAGGACGCTCACTTAACTGTCACAGTTTATTCCTCCATACCTAAACCACCTACCCACAATCAAAACAACATTCTACCAAGGCATCGCTATGTATTACACTTTCGCAGGTTTTGGTGCCGCCACAGGCATATTTTTGCTGCTAGTTTTTGCCATTCTGCAATGGCTGCACGTCTCCGCCGGCAGTTTTATTGATTGGGTAATTGCCATTGCTATTTTTGAATGGCTGTTGCTGATAGTTACAGTTCCCTGGAATATCCATTTTGAAGCTAAAGAAGTTTTAGCCCAAGCCGCAGAATCGACTAAAAAAAACATTGCTGTCGATCGGGAACAACTCCAATACGTTACTGTATTAGTTAGCCGATCGCTCTTTGTGGCGATCGCACTTCACCTGTTTAGCGCGATCGCACTTTACGCCCTAGCCGCCGCCGGAATTAGTGCTATTGGCTATCTCAGTTCCGCTGCTGCACTGCTGTTAACTGTACTGCGTCCAGCTATCCGAGGTTATCAGTATTTAGCCCAGCGGCTGACAAGTATCCGCCGCCAATTTTTGCACCCCCGCGAAGATATTGTCGAACTCCGCAGCCGCTTTGCACAATTAGAATCTACAGTTAGAGACTTGACCGATCAATTAAGTTCCGACAATCCGAATTCGTGGGTGGCTGTCCAAAATCGGGAACGGGAAGCTATCAGAAGAGAACTAACTACTGTATCCGCATCTCTACAATCTTTGCAAGCGACAAATCAGGCAGAGCACACTAAACTGAGAAGAGATGCAGAAAGTGCGATCGCCCAACTCACCGATGACGGACAATTTCTCAACCACGTCCGCGAAATCATCCGCTTCTTTAAAGAATCGTAAAGTCTGTTGATAGTTGATAGTTGACAGTTGACAGTTGTCTGTTGACTGTTGTCATTAGTTACCAATGCCCGATGCCCGATGCCCAATTGAAAATTCCCTATCTTTAGATAGATGCCAAATAGTTGCAGATAGTTAAAGTTTTAATAAAAACACAATTTAGTCAGTCTTCAGGAAGATGCAATAAAGGTATTTTCCCTAACAGCAATTTTTCGCAAACTATAACCAAAGATAGTTTGTGAATGAGCTAGCTTGGGATTAATATTTAAACATAAGCCAAAGACCTTTTTTGAAAAGATAACTCAGGAATAAATCATGACTAATCGCCAACCAATACCCCCCAAAGAAGAAGTTAGCAAATCAACACCGGCCGACGAACAAATCGAAGCCAATATGGAAGCCCCCCACTACGACAGGGGCATTACTCCTGCGGAGACAGCAGCGCGGCAAGAACGGGAAGGCGCTAACTTCATGCACACAACCACCGAAGCGAAGCAGAAAAGTGCAAAAACTGATGACCAAACCGATGACGAAAGCATTCACACTACAGATGGTTATACAGTAGACAAAGAAGGTCTAGTTAACAATTACGCGATCGAACCGGAAATGTACATCAACGAACCGGGCGATTTGAGAGCAAAAGAAGAAGCCGAAGCCGCAGAACGCGCTCGAATTCTCGCAGAAATCAAAGATAAAAAAGGCGAGGAAGGAAAACTGACAATGGATGCAGACACCCGTGGCAAAGGGCCGGGCATTATCTAGATTGTGTGGTTGGTAGTTGCGTTTCAGCGCGCGAGGTTGCAACTACTGCAAAGCACAGAGGCGGGTTTTTATAGTTCCGGCAATTATCGATCGATATTTCCGGTAAAACCCGCCCCTATTTTGTTTTCCACATCTGTTTTTTGAGTTGAGATGTTACATCTTACATCTTGCACCAATCTCAATAATCCTTTTTTGGGCGGGCAGGATGCCCAACCCCTACTCCCCACAAGAAAACTCATTTTTTGTGGAACAGGCATCTTGCCTGTTCTTCAGAATGGTGCAAGATGTGAGTTACATCGTACATCTCTCAATTACCCTCTCAATCGGCCAGTTTTCACACCCAGCGCAAAAACCCCTTAAAATTCCTCAAGCTTTAACATTTTCCCTCAGCCAATTAAACTTAGCCTCAGCTAGCGCCAAATTTTCCAGAACGTTAGGATTGATATCCTCGCGTTCAAATTCTGGTTGATCTAATTCAATATTGCGACCATATTCTATATGTCGGATCGTACCGCGCATCCTGTCTGCCAGACACAGTGAAATTCCATAATAAAACCGGGAAGCAAAGCCCATATCGTTTTGAAGTTTGATGACTAACTGCCGCCTAGGAATTGCCAGCAAGTGAGTTTCTTCTATTGCCTTTACCGTTGCTAAAGGAGGGCGAGCGTCAATGAAAGAGACTTCTCCCACCAGTTCTCCGCTGGCTATTTTAGCGAGTTCTCTAGTCCGCTCAGCCTCGATTAAAACGCTCAAACTCCCCTTCAAAACAATGTAGAGCGCATCTATCTGCCTCCCTTCATGGATCAAAATCCCCCCCGGATCTAGAACTTCCTTTTTGCCTTTTTGAACGATCCAGTTGATATCGTCATTATTTAACTGGCTCAAAATAAAAAGTGCTTTTTTTCTGCTGCTGTCGGCCATAAGTTTTAGCTCTCGATCGCTTCTTCTTTATATAAAATTTAGATGGCGTGCGATCGCAACTTCTTCCGAAGCAGTCCTCGCTCAATAGAGTTTTTTTTATCTTGCCTAACTTCCTCGCAAAACCCATATCGGGCAGGCTTTGCCAATAGCAGATAAATCATGCTCAAGCATGATCTCTCAATACTAGCATTTGTTAAACAATCTTTTTTAATTCGATCGACCTCCCCAACCTCCCGCGAAATTCCCGTCTCAAAAGCAATTGGGTTAACCCGCCCAGCTTTGCTGCGGGATGGGGCGCGGCAGACAATGCTCCGCGCCCAGTCTTGCTCACTAAATCGATCGCAAATCAGGATAGCCGGCCAACATATCGTCAGCAGTCAGAGTGTCCCCGTTGGCTTGAGGAGTCCACAGCACCTCAACCGCCAGCAACTGCTCGCTCGATACTCCCCCAATCTGGCGCAAAGCTTGGCGCAAATCTTCAGAGTTTTTCACTGCTGGCAATTGCAATTTACCTTGAGTACCGACAATCACCGTCACCACAATAAATTCCCCAGGCTCTGAATTCAAATCAGAAGCAACCAGCGCCCCATTTTCCTGCAAACCTGGCAGGATATTGCTGCTCCCTGCTTGGCGGAGCTGATTGTTATAATTCGAGAGCGTTTCTTCAGTAAATTTACTGCGTTCTGCCAAAGAAAATTGATTAAACTTAGCTTCGGCTGCTTCCAAGCGAGTTTGCACAGATTCAGCGCCCGCGTAAACCCAGTATTCAGGATGCCGCAACAGCGCCAGAGTAGATTCTTGCAGCACTTGAGCGCGACCGGCTGCTGTATCGGTATCCGCTTTTTGCGCGAGGGCGTCGAGTTCAGCTTGCAAACCGCGGGCCTCTGCTAGCAAACCAACTTGCAAGCGGGCGACAGATACGGTGGTAGTGGCGGCGCTGTTGCCGAGTTCGTCAGTTCCGCCCCCGGCGCGGCGGAAGCTTTGGACGAGGAAATTAGCGATCGAAATAAAAATCAAAATCGAGAACAGGCCGCCAAACCCGCCCCCAAAGCCAAAAAACGGCAGCAAGAACGGGAAACCAAAGCCACCTCCAAAGCCACCACCCGGATAGTAGCCCCCTCCCGACGGCGCGTAAGTGCGACTAGGAGACGAGTAACTGCGCGCCGGAGCACTAAAAGATCCGCCCCCGATGCGTCCTCCGCTGCGGGCAGCCAGAGCTCCATCAGCGTTACCGAGGGCTAGCGTCAGTACCAGACCGATCGCAAATAGTGATTTCAAAAGCGGTTTCATCTTTGAAATTAGTTGCTTGTACATAAGACCGTTACTATTCGATACATTTATAATTTACAGTCTATCCTCGCGAATGGGCAGCCTGGTTATAGGTATGAAGCCAGCGAGATATCCGTACCAACCGATCCAACCACAGTTAGGCCTGAGTCTGCAAACGAGAAAAGCTAGAAAGGACTGGCATTCCTGACTGCGAACAAAGGACATCGCGGGTTTTACAGAAGTTTACTTATGTAAAGGGCGATCGGCCAACAATAAGCTCTAGACTTTTAAAGAAGCGCCACGAGTCCTAGAAAACAGGGCTTTATCTACCGTAAAAAAAACATTATGTTTCCAACTCACCGCCCCCGCCGCCTCCGCAACCATCCCCAACTCCGCCGGATGGTGCGCGAAAATATCTTGACAACCAGCGATTTAATTTACCCCCTATTTGCCGTACCGGGGGAAGCTTTTGCTAAAGAAGTCACATCGATGCCCGGAGTTTTCCAGCTATCGGTAGACAAAATAGTAGAAGAAGCAAAAGAAGTCTACGACCTCGGCATTCCGGCTATTATTTTATTCGGCATTCCCGCAGACAAAGATACCGACGCGACAGGTGCTTGGCACGACTGCGGCATCGTCCAAAAAGCGACGGAAGCAGTTAAAAAAGCCGTACCAGATTTAATCGTCATGGTCGATACTTGTCTGTGCGAATATACCACTCACGGTCACTGTGGCTATTTGGAAGTCGGAGATTTAAGCGGTCGCGTATTGAACGATCCCACACTAGAATTGCTGAAGAAAACCGCTGTTGCTCAAGCTAAAGCCGGTGCAGATATTATCGCCCCTTCGGGAATGATGGACGGTTTTGTCGGAGCAATTCGCGAAGGATTGGACTCCGCTGGATTTGAAGATATTCCCATCATGTCTTACGCGGCAAAATACGCCTCAGCTTATTATGGCCCATTCCGAGATGCAGCAGAGTCTGCCCCGCAATTTGGCGATCGACGCACCTATCAAATGGACCCCGGAAACGGCCGCGAAGCTCTGAAAGAAATTGCTCTCGACATTGCCGAAGGCGCAGATATGCTCATGGTTAAACCCGCTTTAGCTTACATGGACATCATCTGGCGCGTGAAGGAAGCAACTAACCTGCCAGTTGCTGCTTACAACGTTTCTGGGGAATATGCGATGGTGAAAGCCGCCGCCCTCAACGGTTGGATAGATGAAGAAAGAGTAGTGATGGAAACTTTGACAGGATTCAAGCGTGCTGGTTGTGATTTGATTTTGACTTATCACGCCAAAGACGCCGCCCGCTGGCTGCAAAACTGATTCATTTGATTTGAGATTAGAGATTAAAGAATTGACTCCACAGCACAATCTTCGGGTGTTCTTGTGGAGTCAACACCTCTCTCGATAGATGATTTTTGAGCAATTAGGCAAGACACAAGCTATCGCTTACCTATAAACGACGCCTCGAAACCGGGTTTTTACCGTTTCACTGGGCTGTAACTGAGATATTGTACCATTCTCAAGAACAGGCTTTCCGGCCTGTTCCACAAAGAGTGAATTTTCTTGTGGAACAGGCCGGAAAGCCTGTT
>NZ_JAUBUY010000123.1:0-1199 GCF_036705565.1 Microcoleus sp. AT8-B5
CGATAAGGAGAGATCCGCAGCAAATGCGTTGTGTCAAAAGTTACATGCAACGTTAAAGCATTTGCGATGGCATGGCAATAGCGTACTGTCAGCCTGGTGCAAATGCTTAATTGAAAAACTAAGTTGAAGTTAAGAACTAATGACCAAAAGCGTACTGTCTGCCGGAACTAAAGCTGAGAAAGATTTACAGATGAAGTTTATTCCGTCAGCCATGCTATTCGCAAATGCAATGTTATGTGCAGATTTCCTTGATGATATTTTCATAAGTTGTCATGGGGTGATAGTAATTAAATTCGGGCTTATCGATTACTGTTCCACTATCGTCAAAAAAGCGAAAGTGGCTTTCATAGTATTTATCATCTAATTCAATATCAAAAAACATTTCTTCTTCGAAATACTTATACATTATGTCGCTGATTGCGCTGTCGTCAGACAAAAATTTATCTTTTAATAATGTATGAAGAAGTCCAGCCCTTTTTCTGAAGGCAAGCTCGTTCAAAATGTAATATTTGTCGGTGGAGATACTCTTGTATGTTTTTTGATCATCCTTCTCCCCAAAATATTCTTTGTAGTATTGGATTTCGTCATCCACTTCTATGTCATACTTACTTTCAAGGTAATGCTGTAAACAGAGATTGTACTCCCAAGAATTAACTTCTTGATTTATTCCTTGATTATCACAAAATTGGCAGGTTGCGTTTATTTTATTTGTATACGTTTCAATAATCTTATCAAATATGAGTTGTTTATTTTTGTCTTTTGCTTTTACTGAACATCTAAACTCAGCATGTTTTTCCTTTGCCCAAATTGTATCCTCTGCGGTTAGCCCATTTTCCATTAGCTCACCTATCATCTCATATAAATAAGGATACCAACCAGTACTAATTCCGTTGATCTGAGATTTATATTTTGACAAATAAGCTTGGATTGCTAAATCATGACTACTTTTCTCTACTTCCCTCATTTGGTATTGAGACCTTGTTGATTCGGATTTCCCAATAGACACTTGCTTATTAAATCTATATATCTTGCTTCTAATATTTCTCTTAAAACGCCAAAATCGAAATTTGCGCACTAATTGTTCTATAAAGTTCATTGAGCGGCTTTTATAAATTTGCACATAACGTTAAAGCATTTGCGATGGCATGGCAGTAGCGAATTGTCAGCCTGGTACAAACGCTAAATTGAAAACTGATGTT
>NZ_JAUBUY010000086.1:0-13763 GCF_036705565.1 Microcoleus sp. AT8-B5
ATGCGTGATGGTTATTGTGGGATGGGCGTCCCGCCCGCCCTTTCTGGACGGGCGGGACGCCCATCCCACAATAACAATTAAAATTGTAAGTTATTTAATTGGCGATCCTTAATATCATGTCCGATAGATTGACCATAATATCCGGGCAGGGCGGGTTTTTGAGATTGTTAATTATTGGCAGATATTGTTGGTGAACCCGCCCCTACCTGATACCATTTCTCTAAAATCGTGCAACACTCTTCGACCCCCCCTAGCCCCCCCGCTGCATTGCGGGGGGAACAAGAATACTGTTGCATTCTTTTTTAAAATTGGTATGATTTGGCGTAATCGACCGGACATGATATAATTCTTACTTCTTTTATATAGCATTACTCGGAAATCTCTGCTTCAAGACAGGCATTACCGGACAAGGTTTTTGCTCCTGTAAATTCTCTGGTTTGTTCCACGTAAAAGGCCCTTTTTTCTCCGCCGCCATCCACAACAAACTTTTTGCTCGCGTCATCGCCACATACAGCAGTCGAAACTCTTCTGCTGTTTTCAAATAACCTGCTTGTTCCCACGCTTCGCCTAGATTTGGTAAAGGATATTTTCCGTGCAAACTTGCTCGAATTTGTGCTCTCGCTACCTCTGCTAAAGTGAAATCTCCTAAAAATCGGGTTTGCGGCAAAACCCGCAAATTTCCGGGGATGGTTTGTTCGTGCAGAAACGGCAAAAATACGCAATCCCAATCCAATCCTTTAGCTTTGTGCATGGTAATAATTGTTAGTTGACCTTTGCTGGTATAACGTTCTTCTATTTTGTCGTCTGCATCCACAGGTTCAAATCTTTCGGAACTGACAATTTCGCTAAGTACGCCCAAAATATTCCGCATTGAATTGTTGCCGGCTGTTTGGATTGCTACTCGTTCTGCTAATTTGTCGGCGGTGGCTAATTCTGTTTGGTCGTATTGCAGCGCTAAGGCTAAGAAGGAAATGATTTGGTAGGGCGGCAGTTCTAAGCTAGCTTGCAGCAAACCGCAGCAAAAATAGCGGCATTTGCGAACGGGATCTGACTGCTGGGGGTCTAGGGGGCCTGGGTAAAGGAATTGTTCGGGGCTGGTAGCAAAAGCATTGTAGTCTTGTTTGGGGATGAGTTGTCGATCGCTCAAAATCTTTAAGGCTGCTTTCAGGTAGTCTGGAGAGTGCGGGCGATCGAGAAATTGCAGCAGTGTTAAGATTTCCCAAGGTACTTGAGAATGTCTGTCGCGTTCTCCCACATCCTCAATTTTAATCCCGTATTTACGCAAATCAAAGCTTAATCCGTGTTTTTGAGGATTTTCTAGCACTTCTTTGATAAACTTACCTTGTTTATTTTCCCGCACCAAAATAGCCATCGATTTCAGATTTTCTAAGGGCAATTTTGCACTATTTTCCCCATCGCTCGCTTCACCGCCTGATTCGATATTTTTGCCATTTATTCCAAATTCAAACTCTGCTGGTAAAAATTCTTCTACTAACTCAATTACCCGCTTACCAATCAACTCAACTGTATGGTAAATATCGCGCGGAGTATGCAATTCTAAGCCTCGACCAATCGGAGCCGGATTTGCATTTTGCTGCGGGTCATCGCTGGGTACTGGCTTAATAGTTTGGTCGCGAAAAGGCTTTTCATTTTTCGCTAATTCCGAACCATTTACCCATTGCAACATAAAGTTAGCGGCCTCGATAATTACTTGGGTGCTGCGACCGGCACCGTCCATTGTCGCTAACTTATTCTCTACTTCGCACTCATCACAAAATTGGTTAAAATAAATCGGATCGGCGGGAGTGAAAGTAGAATTAATCGCTTGATTTGGATCGCCAACTCTGATAAAATTGGGAGGTGATTTAGCAGGCTCTGGATCGCTCGCCAATGTTTTCAAAAGCCGAGTTTGCAAAGGTGTAGAATCTTGGGCTTCGTCCTCAAAAACGGCAAATACTTGCTTTTGCTCGATCGCCCTCGCCTTCGGATTTTCCAACACCCGCAAAGCTGCTAAAATCATCTCGTCATAATCGATGAATTCCCGACTCCTCAACAAAGCCTGATATTTTTGATATAAACCCCCAGCTACTGCTAAAATTTCATAACCATCCCCAGTATCAAGAGCGCTCATTTCTAACAACTGTTCGGGAAACAAACCAGAAGATTTTGCCTCGTGAATCACAGTTTTAGCTACCTGCGGCAAAATTTCCGTCCGCAAAACCGATTGTCGCCGCAGCCTCTCCGTTTCCTCTCCGTCGAATTGCTGTCCTTCCAACAAAACTTGATATCTGCGGGGATTTTCCGCAATCCAAAGTTCTACACAGGTGCGAATTAATCGGTGACTTTGAGTGGGAGTAACTAAGGTTGAATTTTCTAAATTTAAACCCGACAAATCAGGATGGCGCATCGCAATATTCAAAGCTAAACCGTGCAAAGTGTGCACAGCAAAACCGCCTTGAGATAAAGACAATTCTGTCAATCTTTCCCGAATTTTAGCTTTAATATTAGCAGCAGCCGATCGCGTAAATGTGACGACAATTAACTGGCGGCGGCTGTGAAGCCCGTTGCGGGCGATCGCAATTGCCGACGCAGCAGCCATTCCCGTAGACTTCCCGGCCCCCGGAACCGCCGAAACAGCAAGGGGACCGCCTTGCCAATCCGCCATGTCTTGCTGCCCCGCACGCAAGCTTTCGCGAATTTTAAGGCAAGCTTGTTCTCGCAAAACTGCCGCAGAGTCTAACCCAGAGGAAATGTTGCCAGGGCGATCGATATTGGTTGTCGATCGCATAAAATCAGAATCAAATTCATCAGTCATTATTACATCCGCGTTTATCTGCGTTCATCTGCGGTTAAAAATAAAAAAATCTGCAACCTCTACCGTTTCCATTTCGGTATCGGCTAAACTAACGCTATCTATTCGAGCTTAAATTAAAACCAGCATAAAATTCAATACCCAAGCCTTTTTTAGAGGAGTCACCCAAATGAAAACTCACCTCAAAATCAATTCCCCGCCCCACAAGCCAAACCCAAACCCAGCCAACAACAGCACAACTCGTTTTGCTGTTGCGGTATTCTTAACTTTATCTTCCACAATTGCTTTGCCTAGCTGCGGAGGAGCTCAAACGTCCAGCAGCGCTCCAGGCGGCGCAGGTTCATCCAGCATCCGTGAAAACCAAGTGGCCGAATCGGCTCCACAATCGGCACCAGCACCCGATCCAGCAGCCCAAAGGTCACAAACTTCTGGTGCATCAAAAAAAGCAGCAGAAACGACCGCAACCCGTCCCCAACTGATTAAAAAAGCCCAACTCAGTGTAGTTGTCAAATCTATTGACGCCAGCACTAAATCTGTTACTAATATTGTCGAAAAACAGCAAGGCGATATCTTGGGTTTCCAAAATCAGAAGCCGCCGGATTCGAGTGTCCGCCAAACCGCGTCTGTGGAGATTCGGGTGCCTCAAGAACGTTTAGAAACTACTTTAAATGCTTTGGCAAAACTCGGAACTGTAGAGAACCGTTCTCTGACGGCTGAGGATGTTACCACTCAATTAGTTGACAGCGAGGCTAGACTGCGGAATCTCCGCAAATCCGAGGAAATGGTGTTAAAAATTATGGAGCGATCGGGTTCTGTCGGCGATGTACTCAAAGCTTCTCAAGAGTTGAGCAACATTCGGGAGTCGATCGAACGCATTGACGCTCAGTTAAAAAGTTTGCGAAATCAAGTAGCCTATTCAACTATTAGCTTAACTCTAGAAGCAGCAGTATCGGCTCAACAAACTCAGGAACCTTCTCTAGGTTTGCGGGCGCAGGAAACTTGGGGGAAAGCGACTCATTCTGTGGGTGAATTGACGCTCGGTTTGTTTGCTTTGGGTATTTGGCTGTTGGCTTACAGTCCTTATTTGCTGTTAATTGGGGCTGCGGTTTACGGCTTTAATCGATTTAAGAAACAGCATTCTGTTCCGCAAATTCAAGAACCGAAACCGCCTCAGTAGTCAGTAGTCATTAGTCATTAGTCATTAGTCATTCCACCCACATAAAATTTATGTATTGGGGAACAGCCGAAGAAACCGTTCTTAAAACCAACGACAACTGACAACCGTCAACTGACAACCATCAACAGTCAACAGTCAACTCACTAATCATCAATTTGCCATCCATCTTTGGTATAGTCTTCATCCACAATCTTTTTGGGACGCATCACCAGAACAACTCGCCCCAAAATAGGAATATCCGGGGATTGTTCAAACCAGTACAATTCTAAATTGCCAGCGTTATCTGCGAGGAAATAACTGTCAGCATCCCACTGTCTTTGAGCTCGATCGGCAATAATCAAAACTTCTTCAACTTTGCCTTGCAGCGGTACCGGCAATTTATCGCTCATTCCCAAAACCGCCACCGGATCTTCAGCGTTCAAAATTACCTGCCATCCGGGAATCGCCACCCAAGCTCCTGCTCCAGAAAATTTTACCATTCGGAACGGCTCGATTTCCTCCGGCAAAGGCACTGCCAGCAAATCTGTCGTAGAAAGCGGCAATTTGCCGACAACCGGGACAACGCGCGGCAATTGTTCTTCGGTATCCAGCCGGTAGACGGGCAAGCGGGGCGCTTCCCGTCTCGCAACTACGGTAAAATCGACGAGCAACTGCTCGATTTGCGCCCTAGCGGTTTGGCTGCTAGCTAATTTTAAACCGCGAGCAATTAAGCGCGATCGCTCTTGCAAATCGCTTTTCTGTCTCGCCAATTGCCAGCATTGGTAAGCCATAGCATCGCCGGGAGTGTCTGTGAACCCTTGGGGGAGACTCCCGAAGTGCGAAAACTCCTTGATCGCTTTAGCAACTTGGCGAGCATCGTCAACATCCAAGTTGTGGGTTAGCATCAAAGCAGCCGCCCCGGCACGCTCTACTTGAGAGAGAATCCGAAACTCGTATAAGATATCGCTACCTTTGCCCAAAAAGTGCGATCGAACTTCCTCTGAAGCCCCAGCATTGACCATGCTGGTGTAAACTTGGGCTGCGACGCTTACTTGATTTTGCTGAATTGGCTCAAAACCAGTTTCTTCAAAAATCCTTTGAGAGTTGTAGCCAGCTTTTAGCAGTGCTGTGCAGGCCTGTCCCCACTCTACCCAAGTGCCTTCTTTGCGGCGGAGCGATCGAATTAACTTTTCAGCATCCACAGCATTTGTGGAGGATGCAGATGCAGGAGGGGAGGAATCTTGCGGTGTATCAGTCATAATTGAATCAAAAACTCAGGCTAAGTTATGTGTAATTGGATACCGGCAAGGCTCGTGTCGCGGCAGAGCGATAGATTAATAGTAAGTGAGTTATGAGACTATTGTTACCGGAAAACGAGAGGAAAGCCCCCGACTTCAGGCGTGGGGATGAACTCGGCAGCGGAGGCGGCTACCTACAGTCTTAGAAAAATCCTGGTTGATTTCTAAAAGCATGATATGATTATATCATGCTAACAGTAACTCACGAGTACAAACTACGTCCAACCAAATCTCAAGTTCAAATATTTGAGATTTGGTTGTCTGTTTGTCGTCAGGTTTATAACTATGCCTTGCGAGAACGGAAAGATTGGGTGAATTCTCGTAAGTCTTCTGTTAATGCTTGTTCGATAGTTGGTGAGTATATTATCTCACCGGATACTCCTAGACCAACCTATGCTAGTCAGTGCAAAGGTTTGGCAGAAGCTAAGAAGCATTGTCCCGAATTAAAGACCCCTCATTCGCAAGTATTGCAGCAAACTTTAAAGGTTTTAGAGTCGGCATTTGTGGCAATGTGGGATAGAGGGCATGGGTTTCCTCGCTTCAAAAAACGGATGCGATCGTTTGTTTTCCCGGCTGTTAAGGATGCAGCAGTGGAGAATGGAAAGGTTAATCTGCCTAAGATTGGGTGGGTAAGGATGAAAATGTCTAGACCCACACCAGAGGGTTTTATACTCAAGCAAATTAGAGTAGTTAAAAGGGCATCAGGATATTTTGTCATGCTGACCTACCAGTTAGCAGTCAACCTGCCCGCTCGCCCACCGTCAGGACATCCATTAGGGGTAGATATTGGGCTTGACAAATACCTCGCAACTTCAGATGGAGAATTAGTCAACAGACCGAGATTTTTTCAGGCACTTCACCGCGAGTTGAAATCACTGCAGCGAAGATTAAAGCATCAAAGAAAAGGGTCTAAGAATTGGCTTGCTCTCCAGAAAAAGATTGCTAGAATTCATCAAAAAATCAGTGATACCAGAAAGGATTGGCACTATAAATTAGCTCATAGGTTATGTGACCAAGCAGGAATGATATTCATTGAGGATATCAATTTTAAGGCTTGGGCAAAGGGGATGTTCGGTAAACATAGTCTCGATGCAGCCTATGGTCAATTCTTCTCGATTCTGTCTCATGTGTGTTGGAAGCGCGGGGTGTATTTTGCTCGTGTTGATAAAAACTATACGAGTCAAATTTGCCCCCAATGTGGAACCCATACTGGTAAGAAAACCTTGGATGTCAGAATCCATAGTTGTCATTCGTGCGGGTACACCACTCATCGCGATACAGCAGCAGCACAAGTAATTAGAGACAGAGGTATTCTTGCGGTCGGGCAGCCCGTGAGTAAAACTGCTTCTGGAGGCGTTCTATCGGGGATCGATAGTAATATCGGTCTAGAGTCGAGCCTTTGAGAGAAGAATCCCCCGCATTCTATGCGTGGGGAGTGTCAAAGAATAGTTGCTCGCCTAAATGTACAAAGGGGAGTTTATCGTATTGTTATGGATAATGCCATTTCAGAGCTAGATCAAATTAAACGCCAGCTCATGACCCTACACAGACCGAAAAAGCCCAAAATGCTGGTAGTAGACGACGAACCAGACAATCTGGATTTACTCTACCGCACTTTCCGACGAGATTTTAACGTTCTCAAAGCTGAGAGCGGAATTCGCGCCTTGGAAGTCCTCGGCATCGAAGGCGAGGTCGCCGTAATCATTTCCGACCAGCGGATGCCCGAAATGAAGGGAACGGAGTTTTTGAGCAAAACCGTGCCCCAGTTTCCGAATACGGTCAGAATTATCTTGACTGGTTTTACGGACATTGAAGACTTGGTGGATGCGATTAACTCAGGACAGGTTTATAAGTATATCACCAAGCCTTGGGACCCGAACGAACTGAAAATGGTGGTGCAAAAGGCAGCCGAGACTTATGAAATTCTCAAGCAGCGGACTGAGGAATTGGATCGCGCTCAAAATCAAATACAACTGTTAGCAACAATCATGCAAACGGCTGTGGATTATCCGAGTTTGGAAGCAAGTTTAGATCCAATTGCTACTGCTATAAGTGATAATTTTTTGGCGGACTTTTGCATTTTGCAACTGGTGGAAGGAAATGTTTTAATCCCAGTCCAAGGCTGTCACACCACGGGTTCAACTGTGGAAAATTGGCTGGCGGATGACCCTCTGGTTCGAGAAGCAATTACCTCTCAAACTATTCAGGGTGTTGTGAATATTGGACTCGACACCAACCTAGCGAGTCTGCCGCACTATCAGAAATCCGGCATTCAAGCTCACCTGAGCATCCCGGTTAGTCACAAAGGTCGATCGATCGCCCTAATTTCCATGCAGTGGAAACAACCTTGTTCCCTGCGCCCCGACGAACTCACAACCGTTCACCTCGCCGCTCAAGAAGTTGCTTTGGTATTGACGAGTTTTCAGGGTCATTAGTCATCAGTCAATCGATTTTAGATTTTAGATTTTAGATTTTAGATTTTAGATTTACTTGCAGCGCAGTGAATCTTGGAGCTTGAACAAAAGTCTAAAATTTTTGAATTTCCACGACGATTGTCGGGAGCTTGTACCTGTTTTTGGGCGGATCGTCAGTCATTAGTTGTCAGTCATTAGTTATTAGTCGGCTCTCTGTCTTGAGTTTAAAATAAGAGCCAACGAAGGATTCAAGACAAAATCTCGCGGATAGCTAACAAATAAAAAAGCATTAATGACTGGCGACAGCATGACATGAATGCACGAATTAATTATTTTTTCCTGCTGATAAATCACCAATGACCAATGATTAATGGCTAATGACTAATGACCAATGACTAACAACTAATAACTAATGACTAATAACGCAGAAAAAATTAAAACTATATTTAATCGAATTGCACCTGTTTACAACCAATTGAACGACTGGTTGAGCTTTGGGCAACACCGGATTTGGAAGCAAATGGCGGTGAAATGGAGCAGTGCGGGTCCCGGAAATACTTGTTTAGACTTGTGCTGCGGTAGCGGGGATCTAGCTTTGTTGCTGGCCAAACAAGCAGGGCCGACTGGTTGCGTATTTGGAGTAGATTTTTCCGCCGAACAATTGGCCGTGGCTGCTAGGCGAGATCGACCTTTTCTCACCCCTGCTAGTCCCATTTCCTGGGTAGAAGCTGACGCCCTAGACTTGCCTTTTGCTGACAATTACTTCGACTGCGCCACAATGGGTTACGGGCTGCGTAACGTGACTGACATCCCCCGCAGTCTTCAGGAATTGCACCGCGTGCTCAAACCCGGTGCCAAAGCAGCTATTCTCGACCTCCACCGCCCCAGCAATTCCCTAATGCGGAGCTTTCAGCAGTTTTATCTAGACACTCTTGTAGTGCCCATTGCTCAGCAATTTGGCATGACTCAAGAATATGCCTACATTAATCCTAGTTTAGAAAAATTCCCGATCGGCCAGCAACAAGTCGCGATCGCCAACAAAGCCGGATTTGCCGCCGCCACCCACTACCCCATTGCTGGAGCTATGATGGGAGTATTGGTATTAGTCAAAGCAATTGAAAATTAAAAGTGGTTGCAGTTTCGGTCGATCGAATACCCCAGATCAAAATTTTAGACCAAGGTTCAACCCCCCAGATTCATCTGTGGAGTAAATCTAAAATCTAAAATCTAAAATCTAAAATCTTATGAATCCGTCTGACATTTGGCTGTTGTTGGCCCCACCTGTAGTGGGAGGAATTATTGGCTATTTCACTAACGATATAGCTATCAAAATGCTGTTCCGTCCCTATCGAGCTATTTACATCAAAGGGCGGAAGTTGCCTTTCACTCCAGGCTTGATCCCCCGCAACCAAGAGCGTTTAGCAAAGCGAATTTCCGACACAATCATGGGTTCGCTGCTGACGCCACAGGAACTGCAAAACTTGGCGCGCCGCCTCCTGCAAACCGAGCGGATGCAGTCGGTGATTCTCTGGTTGTTACAGTTGGCGCTGGATCAGGTAAAAGCAGACGCAGAGCAAAAAACGGCTAAAATTCTCGCTAACATTCTGCGAGATTTGCTGGGGGAATCTGTGCCGCGAATTCTCAAAGTTTTGGCGCGCCGGGAAGATTTTTTAGAAGCTCAGCTTAATCAAATTTTTGACCAAGTTTTGCTGGAGATTCAGCTAACGGAAGCTCAGGCTGCTCAGCTTGCTGAGTGGTTGTTGCAGGTAGTAATACCCCCGGAAGTGCTGCGGCAGGCTTTAATTGACTTTTTGACGGATCGCAATATTTCGATCATCGATGAAGGGTTTCGAGAAAAAACCAGCGGCACTTATTGGGTAGTAGCAAATTTGTTTGGTTTGCGGAACACTTTAACTCGGCTGCGGACTTTTTGTCTGGATGACAGAGAAGCGACAAATCAGCGCTTAGCAGAGTTAACTATTTCTTTGGGAATTCGCGGGCGAATTCAGGAATGGCTGCAAAATTTGTCGATGCAAAATTTACCGGTTTCGACTGTGAGACAGTTGCGAAAAACTATGCGCGACAGTGTTCGCAGCTACGTTCAGCAGCGGGGTACAGATGTACTTGAGGGGTTGAGTAAATCTATTGACTGGGAAAATATTTCGCGGTTGATTCTCAATCGCTTGCAAACTTCAGCGGTGATGAGCGCTTCCCTGGGAATTGTCAGCAAAGAACTGGCTTTGGTTTTAGAGCGCTATCTAGAGCGGGATTTAGAAAATATTGTAGCTCAGGCTATCCCAATTTTGAATATTGACCAGGTGATTGTCGATCGAGTCAAAGGTACTTCTCCTGAAGAGTTGGAGTTAGCAATTCAGGGAATTGTCAAAAGCGAGTTGCAGGGAATTGTAAATTTAGGAGGCATTTTGGGTGTTTTTATTGGCTGTTTGCAAACAGTTGTGCTTTTGCTTCAGCGGTGATTTGTTTCGGCAGTTGTGAGATATTTGTTGTAGTCTAATATTCGCTTGACTTGCGCCCACATGACCAAAAACCTGGTTTTGCGACCGTATTGGCGACCTCAGCCAGAGGATTTCTGGTAGAAACCGGGTTTTTGTGGCCCAATCCTAATTTACTTATTTTCTAAATCTATGCCAGCTCCAAATTCGGACGATCGCACAAACATCCCAAAAAACCCGCGCAACCTCAGCCGCCAACAATACGAGCGTTTAACCGCAGAAATGGCCACTCCCTACCGGCCTCTGCGACAGTTTGTCTATGTAGCTTGTGGCGCTTCGGGCTTTATCGGCGGCTTGGTTTTCCTCGCTAAAATTGCCTCTGGCCGCGAAATTGGCTCTGCTTTGCCCAATTTTGCCCTCCAAGTCGGAGTGGTGGCCCTGATGGTGTTCCTGTTTCGCTGGGAGCAGCGGGCCGAGGGCCGCTCCCCGAAGTCCAAGTAACAAAAATGTACAAATCGAGACAAAAATTTATCTTAGGCAAGAAAAAGTTATAAATATAAAGAAATTATTATGAAATCGTGGTTTTCCAGCGATCCCTGTAATTATAAGAATGTGGGTTCAATTGGGGTCAGCAAATTTAAAGGCCCTAATCATAAACCGCTTGTAACTCGTTCAATTGGGGTCAGCTTTCATAAAGACCCTAAATATATAAAATAAATTTAAGCCCAGCGCCAGCCTTCACTGATAGAAGAGCTGGCGTTAGGCATTTTGCTAGGATCGAGAGATAGAGCGAGAGAATCAGTAGGGTTTGCATCCCCCACACAGAGGCCCGTAGCAGCGTCCTGAACAGAGTTTTTTGCCTAGCATCCGGTATCGGTAATACCAGTTCCCAAAAATCATGCAACTCTAGGCCCATACTCGAAACCACGACGATCAGTCATTCGCAGTTCTAAAATCTAAAATCTAAAATCTAAAATCTAAAATGGTATAAGTGTTGGGGCGATCGAATAATGTGGCATTTCCCGAATACCTGAGCCTGTACAGTAACTAATAAGATGTGTCAAAGTCGAAGTAGAAAAAGATGTTGGGAGATTTGAGTATGGGTCGAGCATTTTTCAAAAAGCGGTGGACGTTATTTTTAGCAGCAGGCGCGGGAATTGTATTTTACAGTAATGCTGCTGTGGCTGCCGAAAAGGTAGTGCTCAAATACAGTGCGATCCGAATGACTTTACCAGTCAGCGAATTAGAAATTTTTGTAGAAACTGGAAAAATGTCGCCCGGCTTAGAAATGCTGCTGGGAAAAGCAAAAAAAGACCCGGAATCCGTTCGCAACAGTCTGACGAGACCGGTGAAAGTCAGTCAAAGCTTTTTGGATCGGACGCTTAACAGCAAGGTTGGGGAAATAATTCTCGATGAGGTGGGTGAGGTAATTCGCACTCCTTCTGGGAATGCAAATCGAGAAGCTTTGAGATCTGCCTTGGTGCTGTCTGCAACTAATGATAACGAGATTACACTGCTGGAAGCGATGAAAAATTATCCTACTCCAGAAGTTTATGTTGAGGGCGATCGTTTAGTTGAAGCTTACGGCAAACTTGTAGCTTTGTCAGAACAATTGGGCGGCGTGTCAGAACGGCTGCAAGACGTTTTGAACAAGATTCGTCTGCCTAGATTGTAGTGGATTTGGTCGAGGACGGTTGATTGCTTTGATCGATCGCAGAATGTTGCTGAACCTGCATCAATAACAGGAAAGTTACATTTTTTTTGTGCAAAATTTGCCTACTTTTTACACCACTACAAAAAAATCTAACTCCAGGCAAGCTCCAAACCAGACGGGAATCAGTCATTCTTAATTCTAAAATCAAAAATCAAAAATTAGATAACTTCGCTGTCTAATCTAGATCGGGATAGATGTTCGACAGTTTACGAAAAGTTAAGCGAGAAGTACCCGTGTTTTTATTGAATAAAGTATTTAAAACACAAAATGCAGGCGAGAGCTTGTGTATCGCTCATAAACTGAAATACGATCTACTGGACATTGCAGATTCTCTATCTTAAAATAGATAAATTCTGTCATACTCAGGCGCTTGCGGAAAAACGGCTGGTCATTACTAAGCTTGTTATACAAAAGATGCCATTACACAAGGTATTAGCAAACAATATGGAGCTAGAAAAATAAATAAGAAACGCTGATACCGCCTTCATTAACACTTCCATTTGATTAACTTTACTTACTGGGTAAGACTAGCAACATGAACAACACTCCTATTCGTTCAAAAGACCGTTTTTTGGTTTTCGGCGCCCCGGCGATCGAAGATGCCGAAATTCAAGAAGTGGTGTCAACCATGAAAACAGGTTGGCTGGGTACAGGCCCTAAAGTTATGAGTTTTGAAAATGACTTCAAAGCTTACAAGGGTTCCCAGTACGCGATTTCAGTCAATTCCTGTACGGCGGCACTGCACTTGAGCATCCTCGCTGCTTCGTTAGAACCGGGGGATGAAGTCATTACTACTCCGATGACTTTTTGCGCTACAGTTAATGCGATCATCCACGCAGGGGCAACGCCGGTACTGGCGGATGTAGATCCGGTGACAATGAATATTGACCCGGCTCAAGTCGAAGCTAAAATAACTTCAAAAACTAAAGCAATTTTGCCAGTTCACTTCGCAGGTCGTCCCTGCGATATGGATGCGCTTTGCGAGATTGCTAGCCGTCACAACTTGAAGTTAATTGAAGATTGTGCTCACGCGATCGAAACAGAGTACAAGGGGCGGAAAGCAGGCACATTTGGCGACTTCGGATGCTTCAGCTTTTATGTCACCAAAAACATTACGACAGGCGAAGGAGGAATGATTATCGTCAGCAGTCAAGAATACGCCGACAGGCTCAAAATTTTAGCGCTGCACGGTATGAGCAAAGATGCTTGGAAGCGCTTCGGAGACTCGGGTTACAAGCACTACCAAGTGGTGGAGGTCGGTTTTAAATACAATATGATGGATCTGCAAGCTGCGATCGGCATTCATCAAATGAAACGAGTTGCTCCTTATTGGCAGCGGCGGGAGCAGATTTGGCAGCGCTACAACGAAGCATTTGCGGATTTGCCGATTACTTTGCCAGCGAAGCCCGAACCGGATACCATTCATGCTTATCACCTGTACACCATTCTGGTAGATGAAGCCAAAACAGGAATCAGCCGCGACGAGTTTCTCAACGCTATGAATGCTGAAAATATCGGTGTCGGCGTACATTACATGAGTATGCCAGAACATCCTATCTATCAAGAAATGTTTGGATGGCAGCCGGAAGACTATCCCAATGCTAGCTACATCGGACTGCATACAATTAGCTTGCCGATTTCGGCAAAATTAACAGATGCAGATGTGGAAGATGTAATTGCTGCTGTTAAAAAATGTTTGGCGATCGGCAAAACTAAAAATCGAGCTTTGGCAACAGCAGGCTAAAGTCCTGAAATAGCTTGTCATTAAAACATCCTAGCTGTTTTTTAAGAAAAGCAGCTAGGATGTTTTTTTCGATATTTTTTCTCCACAACGCCCTTTACCAAGAAATTGGGTCTAAAGCCCCGTCATAAGCTTGACGGCTTTAATTAATTATCAACTTTTGTTAAGTGTTTTC
>NZ_JAUBUY010000124.1:0-1196 GCF_036705565.1 Microcoleus sp. AT8-B5
GGTAATCCCCCCACTTGTAGTGGGCGCCAGAAGTGGAGCTACGCTGCGAGGGCCAGCTTCATTGCTGGCGTGATGCCACCCAAAGCCATATTGGGGCGTTCGTGGTTGTACGTCCAGAGCCAGCGAGTCGCCGCAGCCTGGACTTCGTCGATGGTGTCGAACACGTGCTGCGCGAGCCAGTCGTAGCGCACCGTCCGATTGTAGCGTTCGATGTAGGCGTTCTGCTGGGGCTGCCCCGGCTGGATAAAGTCGAGGTGAATGCCCCGGCCCTTGGCCCACTGTTGCACGGTCTCACTGATATACTCGGGTCCGTTGTCGCAGCGAATAACCACGGGGACGCCGCGCCATTCGATCAGCTGGTCGAGCGCCCGGACCACACGCACCGCCGGCAACGAGAGGTCCGCCTCGATGATCAGGCCTTCGCGATTGAAGTCGTCCAGGACGTTGAACAGCCGGAAGCTGCGCCCGTCCGCCAGCTGATCGTGCATGAAGTCCATCGACCACACGGCGTTCGGCGCGTCTGGCACGGCCAACGGCTGTGGCGTCTCGCGCACGAGGCGTTGCCGCGGCTTGATCCGCAGGTTCAGCTCGAGCGCCCGATACACGCGGTAGACCCGTTTGTGATTCCACGGGAACTGCTTGACGTTCCGCAGATACAGGAAGCAGAGCCCAAAGCCCCACGTGCGATAGGTCGTCGTCAGACGGATCAGCCAGTCCGCGAGTTCCGCATCCGCCTCGACACGACGGCCGCGATGGCGATAGCACGTCTCGCTGATGCCGAACGTGCGACACGCATGCTGGATGGTGGTGCGCTCCGATTCGACCGCGTGCCGGGCCAGCGCGCGACGCTGCGCTGGCCTCACCATTTTTTTGCGAGGGCCTCCCGGAGCAGATCGGCGCTGAGCTGGGCATCCACGTACAGCTTCTTCAGGCGCCGATTCTCTTCCTCCAGTTCCTTCATCCGGGTCATCAACGACACGTCCATGCCCCCGAACCTGGATCGCCACTTGTAGAACGTGGCCGAGCTGATGCCGTGCGACCGGCAAAGCTCCGGCACCGGCGTGCCAGCCTCCGCCTCCTTCAGAACCGCGATGATCTGGCTATCCGTGAACCGCGACTTCTTCATGGGAACCTCCTCGAACTAGGGTACGAGAAAATTCCACTTTTGGCGACCGCTCTTTTCAGGGGGGATTACC
>NZ_JAUBUY010000008.1:0-165048 GCF_036705565.1 Microcoleus sp. AT8-B5
AGAATTGCCGAAATAGCTTCTACATGTGTTTGAATCGCCTGTTGCTCTTCGTCCGTCATAGTTCAATCGCCATTAATTAAGACATCATTATTATCGCCGATTTTGCCCAAAAATAGCTCAAAACCTCTGCCCTAGTATTTTTGGGTATTTATACTCATTGCAAAAGTGACACGCTCCCGTGGCGATCGAGCTAATTGCCTACTGCAAACTTAACAATATTTCCCTTAACAATGTGGGAAGCTTTGGTAATTATTTATCCCATTACAAAGACGAATCTCTGATGCGGATGGCTGCTTTAGTTTGTGCTGACGGTTTAATTCCCCTTGGCCCGGACTTCCTTAGAGTAGCACAAAATACCCTAGGCGGATTGAATCCTTCAACCTTGCAGCAAAACTCAACATTCCAAAATATCAGCAACCTAATTCCCGGCGCTAATAATGCAGCAAAATTTGGATTCGTGACAACAACTTTCGCCTCAGCGCAAGGTTGGATGAACAATTTAGTACAGTCTCGCGGCTTAACTCCCGCCATAGTTTTAGGCCATCTCAAGCAATACATTGATGTTACCGATGACAAATTGGATTATGTGGCGGCGTTTTTAGACATGAGTACCAATTATTACGAACATACCGGAATTCAGACGGTTGCTCGCCGATTGATCGATCGAGCTTATGGCGAAATAGCCTCGGATAGATAGTATAAAACTCGTCGCTCATCATTCTCGCTTAACAGGCTTTCCGGCCTGTTCCACAAAAATTAAATTTTATTGTGGGGAGTAGGGGTTGGGCTTCTAGCCCGCCCTGAAGGGCATTATTGCAAATGATCCAAGATATAAAGGGAACAAACCTCGTCGCTCATCATTTTAAAGAACAGGCCGAAAAGCCTGTTCTACAAAAATTAAATTTATTGTGGGCCGTTGCTCCTAGCCCGCCCGGAAGGCGGGAGTGCATTATTAATTGCTGAAACCATTGCTTAGTTTGCCTTCTTCCTTCTTCCTTCTTCCTTCTTCCTTCGGCTGTGAGTTAAAATAAGCAGATTATGTTTAGCAAACCTCTTTTAATCGCCGCCGTGAAAAACAAATCGCTTCCTTCATCCGTAACAGTCAAGCTAGGTAAATTTGTCTGGACATCAATGTGGCAATTAATGATGTCAAAACTAGCGCCGCCCGATCGCACGGGAGCATACATTCGCCCCAGCAGCAGTTTCCGGAACTTTGTCAGCACTGCACCAGACAACCCTCACGGGCCCGCCACGGGACGGTATCGCCTCTTCGTGGGTAAAGGGTGCCCTTGGGCGCACCGCACTCTGGTGACGAGGGCGCTCAAAGGGCTTGAAGATGCGATATCCGTATCTATTGTCTATCCCTCGGAAGGGGGAATGTGGGTGATGGAGTCGGAGACTTTTGGCTGCAACACGATGCCGGAACTTTACCAGTTGGCTTTACCGGGCTATCAGGGGCGGTGTACGGTGCCGGTGCTGTGGGATGACTCGAAAAAGGCGATCGTCAATAATGAGAGTTCGGAAATTATTGTGATGCTAAACTCGGAGTTTAACGAGTTTGCTAGCAATCCTCAAATGGATCTTTATCCTCTGGATTTGCGAGAACAAATTGACGAGTGGAATGAGAAGATTTACCAATCGGTGAATAACGGCGTTTATCGCTGCGGTTTCGCGCAATCTCAAGCTGCTTATGACTCGGCTTGCAGTGAATTGTTTGCTGTTTTAGACGAGATCGATCGCTCGCTCTTGAGGAGTCGTTACTTGTGTGGCGATCGGGTGACTTTAGCAGACGTGCGGCTTTTTACTACTCTATTCCGTTTTGATGCCGTTTACTACAGCTTATTCAAATGCAATCTGCGCCGCATTCAAGATTACGAGCATTTGGGAGCTTATCTGCGCGATTTGTACCAGTTACCGGGAGTTGCCGGCACTTGCGATTTGGAGGCTGTCAAGCGCGATTATTACGGCAATTTGTTCCCGCTGAATCCCGGCTGCATTATCCCGGCTGGGCCCGATCCGGCGAGTTTGCTCAAAGCTCACGATCGGGCAGGGTTCAGAAACCGGGTTTCTCCATAAATCTCTGTGATTATCGAAATTGAAGCGAATAAAATGACCTCGTTCGGGGATATATTTTAGCAAAATTCTTCTCCTTCTGGTTTTCCCCAAGAGATTTCTTCGCCCGGTTCTATTTCGCCTGCTAATAATTCATCTAGGGTATATTTGGAAACTTTCTGATTTACAGGCTCTATGACTATTTTTCCATTTTCTATACTGCAAATTACTGCATCATCTGCTTTCAGGTTGAAATATTTGGTTCTTCAGTACGTAGTATGCTAAACAACCCAAAATCAAGCTGTAAACCTTGTTATATCAAATCCGGTAGCATCGGAATTATTCATCTCTCTTATCTCCCTCTGTGTTCTCTGCGTTCTCTGTGGTTAAATCATTCCGATGCAACCGGAAACAATATTAAATAAGGATTAAACGAAATATCGCTCATTCTAGCCCAATTCATCTAAATAAATAGTCAAAACCTTTGCTCCGCAAAGGTTTTGACTACATTTCTATACAATTTGGCATACCAAGTAATGAAGAGCCATTATTTTTTGTATACTCATCCAAAGATTTTATAATAATTAGGATCTTTTTTAATAAAAACTCTCAGTCTAAATAATCGATAATAAAACACAACCTGTTTACTTAGTTTGTTGTTGATTTTCTTCCAAAGAGAACGTTTGGGATATTCAATCTGTTTATGGATGTCGAAGTAAATTTGTTTCTCCTGAATAATTGCTTGTCCATTTTGGATTCTTACTCGTTCAATATTATCCTTAAAGAATGGAAATTTGTCTTCGCGGAAAAAATCAAATGTCATCCCAATTCGAGCCGCAGCTAGCCCCATAGCATAAC
The DNA here is from genome assembly GCF_036705565.1 of Microcoleus sp. AT8-B5. Lineage (NCBI taxonomy): Bacteria > Bacillati > Cyanobacteriota > Cyanophyceae > Oscillatoriales > Microcoleaceae > Microcoleus > Microcoleus sp. AT8-B5. The sequence continues at coordinate 2,911 of NZ_JAUBUY010000008.1, forward strand.
CCTCACCATGATAGATTTCTTGCATTTCAAAAAAGTAAGAAATTGTCTGCCAAAGTTCAAAAAATTCTCCTTCTAATCCATTCTGTCTCTTCATGACAAACATAAACTCGTGAAGCCACTTCACTTGTTGAAGATCGATATTTAGTTTTTGCCCTGCTGCTTTTATAACTTCAATTTCTTTCGGATTTTTAATGTTTTGTATGTGTTTGACCAAATCAGTACCTGCTCTTGCTGTAATTCCAGGAGACCAATTCATTTCTTCTACTAGAGGGCCTAGCAATCTAACATCAGAGTCTAAAAACATACAACTCTCAAATAGTGAGAGAGCTTTTTCAAGAACGAAACGTTTGTCATGATACCCTTTCACACTCTGGAGGTGGTGCTTGAACACCAGAACATGAGGGAAATTTTTAAACTGCTCTGGTTGATCGCTTAGGATACATAAAGTTGTGGAAGGCATATGGGTCTGGATATCTTGAGCTAGCATCTTTACATGAGCACGATACCTATCACCTACAGCTAGAGTACAAAAACAAAACTTTTCAGATGTGTCCATATGATTTGAGCGCAAGAGATGTGAGTTAAACTTGCAGAAATTTTTCGTGAATCCAACTTATGAAAATATTATAACTGACTTATGGTTACTAGATTACTCTGAAACAGTTTCAATAGCAAGGAATAAACAGAATATTAAGAATGCGTTTATATTGCGATCGCAATATTGAAGATTAAACCCTATATCCCTCTTCTGTCACTCTCCGGGGGGGGATCGCGCTTAATCTTCATCTGGCAATTAATACAAGCTATTCTATTAGAAGAAAAAATGCTCAGGTTTATTTATTATAACAACTAGATATAGTCGCGCGTGGGGCTCAGAAACCGGGTTTGAAACCCAAATCTTGGGTAGGATGCCTAAATTATCACAGAAACCCGGTTTCTTGGCTCAGGGTTAGGCGCGATCGCGTGGGGGGTTGAGAAACCGGGTTTGAAACCCAAATCTTGGGTAGGATGCCAAAATTATCCCAGAAACCCGGTTTCTTGGAGTTTCTGGGAACACGCGTGGGGATTCAGAAACCGGGTTTCTTACCCAAATCGGGCGTGAGGATGTCAAAATTATCCCAGAAACCCGGTTTCTTAAAGCCTTCAATTCTTCAAATGTTAAGTCACGATAAGCATCGGCTGAAAAAAATTGCGATCGCACTCCATCTATTTTAGGTAAACTTCCCTAACGCAAATCAATATATTCCTGATAGCTGGAAAACTCCCAATCCTCTGCTTTTTCAACTATATTAGCACAGACTGGGTTTAAGTAAATATATCGAGTTAAGTGTAATAAATAGTCTTCTCCATCCACATGAATCGCCTGAAACCGTCCCTGAAATAGTGAACCCACCCTTTGATAGCGTTTATTGAGAGCCTTAGCATAAGACAGAGTAAATGACTGCATCAGCTTGGAAAAATCATCCGTTTGCAGGTAAACTAATAAATGATAGTGGTTCGGCATCAAACAATAAGCAATAATATCGACACCATGAATAATCAGATGGTTTCTTAATTGACGTAAAAAATAAATATAGTTTTCTCGCTCAAAAAAGATAAGCTGACGGTTATTACCTCGGTTATAAACATGGTAGTAATTACGCGCTTGGAAGATAATTTGGCGACGTGGCATATCAGAGGATAGGTGAGTGGCTAGCGGAAGGGGAGGGTTCAGAAACCGGGTTTCTTACCCAAATCGGGCGTGAGGATGCCAAAATTATCGCAGAAACCCGGTTTCTTGGCTGAGGCTGAGGGGCGCGCGCGTGGGGTTCAGAAACCGGGTTTCTTACCCAAATCGGGCGTGAGGATGCCAAAAGTATCGCAGAAACCCGGTTTCTTGGCTGAGGCTGAGGGGCGCGCGTCGGGGAGTCAGAAACCGGGTTTCTTACCCAAATCTTCGGTAGGATGCCAAAATTGTCGCAGAAACCCGGTTTCTTGGCTGAGGCTGAGGGGCGCGCGTCGGGGAGTCAGAAACCGGGTTTCTTACCCAAATCTTCGGTAGGATGCCAAAAGTATCGCAGAAACCCGGTTTCTTGGATGGTTGGCAGGGCCTCAGAAACCGGGTTTCTTCACCAAATCGGGCGTGAAGATGCCAAAATTATCGCAGAAACCCGGTTTCTTGGACAACGAGGATGCGACTTCTAACTTCCCGATAAAATCTCTTCGAGTGCTAATTTCAGCGTCGGATATTGATATTGAAAACCACTAGCTAAAGTTTGTTTCGGCAACACTTTCTGCCCTTCCAAAACAACTTTTGCCCCGTCTCCCAAAAGCATTTCTAAAGCAAAACCTGGCACCGGCAACCAAGAAGGCCGCTTTAAAACTTCCCCTAAAGTTTGGCACAATTCATTCATCCGCACCGGATTCGGTGCTGTTGCATTCAAAACGCCTTCAACTTGCGAATTTTGCAAAGCGTACAAAATTAAATCAACCACATCCTCGCGATGAACCCAAGAAAACCACTGTTTTCCTGTCCCAATTGGGCCGCCTGCAAATAGTTTAAAAGGTGGCAGCATTTTTGCCAACGCGCCTCCCATTCCCAAAACTATCCCCAGCCGCAAAATTGCTAACCGCGTTCCCGCATTTTTTGCAGGTTGGGCGGCTGCTTCCCAGTCTTTGCAAACTGTTGCTAAAAAATCGTTTCCCGCGAGGCTCGTTTCGTCAAACTCAGCGGTTTCGCTGGTTCCGTAATAGCCGATCGCCGATGCGCTCACAAACACCGATGGTCTAGGATTAGCATTGACGATCGCCTCGACCAATTTTGCCGTAGTCAGTTTGCGACTGTCCAGAATTGCTTGCTGGCGCGCCTCCGTCCACCTTTCCTCCGCAATCGGAACCCCAGCTAAATTGACAACAGCGTCGCAGCCCGCGATCGACTTTTGCCAATCACCAGACTCCGCTGGAGTGTAGGCGACAACTTCCAAATTCGGATAAGCTGAAGCCGGAAAAACTCGGCTAGCCTTCGCCCCATCCCTGCTCAAAACCACAACTTGATGTCCCGCAGCTTGCAGCTTCTCCACCAGCCGGCTACCTACAAATCCCGTTGCTCCCGCGATCGCTACTTTCATCTTTTACCCGCAATGCACATTTTTAGTAGTTTAGACGATCGTCCAAACTTGTGTTAAATCATACAAAAATAAACAGCAGCCTCGATCCCCTCCCGACAAGCCAAGTGTATTTTCATTAAACTGATAAAGGACACGAGGAACACAAACCATGCCTGCAAAAAAATCAAAGCTTCTAATTGCTGCCTCCATCGCCGCAGCAGGTAGCGCTGCGGTCTACTTTTACTTCCAGGGTTTGAGCCAACAAGTATCCAACCCTCAAGACAGCGCCAAAGTTGTACCCGACGAAGCAATGATGGCCGCGTTTATCTCCCCCAATCCCCAAGCGCTGTCACAATTGCAGCGATTTGGCACGCCAGGGGCTCAAAAGTTGATCGGTCAGGGTTTGAAGGCCTTTCAAGAACAAAGCTTGGCAGGCACTCAAATCGACTTTGACAGGGACTTAAAGCCTTGGCTGGGGGGGGTGATGGTCGCTTTGCTACCCCCTGATGCTGTCACGAATACAGAGCCTCCAAAACTGCTGGTAGTAGTCAGCGTCAAAAATAAAATTAGCGCTTGGAATTTTGCGAATAAATTAAAATCTCAGCCCGGTGCAACTACTCAAGAAACCGAGTATAAAGGAGTTAAAATTTTTGAGATTGCAGAGCCAACTGGCAAGCGCTACAGTGTGGCTTTGCTGAACGACCAATTAGTGATGGCTCCTTTGAGACAGCCTGTGGAATTGGCGATCGATACTTTTAAAGGAGAACCCTCCCTCGCTACGCAGCAGAGCACAACTAAGTTTTTTGCAGAGAGTGCTGGTGTCAAGAATCCGATCGCAACTGTTTATATTGCTGACTATCCTGCGGCAATTGAGCAATTGAAAGCTAATTTGCCCGCTGATATCCAGTTGCCTTGGACAGTGTTTTCGCAGTTCAAACAGGTTAAGTCTTTGGTTGCGGGAATTGGTGCGGATAGTGCGGGATTGAGGGTAAAAACTATTGCTCAGTTAGACCCTAAATTCGTGCAGCAAACTCCACAATTTACATCAAAATTGTTGCCCAGATTTCCTGGTGAAACTCTTGCTTTAGTCGGCGGCAAGGGAATCGATCAAATTTGGTCGCAAGCAACCGCTGAGGCACAAGATAGCCCGGAAGTTGACAGGGGAGTTCAGCAGGTGAGGGATAGTTTTAAGCGGTTGGATTTGGATGCGGATCGAGAGGTTTTTGGTTGGATGAATGGGGAATTTGCGATCGGGGCGATCGGTTCGGATCAAGGGATTTTGTCTCAGTTGGGCATGGGGGCGGCGATGATTTTTGAAACCAGCGATCGCCCTGCTGCAGAAGCAACTCTGAAAAAACTCGATGCGATCGCCAAAAGCAATCCTACAGTCAGTGTCGCCCCCAGACAAGTTCAAGGAAAGGAAGTTACGGAATGGAAAATACCCCAGCAAGGCACTTTATTCGGGCACGGTTGGCTGAATGAAAATTCTGTGTTTGTAGCTTTCGGCGGGCCTTTAGTTGATGTGATTACTTCGACGCCGCCCCAGCCGTTAAGCAGCAGTCCGAGTTTTCAGGCGATCGCCACTTCTTTACCGCAAGCCAACCAAGGTTACTTTTACATAGATATGGAAAAAACCCTGTCTTGGGCTAACCAATATTTGCTTGCAGTACAGCCAAATTTAGTTTCCCCGCCCGCCGCTGAATTGCTGAATTCTCTCCGAGGAGTTAGCGTAGCCACAGCTTCTACGCAACCGACAACTGCTGAGTTGGAGATGCTTTTTGCCTTGAAATCTAACAACAATTAGGCAATTTGTAATCGGTAATTTGTAATCGGTAATTCTTCCTTCTATCCTTCTAAGGATCGCGAATTAAATAACTTACAATTTTAATTGTTATTGTGGGATGGGCCTGAAAGCCCATCCCACAAACTTTTGGAAGTTATTTAATTCTCATTCCTAAGCTGTTGCGGCCTTAAATTGTGTGTCAAAAAAAAATCAAAGTCTTGTGGGGAGTAGGGGCCCTAGCGTCCCGCCCGCCCAAAAATACAATCTAGATTCGTAACAGCCTATCCCTTAAATCCCGATTCATATCATGTCCGGTGAATCGATCGTGATTGTTGTAGGGGCGGGTTCACCGTGATATTCAACACAAATCCCAAATCCAATAAACCCGCCCCGACCGGATATTATGGTTGAGCGACCTGACATGAGCTCACTGCGCGTTGCCGGACTTTTTTCTTACTAAAAAAGATGCTGCCCTCCATGGAGGGCAGCTACTCAAATAAAGCATCTTAAAGTCTCTCACAACTTCAGAATTAACCTTCAGACATTCCTGATTTATTGGGCAATTGCAAATCATCCGGGTCTACGTAGTGACAAACTGCTTTGTCCATGCAAATCAAGGCCCAACCGGATTTATCGATGCTCATCAACTTGTAAGAAGCTGGCTGAATAAAGAAACCTTTGTGGTTGCGGGTTGCGGGTTTGATGTTAACGTGGCTGTCAGTGCTCATGTTTTTACAACTCCTAGTATTATCGTAGTAAAATCTGAAAACCGCTGAGCGGGTTTGTCAATCGTCTAAGTCTTCAAATACTAGCACTGACTTTCTGAGTTTTCCATAAAGTTATTTATTGATTTATTACGATGTCGTAATAAACCGCAAAGCCACTTTCGTCGATCCCCGCCCCAAATAGACTTGTTTGCGCGGTTACGGCTCCAGAAGCCACTGTTTAACGCGGGCGAGACTCTTCCAGTCGGGTTTTCTACTTAATCCTTCTTCAAAATTTTTTTTAACTTCGTCGAGTAACTCTTCGGAAGCCATCAGAAGTTGCTGAGCCACTTCTACGTGGGGACGCACTCCTTTCTCTTTGAGATCGAGGATCGCTACTGCTAGGTTGATGCGAGCTTGGGGGTCATGAGGGTTCAATTTAACGGCTGTTTTCGCTGCTTTTTGAGCCGAAGATGGTTTATTTTCCAACAGGTAGAGCCACGCGAGGCTAGCCCAAGCATTGCCATTTTTGGGAGCTTTTTCGCACACTTCTTTAAACACGGGGATCAGATTAGCCGGGGCTTCGCCAGCTTGGTAGCGATCGAAACCGTCTTTAAACAATTCTTCAGGGGTCATTCGATTTTAGATTTGGGATTTGAGATTTTAGATTGGAAAGAGCATTGGGTGCCGGACGCCGCAAGGCAGTCCGAGGCATTCTCAGCAATTAGCAATTACCAATCCCCAATGCCCTATTTTCCAATTTATGTAGAAAATGAACTGCCACAACCGCAAGTTTGAGTTGCGTTGGGGTTAGTAAACTGAAAACCGCCCCCGATCATAGCATCGCTGAAGTCGAGAACCAAACCGTAGAGATAAAGAATGCTCTTGCGATCGCAAACTACCTGAAAACCATCGTAGTCGAACACTTCATCGTCGGATTTCACAGTGCTCGGATCTGCGAAATCCATGACGTAAGACATACCAGAGCAGCCGCCCTGGCGCACCCCTACCCGCAAGCAGAGGTCTTTACCTTGTTTCTCTCTCAGAGCTAAAACTTGACGGACAGCAGAGTCCGTCATTTGAATGCCGCGCTTTTCAGAAATGGCTTGAGTCATAATTTGCCGAACTCCTGAGATTGTCTAATGCTAAGAGTGTAATCTTATCCCTCCATTGTACAGGCATTCGCCAGAAGGCATAAGGTTAGATGCTGAAGGCCGAATTTTTAGCTTCTAATTTTTAATTCCCGTGGGGCCTCGTTCCCCAGCTCGATGTCCTCTCCCCCTATAGGGTTTATGATTGATAAGCAGCGGTTGACCGGCTACCGGCACCGCAACAATGCTTCACCCAACGGGCTTACTCTATGGCAGCGCTGAATCGCACTACTCTTCGTCGGCTACAAAACTTACCTCAAATTCCCAGCGTGTGGGAGGGCGATCGCCGACCCTTATCTAATGCTGACTCACACATGATGCTAGATGACGATGACGTTCTAGAAGCTGGTGGCGAGTGCATTCTCTGGGTCGATGGCTCCGAAGGAGTCGTGAGGGCTATGGACATGGTAGGCCCAGATGCCGGCCCAGAGGCGCTCGTCCGGGCCCTGCTACGGGCAATGGAACATCCCCAAAGTCCGGCTCCCGCAGTCCGCCCCCAAAAAATAGTAGTCAAAAACCGAGAAATTCAATTTTATCTGCGGGGCGTACTTCAAGATTTAGGCATTTCCATTGACTACGTGCCGGAATTGCCCCTAATTGACGAAATATTTCGCGGCATGGAAGAGGTCGCCATCAACAGACCTCCTGAGTTGCCACCTCAGTATGCTGAAGTTTTAATGGAAAAAGCTGCTCAAATTTGGCAAGACGCTCCGTGGCGGACTTTGAGGGAACACCAAATTATATCTATTGAAATCAATCAGTGGGATGTCGCCAGCCTCTACGTGTCCGTATTGGGGCAAGGCAGAATGGATTACGGAGTTTTACTGTACCGTTCTCTAGAATCCTTGAAGCGGTTTCGAGAACGAGTCGTCAACGATGAATCTTTTGAAGATTTAGAACAGGCTTTTTTAGGGCAAGACTGTTTGTTTGTTACCTTTGAAAGTGCAGCAGATATTGATGAGGACGACGAGGACGAAATTGATTTAGCCGATTTGCCTCCCTCGGAAATTGAACCAAATTTCGGCAACCTACATCCTTTAGAAGGATTGCGATCGATCCTTTACGAAGAAGAAGCCCTCACGATGTTAGTTGCTCTCGAAGCATTTCATCGCTTTTTCCGCAACGGCCGCCGGAAATTGGGCTCAGACACTTTTCCCACTCTTAGCAGCCGCTACCGCATCCCTGTTCCGCAGCCTGACGGAGAAATTCAACAGGTATCCGTTAAAGTTTCCACGATGCCCGATGTGTCAGACGAATTATTACAGATGCTCGGTGATGACGATGATGACGATGATGACGATGATGAATTTGACAAGCCACTGCTGCGGGACGATTTAGTACCGCAAAATTCATTTTTGAGTCTCGGTGCCGTACCTTGGGAAACGGTAGATTTCCTGCGCCAAAGTGTCCAGTTTCACCAAGGTGCAGAAGTTGATATTAATACCGCCGGAGATGGTTTGCCGGTGGTGATGATCCAAACTTCTCATCCGAAGGCAAAAACTATGATTCAGGATTTGAAAGAAGCTGGAGGTGTGAAGGGGATTGGTTTTAATCCGGGCGAAAATCCTTTTCAGGATGAGCAATTCGACTTGGGTATTTTGCAAACTAAAAATGGGGAGCTGTATTTGTTTGGGGAGTTTAATGAAGACGATCCGGTGCATCAGGAAGCTCGCAAGAAATGGGACCGTCGCTGTAAATTAACCAACGGTTGGTGCGGTTTGATTATTGCTAAAGGGTTGATGGGTGCTTCTCGCGGTCAGCCTCAGTTTAAGGATATGATCGCTTTGCTTGAGGTTCGCTGGGTGTCTGCTAAAGAGTTGGGAATTGGGCCACTTCAGTTAATGCCGATGTTTTGAAGGAATAAAGAAGCAGGAAGAAGGAAGAAGGAAGAAGGAAGAAAGAATATGTAAAAGTAATTTGTAAGGTGCGCCCCAGCGCACCCTAGTTTTTAAATTATAAAGGAAAATGATTATGTCAAATTCTACTCAAAAGCGAGAAGTGTTAGTCGCCCTTGATGCTGAATTCGCGGAGAAAATAGACCAACTTACTGATGATTGGACGGAGGCGATCGAACAAGCTCTCCGTCTCTGGTACGCTAAGCAAATAGAAGATAAGTTGCGGAAGTTTTATCAAAACTGCAGCCAAGAAGATATTGAGTTTGAGGAAGAATGGGCAACATTTGCTCAGGAACAAATGGAAGAAATTTTAATAGAGGAAGGTCTTTGATACAATGACAGAAGCTTATCCGCGACAAGGCGAAGTTTATCTTGTTAGAGCTTTGCGAACGATCGGAGATACCAAAAAGCGTCCTGTTGCTGTCGTTTCCATAGATAGCCGGAATGAATTGAGCCGTACTGTACTGATTGTCCCTTTTACTAGCGATTTGAGAGGGGGCGAAACTCCGAGTCGGGTTTTGATTCCGCCTGGTGAAGGAGGGTTAGAATCTGACTCGCTGGCTGTCTGCGAGCAAATTATAACTGTCCAAAAGACTTATCTGGAACAAGGCGCTTACGGTCAACTTAGTGCCGATGTCCTAGCCAGAATTCAGAGGGCTATACAAGTGTCGATCGGCATTTACGAACTTTAATAATATTTCTAATATTCTAAATTTTGTTACAATTTGTAAAAATACTGTAAAGGATAGGTAAAATGCGGGTTGCGATCGCAGGTGCGGGACTGGCTGGAATGACCACAGCAGTCGATTTAGTGGAGGCCGGCCACGAAGTAGAAATTTTTGAATCCCGCCCCTTTGTTGGCGGCAAAGTCGGCAGTTGGGTAGATCCCGACGGCAATCACGTTGAAATGGGTTTGCACGTCTTCTTCGGTTGCTATTATAACTTATTTGCCCTGATGAAAAAAGTGGGAGCTTTTGACGACTTGCTCGTCAAAGAACACGTCCACACTTTTATCAATCGAGGCGGCGAAACTGGTTCTTTGGATTTTCGCTTTCCGGTGGGTGCTCCTTTGCACGGATTGAAGGCATTTTTTACTACATCTCAGCTATCGGTACAGGACAAAATCCAAAATTCGATCGCCCTGGGAACTAGCCCGATCGTCCGAGGTTTGATCGACTTTGACGGAGCGATGAAAACCATCCGCGATTTGGATAAAGTTAGCTTTGCTGACTGGTTCCGCAGTCATGGCGGCAACCAAAACTCGCTCAAAAGAATGTGGAATCCGATCGCCTACGCACTGGGTTTTATCGACACCGAAAATATTTCTGCTCGGTGTATGCTGACAATATTTCAATTCTTTGCTACCAAAACAGAAGCATCAAGGATGCGAATGCTGGCCGGTTCTCCCAGCGAATATTTGCACAAGCCAATTGTGGAATATTTGGAAAAGAAAGGAGCAAAAATTTACACGCGGCGCAGAGTCCGAGAAATTCAGTTTGAAGAAGGTGCAGAAACCCGCGTCACAGGCTTGGCAGTAGCTAGCGGCGAAACTGAAGAAACTATTACCGCTGATGCTTATCTTTTTGCATTAGACGTACCAGGAATTCAGAAAATATTGCCCCCAGCTTGGCGCAAATGGTCAGAATTTGACAACATTTATAAATTAGATGCGGTGCCAGTTGCTACAGTGCAATTGCGGTTCGACGGTTGGGTAACGGAATTGGAAGACGAAGCCAAGCGCAAACAGTTGAGCCACGCTGTCGGCATCGATAATTTGCTATATTCAGCAGATGCAGATTTTTCCTGTTTTGCTGATTTGGCGCTGACAAGTCCCAAGGATTATTATAAGGAAGGACAAGGTTCTCTGTTGCAGTTGGTGTTGACTCCGGGAGATCCGTTTATTAAACAAAGCAATGAGGCGATCGCCCAACACGTACTTAAGCAAGTTCAGGATTTATTCCCGTCAGCGCGGGAATTAAACATGACTTGGTACAGTGTAGTGAAGCTAGCTCAATCTTTGTATCGCGAAGCACCGGGAATGGATGTTTTCCGCCCTGCTCAAAAAACTCCGATCGCCAATTTCTTTTTAGCAGGAAGTTACACTCAGCAAGACTACATTGATAGTATGGAAGGAGCGACACTTTCAGGCCATCAAGCCGCTAAGGCAATTCTCGAAGCTTACAGTCATTAGTCCTTAGTCTTCTATCGTTTTCTCTCGTTCCCAGGCTCTGCCTGGGAAGGGCGATCGGGAGGCTCTGCCTCCAGTATTCGAGAGGAAAAGTGAGGCGGAGCCTCTGGATCTGCGTTACCAGGCTCTTCCTGGTAACAAGAAAAAAAGAAACAATTCTTCAATCTAAAATCTAAAATCTAAAATCTAAAATCCCATGACTGATTGGTTAGAACACAGTGTCCAAGTAGAAGTGGCAATTCCCATCGAATTAGCGTGGCAACTCTGGTCAGATTTAGAGCAAATGCCGCGCTGGATGAAGTGGATAGAATCTGTTCATGTTCTCGAAGAAGATCCAGAGTTGTCTCGCTGGAAACTCGCAACTGGCGGGTTAGAATTTAGCTGGCTTTCTCGGATTCTCAAATTAGTGCCGAATCAGATAATTCAGTGGGAATCGGTAGACGGCTTACCAAATCGAGGTGCCGTAAGATTTTACGATCGCAAAGACAGCAGTATCGTCAAGCTGACAGTGGCTTACGGAATTCCCGGCTGGCTGGGAAAATTGATGGATAACCTATTTCTGGGCCGCGTGGTTGAATCGACAATTCAGGCTGACTTGGAAAGGTTTAAAGAGTATGCTCTGAAAGTAAAAGCCACATCTTAAATTCTGACGACTCAAGTCCTTTGGTTTTTAATTGTAACGCGAGAGTCGATCGCGCTTGGGCGTCAGTATCATAGAGATGTGCTGCTGATTCCTTCTCGGTTTAGTTATGAGTTATTGCCTAAACCCCGCCTGTCAAAACCCGCAAAATGCCGATCGTACCCAATTCTGCCTGAATTGCGGCTCCAAACTGTTGCTCAGAGAGCGTTACCGCGCCATCAAACCCCTTGGGCGCGGCGGTTTTGGCCGCACTTTTTTAGCAATAGACCAAGACAAACCCTCAAAACCGCGCTGTGCAATTAAACAGTTTTTTCCCCTATCCCAAGGTACCAGCAGCAGCGAGAAAGCAGCAGAATTATTCAACCGAGAAGCGGTGCGGCTAGACGAATTGGGGAAACACCCGCAAATTCCCGAACTGCTGGCGCACTTTCAGCAGGAACGCTATCAGTATTTGGTACAGGAATTTATAGAAGGTCAGAATTTACAGGAAGAGTTGGCGCGGAGTGGGCCTTTCAGCGAAAGTCAGATTCTTAGTCTGCTGAAGGATTTATTGCCAGTATTGCAGTTCGTGCACGATCGCAGTGTAATTCACCGAGATATTAAACCCCCCAATATTATCCGCCGCCGCCTTTCTCAAACTCCCACCATTTATACTTACCCAACATTAACCGGGGAATTAGTTTTAGTTGATTTTGGCGCTGCAAAACTTGTGGAGGGTTTGAGAGAAACCGGTACAGTCATCGGTTCTCCCGAATTCGTCGCGCCGGAACAAATTAGAGGTCAAGCGGTTTATGCCAGTGATTTGTATAGTTTGGGAGTAACTTGCATTTATTTGCTGACTCAAATATCTCCTTTTGATTTGTTCGATATCAATCAAGATGCTTGGGTTTGGCGAGACTTTTTGAAGGTTCCAATTGATCCGAAATTAAGTCGCATCCTCGACAAAATGATCGAATCGAGTCTCAGTCGGCGCTACAAATCTGTAGCTGAGGTATTGAAAGATTTGCAGCCGCAGCAGTCGGCGGGGGCGGGCACGGGGGCGGGCACGGGGGCACCGCCCCTACCAGCGCCTAAAATTTCCGTGCCGCAGAGGACGCCTGTGGTGCAGAATGCAGTGCCGCCAACGGTTGCAGGCACCATTTTACCTGTGCCGCCGATGCAGCGGGTTGTGCCCGCACGCGCGCCTACTTGGAGGTGTGTTCATACTCTGGTAGGGCATTCTAATGCTGTTACGTCGGTAGCTTTCAGTCCTGATGGCGCGACTTTAGCTAGCGGCAGTGAGGACAAGACGATTGAGATGTGGAAGTTGGAGACTGGTAGGCGGTGGTACACTCTTACGGGTCATTCTGACTGGGTGACTTGTGTGGCGTTTAGTCCTGATGGCGCGACTTTGGCTAGTGGCGGCCGGGACAAAATGATTCATATTTGGGATTTGAATAAGGGTAAGTGGTGGTACGCTTTGGCTGGTCATTCTGACAGGGTTGCTGCTGTGGCGTTTAGTCGGGATGGTCAGGTTTTGGCTAGCGGCAGTCGGGACAAAACTGTGCAGTTGTGGAATTTGAATAAGGGAAGGCCGATGTCGGCTTTGACTGGTCACGCTGGCGGGGTGGAGGCGGTGGCTTTTAGTTCTGGCGGGGAGTTTTTGGCTAGCGGCAGCCGGGACAAGACTGTGCAGTTGTGGGATTGGCAAAAGGGTCGATCGATTTGTACTCTGGCGGAGCACGGGGATTGGGTGCGGGCGATCGTTTTTGCGACCCCCCCCAGCCCCCCCTTGGTAAGGGGGGGAGTAGGAGAAGGATTGACTTCCTCTGTGTCCCCTGCCGGTCAGACCCCCCCCAGCCCCCCCTTGGTAAGGGGGGGAGTAGGAGAAGGATTGATTTTGGCTAGCGGGAGTCGGGATGGTACGGCGAAGCTGTGGCGGGTGGATGCACAGGGGCGTGGAATGCTGTTGCGGAGTATGAGGGACAATTCTGGGGATGTTTTGTGTGTGGCGTTGAGTCCCGATGGTCGGGTTTTGGCGACGGGGAGTCGGGATGGGACGATTTATTTGTGGGATGCGGGTACGGGGGGTTTGCTGGAAATTCTGACGGGCCACGGGGAGGAGGTTTTGTCGGTGGCGTTTAGTGCTGATGGGGGGAGTTTGGCTAGCGGTGCGGGCGATCGAACTGTGAAGATTTGGCGGGGGATTGGGCATTAGGGGCGATGTCAAGAGTGCCCGCTTAAAAAATTTCATATTTATGCTTGACAGGCGATCGAATGTTCTGCTACATTAGGAATTCGTGAGGACGCATAGCTCAGTTGGTTAGAGCACTACGTTGACATCGTAGGGGTCACTGGTTCGAGTCCAGTTGTGTCCATGAATTTAAATCATTTATAAATCAAGGGTTATAGGTTTTCGATCCTACCGAGAGTTCTGTTTTCCGCTGATATTTCGCTCACTCTTCCCTTAATGTAGCCTCTCCGTAGGGTGTCCCGGAGCCGAAAAATCTGTTGAAATCGAAATAATCAATGTCCGGGGCATCCTACAAGTTGATTTAACTGTGACACTTGCGTAAGTCCTACAAGATTTTAACATTCTTAAAAAAAAATATGTTTAACAATAAACCTTGAACAGGTAAAAAATATGCCCCGTTCGATTTTTTCCTTATCATATTCAGGCATTAAAGATAACCACACACGGGGGTGTGTTGGTGATTTTTTAAGATTTAAAATCAAAGAAGGTTCCCGCTTATCAATTGTTTCAGCTTATTTTACAATTTATGCTTTTGAAGAGCTGAAAGAACAGCTATTGAAAATTGAAAAATTACAATTCCTGTTTGGCGAACCAACTTTTGTTCTCGATCCTCACAGAAATGAAACCAAAGCCTTCTTAATCGATCGAGAAGGGTTAACCCTCCTAAAGCAGCTTCAACAAAAACGTTTAGCCAAAGATTGTGCTGACTGGATTAGAGAAAAAGTAGAGATAAAATCGATCGCAAAGTCTAACTTCTTGCACGGAAAACTCTATCATATTGACAATGAAGTACAGGACATCAGACCCGATGGATCGACTACCATTTATCGAGTTCCCTCCGCGATTATGGGAAGTTCTAATTTTACCATAAAAGGCTTAGGATTGTCTGACAATATCAACAATATTGAATTAAATTTAATCGTCAGTAGCATAGAAGACACTTATGATTTCAAAGTTTGGTTTGACCAAATTTGGAACAATGAAGAACTGGTCAAAGATATCAAAGCAGATGTGTTGTTTTATTTAGAACAATTATATACTAACTCCACCCCAGAACTGGTTTACTACAAAACCCTATTTCATATCTTTGAAAAATTTTTAGCAGACCAACAATACGCTGGATTGTTCAGTGAAAGCAACCAGCTAGTTGATACTACCATATGGAATACTTTATTGGAATTTCAAAAACATGGCGTAATAGGAGCAATTAATAAAATTCGCACCCATAATGGTTGTATTATTGCCGATAGTGTGGGTTTAGGAAAAACCTATGAAGCCTTAGCAGTTATTAAATATTTTGAAATCCTGAACTATAGAGTTTTAGTGTTATGTCCAAAAAAATTACGCGAAAACTGGACAATCTATCACGCACAGAATAATAGTGAAGTAAATCCATTTGTTAGCGATCGCTTTAATTATACAGTCTTATCTCACACAGATTTAAGTCGTGAGTCTGGCAAATCCGGTGATACCGATTTAGGGACTCTTAACTGGGGAAATTATGACCTAGTAGTAATTGATGAATCCCATAATTTCCGCAACAACACTAAGGGTAAGCGAGATGAAGATGGGAATATAATTCGTAAAAGTCGTTATGAGCGACTGATGGATGACATTATTAAAGCGGGCATTAAAACCAAGGTTCTATTACTCTCTGCTACTCCTGTTAATAATAACCTGACTGATTTAAGACATCAGCTTGAATTTATCACTGAAGGCAAGGATGATGCTTTTCAAGCAGCAATTGGTGTAGTTAGCCTGAAAGATACTCTAGCTAGCGCTCAACGAGCTTTTACCACTTGGTCAAAAAAGAGTAGTCGCATAACTAGCGAACTCTTAAATTCCCTTGATTCTGGGTTTTTTAAACTGCTTGACGAATTAACCATAGCTCGTTCTCGCAAACATATTCAAAAATATTATAAAGATGTTGTAGAGCAATTAGGCGGCTTCCCAATTAGGATAAAACCCTTGTCTATCTTTCCAACAATTGATTTGAAAGGTAAGTTTATGTCCTACGACAAACTCAATGATGAAATTTCTAATTATAAATTGTCATTATTTAACCCTTCTAAATATGTTTTGCCGCAGTACAGAGAAGAATACGAACATAAATCAGGACAAAGATTTAAGCAGAGTGTACGCGAATATTTTCTCATCGGGATGATGAAAGTTAACTTTCTTAAACGGCTGGAAAGTTCGGTGACATCCTTTGCAATTACGATGGCAAGGACTATCGCTAAAATTGCAGATTTACAGGAACGAATTAAAACCTTTAAGCAGTTTCGAGATCAAAACCAGAATATTGAGTTTAATCAGTTAAATCTTGAAGATATTGATGATGAAGAACTACAAGCAGCTATCGAGGTTGGTTCCAGGTTTACTTTTAAGATGGCACATCTTGATACTGATGAATGGTTAAAAGATTTAGCAGAGGATAAGCAACAACTCAAGATTCTTTATAATTCCGCTTTGCAGGTTGATGAAACGCGGGATGCCAAGTTAGCCGAATTGAAAAAATTGATTCAAAACAAAGTAAAACAGCCAACAATTAATAAACAAAATCAACCTAACCGTAAAGTTTTGGTATTTACTGCTTTTGCCGATACAGCAGAGTATCTTTATCAGGCTTTGCACGAATGGAGCGCAACTTCTAAGCTCAATATTAACATAGCTTTAGTAGTTGGGGGAACTGGCCGAAATAAAACTACATTTGGCAAGAATGAGTTCAATCAAATTCTGACTAATTTCTCTCCCATTTCCAAAAAGCGCGACAAGATGCCATCTATGCCCCAAGATGGAGAGATTGATTTATTGATTGCGACAGATTGTATTTCTGAAGGGCAAAATTTACAGGATTGCGATTATCTAGTTAATTACGATATTCATTGGAATCCAGTCAGAATCATTCAGCGTTTTGGACGGATTGACCGTATCGGTAGTGTTAACCATACAGTACAGTTAGTGAATTTCTGGCCTACTGATGACTTAAATAAATACATCAATCTCAAAAATCGAGTAGAAGCAAGGATGGCGTTGGTAGATATTGCCGCTACCTTTGAAGACAACTTGCTGGAACCGGATGAAATTGAAGAGTTAATTCAAACGGATTTAAAATATAGAGATAAACAGTTATTACGATTGCAGAATGAGGTATTAGATTTAGAGGATTTCAACGAAAGCGTTGCCCTCAATGAGTTTACCTTAGATGACTTTCGCATTGAACTAAGTAATTACTTGCAAAGGAACCAGAAACAGCTAGAAGATGCACCTTTGGGTATTTATGCAGTCGTTCCACCAGCGTCGGAAAATCCGATAATTGCACCAGGAGTAATTTTTTGTTTAAAACAGAAAGGTGATACTTCGGGAAATGAGCAGGTTAATCCTCTGCAACCGTACTTTCTGGTGTATATTAGAGAGGATCAGGTAGTACGTTTCAGTTTTGCTCAACCTAAGCAGATTTTAGAGATGTTTCGGTTGTTATGTGCGAATCAGGCGCAAGCTTATGACTCGTTGTGTAATTTGTTTGACAACCAGACGAATAACGGGGAAGATATGAGTGTTTATAACGATTTGCTTGAGAGGGCGGTTGATTCGATTACTCGGACTTTTAAGAAGCGGTTAGGTAGTAATTTGTTTAAGTCTGGTAAAGGTGCGGTAATGCCAGAACACAAAAAACAGGTGACAAGCAAAACTGATTTCGATTTAATTACATGGTTGGTGATTAAAGATGAATGAACGAGAGATGAAAGATAAAATTGCGAAATCTATCCAAAGTTTAGCTGCGGGTAATGCAGCCGAGAAGCTAGAGCTATTATTCCAAACCCTAGGATATACGACGCAAAGAAAATTTGAGTTAGATAGCAATTCCCCTGAAGATTTTATCGATACTTTTGGATTTGGGGAAATCAACCAGCAACGGGCGAGTTTATCTCAATGGAAGTCGGTTGATTTTTTGTTTCAACTGACTGAAGATGAGATTAAATCCAATCGTAAATTAGGATTTTCTAGTAACATAGATCAAAATTATCTGCAATCTTATATTTTCTTGGCGGTTGAGTTGCGGGAGAATGATTACACACGCAGTCAGCTATCGGACATTACTCGCGAAGTTAACCGTCAATCTGATATTCCGATTATGGTTTTATTCCGACATGGTGAGTGTTTTACTTTGTCGATAATTAACCGCCGTCCTAATAAACGAGCAACTTCTAAGGATGTTTTAGAAAAAATCACTTTAATTAAAGATATTAATATTTTTCAGCCCCATCGCGCTCATATTGAAATACTTTTTGACCTTTCATTACCTCAGTTGTTTAAACAGTATCAATTTACTAACTTTGACCAATTGCATGATGCTTGGCAGAAAACTCTTGATACTTCTGAACTAAATAAACGGTTTTTCAAAGAAGTAGCTAACTGGTATTTTTGGGCGGTACAAAATGTTACTTTTCCCGAAGGTGCGGGGGGAAATGTCGAGATTCGTAATGCTACTAGCGTTATTCGTTTAATTACGAGATTGATTTTTGTTTGGTTTCTCAAGGAAAAAGGGTTGGTACCAGATGATTTGTTTAACTATCAAAGGGTACAGCAATTAATCAAGTCCTATGAACCGACAGAAAGCACTTATTATAAAGCGATTCTGCAAAATTTATTCTTTGCAACCCTGAATCAGGAGATGAATACTCCTAGTAAACCTGATAATCGTAAGTTTAGAAATAAGGCGAAGCAAGCAGGGGGACGTGACCAAAATTACATGGTGCATAATGTCTATCGCTATGAGCATTATTTTCACGATTCCCCAGCGATACTCAGATTGTTTGATAATATTCCATTTCTGAATGGTGGTTTATTTGAATGTTTGGATAAACCCGATCAATATCAGCCTAAACAGATTGTCCGCATTGATGGTTTTTCGGAACGTCAGGATAATCGGCTAAATATTCCTAATTGTCTATTTTTTAGTGAATCCGCTCAACAAATTGATCTGAATGATGTTTACGGGACAAAAAACAAGCGCTATACGGTGCGAGGTTTAATTAATATTTTTCATAGTTATAAGTTTACTGTTACTGAAAATACCCCGATTGAGGAAGAAATTGCCCTTGATCCTGAGTTGTTAGGGAAGGTATTTGAAAATTTACTCGCTGCTTATAACCCGGAAACGAATACAACTGCTAGGAAGCAAACCGGATCTTTTTATACGCCGCGTGAAATTGTTGATTACATGGTAGATGAGGCATTAATTGCTTGTTTGGAAGGTAAATTGACTTCACTCAGTGGAGAAAAAGAAGTGAATCAAAGGTTGCGCCATCTGTTTGCTTATAATAATCAGTCGCATCAGTTTACAGATACAGAAGTATCAGGATTGATTGAGGCGATTGATAATTTGAAAATTCTCGACCCGGCTTGCGGTTCGGGTGCTTTTCCGATGGGTATTTTGCATAAATTGGTGTATATTTTGAGTAAGCTTGACCCGCAAAATGGCAGATGGAAGGAAAAGCAAATATCTAAGGCTAGTGAGATTCCTGATGGCACGATTCGAGAAAAGGTAATTGAGGATATTGAGCAAGCTTTTGAGCATAATGAGTTGGATTATGGACGGAAGTTATATTTAATTGAAAACTGCATTTATGGGGTAGATATTCAGCCGGTGGCTATCCAGATTTCTAAGTTAAGGTTTTTCATTTCGCTGATTGTTCACCAAAATATTGATGATTCTCAGGAAAATCGGGGTGTACGTCCTTTACCGAATTTGGAAACTAAGTTTGTGGCGGCTAATGCTTTGATTGGAATTAAAGGGGCTGCTGATTTTACTTTACGTGATCCTCGCATTGAACAAAAGGAAAAGGAATTAGCAGAGGTTCGCAGAAGTTATTTTATGGCTCGTACTCCTAAAACTAAGGCTAAGTATCGAGAATTGGATGATCAAGTTCGTCATCAGATTAGTGAGATTCTTAAAAGTGGTGGGTTTCCGAGTGAAAGTGCGGAAAAGTTGGCTAATTGGAAGCCTTATGAGCAAAATGCTGTGGCTGATTTTTTTGATTCAGAATGGATGTTTGGGCTAGGTGATGGTTTTGATGTTTGTATTGGCAATCCGCCCTATGTGCGCCAAGAACAAATTAAAGAGTTTAAACCCATCTTTAAAAGTCAGTATGATTGTTATACAGGTGTAGCTGATTTGTATGTTTATTTTTATGAGCAAGGGTTAAAGCTCCTGAAAAATCAAGGTATTCTCTGCTACATCTCATCAAATAAATATTTTCGCTCTGGTTACGGGGAAAAGCTGCGTAAGTTTTTAGCTAATGAATCGACTATTCAGCAATTAATTGATTTTGGTGATGCACCGATTTTTACGGCTATTGCTTACCCTAGCATCATTATTGCTAGTAAAGAACAGCCTAAAAATCATCAAACTCGCGTTTTAAATTGGGAATTAGGGCAAGCTGTCGATCAGTTTGCTTCAGTGTTTGAAAATCAGAGCTTTTTGATGGCACAAAAGGAGTTGACTGCTGATGGTTGGCGGCTAGAGTCGTCAACAGTTCTCAATTTGTTGGAAAAACTGCGAACAACTGGTACACCGCTAGGGGAATATGTGAATGGCAGATTTTATTACGGTATTAAAACAGGCTTTAACGAAGCATTTGTGGTGGATAGAGAAACGCGAGATAGGCTAATTGCTGAACATCCATCATCGGCGGAAGTTCTCAAACCTTTTTTGCGCGGAAGGGATGTTAAAAGATGGAGTGTTGAATATCAAAACTTATGGTTGATTTTTACAAGACGAGGAATTGATATCAAGAAGTATCCAGCAATTGAAAATTACCTAAGCCAGTACCAAGAAAAGCTCACACCAGGTACAGGTAGAAAAGTCGGTACTTATAAATGGTACGAAATTCAGGATAACGTCGCTTATTGGCAAGAGTTTGAGCAGCCTAAGATTGTTTACCCAGATATTGCTATTCGTTGTGAATTTGCTTTTGATACTAATAGTTTTTACCCTGACTGTACCTTGTTTTTGATTCCAGCAGAGTCAAAATATTTACTAGGCTTTCTTAACTCTGGAATGATACAATTTTTTATCAATCAAATTTGTCCTGCTGTGCGTGGTGACTTTAAGCGTTTCAAATCTATCTATGTCTCTCAAATTCCTATCCCTACGACCACTGAACCACAGCGCAATGTTATTGAAACCCTAGTTAATTACATAATCTACCTCACCGGCGAACTCAAAGATATTCCTAGTCATGGCGAAAAGATGGTAGAAACAGCAGAAGACAAATTGATGCTGAGTTATTTTGAGCAAGTTGTGGATGCGCTGGTGATGGAGTTATATTTACCGGAAGAATTGCACAGCCATGACAAATACTTCATGAGTCATGTGTTATCGGAAAATCTTCCCGTTTTCGATACCATCAAAGGTGATAAAATGCCAGCGCTGAGACAAATCTTTAAACGACTGTTTGACTCTGAGCATCCGATTCGGGTTAATATTTATTTTTTGAATAGTTTAGAAGTCGTTCGTATTATTAGAGGTTTAGGATGAGAATTATTAAAGTTGAGATTAAAAATTTTCGTGCTTTCTACAATCATCATATTGTCGAATTAGCAAAAGTTGGAGAACGTGGGAAACCAAACTTACTGATTTATGGTGAAAATGGTAGCGGTAAATCCTCCCTTTTATTAGCACTTCAGTATCTGCTTGAATCTGGAATTAATAATCTAGACTTTGAGCAATATAAAAATATCTTTGCACCGGAAAATGAGGAAGGCTATATCAAATTCTTTTTGCGACAAAACCTGAATACACCCCAAATTGTTCACGAGTGGTCATCTACCACCCGCACTACCAACGATCCAGACATAATTGCCGCATCTCAAGCTAAAGGTATCCTAGACTATAAACGTTTACTTGAAGTTCATTTTATCCATCACAAAGAGTCCGAAGTCAATATTTTTGAGCTATTAGTTCATAGCCTGTTAGGACAGTGTATTAATGACCTTCATCCTCTGCAAAGAACCTTTCCTGATAACTGGAATGACTTACTAGCAATTGTTCCAAAACAAAAAAATCACAAGCGCAAAATTGCTATTTTTGAAGCCGAAAGCCAAATCTTTAATCAAGGACTACGCGCCAAGCTCAACGAGTTAGAGCAAAAAGCTACACAACTGATGGAATATTTTGGCTATAAAATTGTCATTTCTTTACATTTTCAAGGCATTACTTTTGATAACACAGCCAAATATAGAGACGACCAAAAAGAAAATTGTATTGACAATCGGAAGATTTTATTAAATATTAAGTTCCTAGAACGAGAAATATCTAGTCCACATCACTTCCTGAATGAAGCAAAACTCTCTGCTATTGCGATCGCGCTTTATTTTAGCTCTCTCCTCGTAGCACCGAAACCCCAACTCAAACTACTCGCCTTAGATGATATTTTTATTGGCTTAGATATGTCTAATCGCCTCCCCTTAATTGATATTATCAAAGATCAATTCAGCGAGTACCAAATATTTTTGATGACCTACGATCGGGAGTGGTATGAAATTCTTAAACAGAGATTTGATGGTAACAAATGGGTTTTTCAGGAACTTTATTGCGGAAAAATTACAGAGGATTTAGAAATTCCTGTCTGGAAGCAAGACACTGATTATTTAGACAAAGCACAACAATATCTTACCCCGGCTCCCCCTCAAGCTCCCGATCTCAAAGCATCCGCTGTATATTTGCGTACCGCCTTTGAAGTCATCCTCAAAAAATTCTGTGATAAGCATTACTTAAAGGTAAAATATCAAGAAGAGTCTAAAAAATTAACAACCGATGACTTTTGGCAACCACTTATCGCCTACAAAAAGGATGGAACTCTGTTTCTAAGTGCAACCTGTAAACAAAATATTGAATTATATCGTACATTAATTATGAATCCCCTAAATCATGCACAAATTAGCCAAACTTACGGTCGCGAAATTCAAGAAGCAATTGATGCAGTAAAAACTCTCAAACATGAGTTGGGCATATGATATTAAACTAATACTGAGTGATATCGAGAGAAAACGTCATGACCGAACTGTTAGATGAGGTGCGATAGATAGAAATCGCGACCCCGATCAAAAGCAAAGCTAAAACTTGCTTTGACAACGCTTGTAAGGCAGCCTTAGCTATTGAGGGGGCGCTCTACGTCCAAGGCTTTTTGGCCGTGCCCAAAGCGCCCTACAAGCCGATCGACAATCCGACTTTCAACCAGTATAAACGATCGCCCCCTGCATCCCCAAATGATATGAAATCAGATCGATCGCCTACCAGCCCCTTCCGGGACACGGCTGTGATGCCGTGTCCTTACCCGTAACTTATCGGCGACAGCCTTCGGCGATCGCCCTTAACACCGCTAGCCGCACTTCTGGATGAAATTTCTCAAGCCCGTTAGCCCGAAAAATCCAGTGTCCGCCGCCCGCGTGCTCGATCGCAATTTTCTGACCGTCAGGCAAAACTATTTGCCACCAATTCAACACACTGGCTTTAATAAGGTGGCACTGAATTTCGTTCAGTTGAGCCTCCATTAATTTCAGTTGACGCATGATAGGATTTTGGGCAGATGACTTCATGATTTTTCTCATTAAATGAATTCGACTGTTTCTCGGCTTTGATTTCAGTTTGCCGATTTTTGAACTTAACTTCACCTTCCGAAGTTTTCGCCTTAACTTCCCTTTCCGAAGTTTTCGCCTTCACTTCCGTTTTACCACCTTTAGGCTCAACTTTGACTCCAAAACCTTTAGACTTAACTTTTCCTGGGGCAGAAGTTGAAGTCGGTTCCGTGGCAGGCTTCTTAAACTCCGCGTCTAATTGGTCTAAAATCTCCTCTTGTTCGGGAGTATGTTCCGCTGGCTGGTCTGAATTTCTGGGATTGTATTCGCCAACCAACCTTGCCAAAAATTCCGAAATTGACAGTCCGGCTGCGGCTGCTTTTTTCGTTAAAATGGCGTAGGTGTCGGTTTTAATCCGAATTTGTTTGAGCCGGAGGTTGGGATTGTTGTCAACGGTTTCAGCAATAGTTACTGCCGTAATCCTTTCTTTGGGTATGACATCGACAACTTCTTGCCACTTTTCCTGTAAACGACAGTCGCCGTATTGGTCGGTAATTGCGTGTTTGAACAAAGGGACAACTTGAGCAACGCAGCTAGGCAAAATCTCAAATCCGGCTTTAATTAAGCGCAGGCAAATGCTCGCAGCTTTGATAATTTGCGTGCAGTAAAAATACTGCCTGCCTAATGCTTGTTCGCAGTAACTTTTAAAAGTTTTGAATTTGTCTTTGTACAATCGCAGCTTTCGGATGGCGTCCAGCATGATTCCTTGACGCACGTAGTCTAGGAATCCCCTTTTAATTTCGCCTGTGAGGTAATCTAAATCGTGAAAGGGAGATTGATTCTGGATTTCTTCTTCAAAGTCTAGCAGCGGGCCTGCAAAGTGAAAGTTGGAGGCGACATCGCCTAGGTAGAAGTTGTCAATTGATGTGGACATGATCTGGAATGGTTCGAGAAAGGGCACGATAGCACGGAAGTTGTGCGATCGCAAAGTTGAAGTTTTGGTCTGGATCTTTGATACAATTTTGAGTTGGGCTGTCTTGTGAGGTCGATCGACCTTTTACATGGCACCACCTCAAGGCGGTTATTCAAAACTGTAGGTTTTGGCTGTTCGCCCTGACCGGCCAGCTTTTGTTCTGTCACTTGTATCTCATTATGAGATGTCGATTTAAATTTGTCAAGTATGACATCTCAATTTGAGATTTATGTTACAATGTCATCAAGAAAAGAACGAAGACAGGAGGGCAATTCACCATTGGAAGCCCTAAGAATCAACAAAACAGACTTATCACAAGATGAGTTTGCTTTTAGATGCGGGATTCCCCGGGCCACGTATCATAGATGGATATCTGGAGCCACAGAACCAAAATTTTCTCTCTTTCAGTTGAAAGCTATTTGCCGAGAACTAAAAATAGAAAAAATCGATGAACTTCCAGAGAGCTTTGGGCCGAATTAGCAATTAAATTAAACCAACAGTTAAAAAATTATTACTGCTGATACAATTTTGAGTTGGGCACTCCTGTGAGGTCGATCGACCTTTTACATGGCATCACCTCCTCGGCGTTGAGAAAAAAGGGGCTTGAGGTATGCGCCCAACCCCCGAAAATACGCTTGGCTATGCAGGCATAATTGATAGACACGAAAAATAAGGCGGTTCTTCAACTAAACCAAAAGGAGTCCCGCGCTCTACCTGTACCTAGGTGAGCGTCGGGAGGAATTTGCGTGAGCCAGGAGAGCCGTCCCGAACCAAACCGATGACTTTATGTGTCGGAAAGTTCGGGGCGGTCGATGAGCGAACAAATAATTTTTGCTACACCACTTGCTTTTTCCATGTTCACGAGATAGAATTTTCTCAGACTTCGTGAAAGTAATGCCTCAAATAATCACCGCCAAGCTAAAACTCAACCTGAATGCCGAGCACAAAGGTTTGGTGTCTCAGACTACCTTGGCTTATCGCGATGCCTTGAATCATACTTCGCGAGTTGCTTTTGATGCGAACAAAACCAGCAATGGCGCTAAGTTGCAAAAGGCTGTTTACAACGAATTGCGTGTTCGATTTGGGCTGGGCGCTCAGATGGCTTGCAATGTACCCAGACAAGTGTCGGCAACCTACAAAACACTCTGGACTAAGGTAAAACAATCTAACGATGCTATTGCCAAAGGATACACCAAGAAAAGGTACAAAGGACTAGACCAGCCCCCTAAGTATATTTCTCGAACCTGTACCTTGAATTATCAGCGCGACTACTCGTTCAAATCCGAGCAGAGGGTGAGTATTATTACCCTAGCTGGTAGAATAGTAGTTTCGTATGATGGCTACAACAAGCATCTGGATTTGATTGCCAAGGGTTCCAAGTTTGGAGCAGCTAAAATTGTCTATCAGCGTTCCTCTAAGGTTTACTATTTGATGGTAAGTATTGAGGTAGAAACCCCTGAACTCGACCCACTGAAAATAACTAGAGTTTCTGGCGTTGACGTGGGGATGCGCTACTTAGCCGTAGAAACAGACTTACAAAACAAGTCGAATTTCTACTCAGGTTCCGACGCTAGACATAAAGCCAACCGCTATCATAAAGCTAGACAAACTCTTCAGCGTAAAGACACTCGTTCGGCAAAGCGCAGACTAATTGCTTTGTCGGGAAGAGAAAGACGGTTTATCGCTGACGTGAACCACCAAATTAGCAAGGATATTGCAAAACCTAATACTTTGATTGGACTGGAAAACCTAACCGGAGTTCGGGAGAGAATTAAGTCCAAGTCTGGTAAAAAGGCTAGCAAGAAACAGCGAAGAGCTAATCGAAATAAAGTTAAATGGTCGTTTGCCGAATTGCACGGCTATATTGACTACAAAGCTAATTTGAACGGCTCTTTAGCTACTAAAGTCCCAGCTCATTATACTTCGCAAAGCTGTCCAAAGTGCGGACACACATCAGCAGGCAATAGACCAAAAAAAGGGCTATTGTTTCGCTGTGAATGTTGCGGACACGAGCTTCATGCTGATTTGGTGGGTGCGCGAAATATTGCCATGAGAACGTTGCTTGTCCGGCAGGACTGGACGAGTACGGGGAGCTTGTCAGCATCCCCTAATGTGTCGGGCCGTGAAACTAAAGCTGAGATTCTGCAAAGATTCTCGGAATTGCGGTGGAGCTCAGATACAAGCCCACATCTCCGGCGGTACTCCGCTTGATGCTGGGTAGTTGACACCTGCATTTTGACCTTGGAGGCTCGTTGAGCGGCCTTTGTTTTGCCTACTAACATGAAGTTTACGTCTTATTCAAGCCTTTGTTAAGACGTAAACTTCATGAATATTTCGTCCCATGATAGAAGAAGATTTACAAGAAAAGGAGAAGTCTCCATTGAGACTACTCAGAGAACAAGCTGGACTAACACGCCCTCAAGTCAAAGAAAAAATCGGAATTTCCGAGCGAAGACAAGCTGACTGGGAATTAGGCAAGGCCCTACCTAATGCTGAAAACATACTTGCTATGGCTAACCTGTACCAGGTTTCTCTAAAAACTATGTTTGAGGTTTTAGGATTAGACGTAACCAAAATTCCCGATGACTTACCAAGTCGTGAGTCCTCACCGAACGATAACTAACCCGCAGGGGTTTGTCCATGTCTAGGGAAAGGGGCTTGAGTCATGCACCCAAGCCCGGAAAATACTAAGGGTATGCAGGCATAATGGGTAGAAACTACAAATAAGGCAGCTCGCTAAACCAAAGCGTTTCCACCGTCCGGCTAAAGGAGCCGCCTTTCTGTTGTCTCTATCTTAAACAACCTTAGTTGTATTTTAGCAATTTGTCAACAACTTTGGTTGTGAATTTTCTATGATATGCCCCGAAAGAAACAAACTCAAGAGTCGAAAGATATACCAGCACTGCAAATCTTGCGGGAGGCTGTTGGTTTATCACAATCCGCGTTAGCAAAACAAATTCCCGACAAGACTCGCACAAAAACCTTAACTCAGCAAGCCATTAGCAAATGGGAACGAGGACTAGACGAACCCGAACTGACCATTGCTCAAATGAAAGCTCTTTGCAAAGCTTTGGGAAAAACGCTTAACGATTTACCTAACGACTTAGGCCCACCAAATCCCGACTGACAACATTTGTTGCTTGGTTCTAATTAGACCAACCTAAAAAAGCAGATTAGATGCCCGACTTCTTCAAGAAGTCGGGCATCTAACAAGCAAGTTATAAAGAGGATATTAAAGTAGGATTTGGTATTACTTACGAAAAACAGAAGTGATAATCACCGTGATAGTGGCGCTTGCAATCAAAGTGAAAGCAAGTTGCACAACCCATTGGGTAGCTTTCTGGTAGTTATCGAATTTGTCATTGAATCTGTCGGTTTTGTCATTAGTTTTCTCAACATCAGTTGATAATTTCTCAACTTCAGCCGATAGCTTGTCTAGCTTTTCAATAACATCGGCTAGCGTCGGCTCGTTACTTGCAGTAGTTGTCATTGCCGTTTCCTAAAACTAACCATCATCACCTACAATTATATCCTAATTTTAATAGGAATTGAGATTATCAATCACTCCGTGACTTTCCCTCTCATAGCTTTAATCTGCCCTCGCTTGGTTTTGCTGTCGAGACGCTTGCGCTGGGAACTACGAGTCGCTTTGCTGGGTTTGCGCCTTTTCGGTATGACGATCGCACTTTTAATCAGTTCTTGCAGCCGTCTCAAAGCCTCTTCCCGGTTTTGTTCCTGGCTGCGGTGTTCCTGAGCTTTGATGACAATCACACCTTCGGAGGTGATGCGCTGGTCGTTGATTTGCAACAAACGCTGCTTGTAGCGATCGGGCAATGAGGAAGCTGGGATATCAAAGCGCAAGTGAATCGCACTCGCCACCTTATTGACATTTTGCCCCCCCGCGCCTTGAGAGCGAATCGCACTAATCTCGATTTCGCCATCAGGAATGAACACAGTATTAGAAATTTGTAACATGATTTATTGATAATTCTTAGCTGTGAGTATAAACTCAATTAGTTTTTTTCGATCCCATAACTCTACATCGTTAGATTGAGCAAGTTTGCAAGCGTTTTCTGTAAATCTGTTGTTAGTGATTACTCTACCTTTATTTCCTTTGTAATGTCTGACGGCTCCTGCTACTTCTTGAACTGCTTTAATCCCAACTGGATTTTTGCTTCTTTTGGCTTGAACCACGGTTTTTGAGCCATCTTTGTATAAAATTAAATCAGCCCCATAATCTTGACTATCTTGAGTTAAAGTAACACTATAACCCAAGTTCCTAAAATGGATATTGAGAAATATTTCAAACTCTTTACCAGTCATTTCATCCACTTCCAGAATACCACTATCTAATAAACGTTTTCTTTGATCTTCTTCTGTTAATTTATCAAATACCAATGCTGCAATATCACTGAAAACGGCTGCTGCTCTCACTATAAAAGGTTTCATAAAATTACATTTATTTTAAAGGAGTAGTTATAATTGTACCAGATTTGCTCAGTACAGGCTCAACTACACATCAACCTATGCCATCATCAGGAGTTCAATACTTAATTATCAATGCCCTGGAAACTCTCGACTTGCTCATCTGGAGAATATATGATGAAGAAAAGGGCTTTTGGTACATCGAAACCCCTAGTCGAGTTTTACCAAGGGCTGCTATACTACAAAGTGGCGAGATTATTCGTATAGACGAGCTGGAAGACTATGACGAAACCGCATGATATTAGAAGAGAACAAGACCGCAGATTGGGAGAATTAATGGCGATCGCACGTCAGCGATTCCTCGATGCAGGCGGCGATCCTCGACACCCGCCATCAGGTATAAAAGGCGATGATTACATGACAGACGCAGAAAGACAAGAAGCACTGACGATCGCCCGATCGCTCTTTAACGACGAATATATTAAAACCTATCTCAAAAACAAACGTCAATGAATTTTAGATTTTAGATTCTAGATTTGAGAGGCGAGCCCACGGATGAAGCGGTTCAAAATCCGAAATTAGTAAGGTGCGCCGAAACGCACCCTACAAAAATTAATTAGTCCGTAGTACCGGTTTGCAGCGACTCTTTAGCAGTCTGCGTCCACTCAGAGTGGAAGAATTCACCGCGCGGTTTGTCGGTGCGTTCGTAGGTGTGAGCCCCAAAATAATCACGCTGAGCTTGCGTGAGGTTTTGTGGCAATCTTTCGCGTCGGTAGCTATCAAAATAGTCCAGCGAGGCGCTAAATGCTGGCACTGCAATCCCCAGTTGGCAAGCAGTAGCTAACACGTCTCGCCAAGCCGATTGGCGATCGAGAATGCTCTGTTTGAACTCCGGCGCTAACAGCAAATTCGGCAACGTAGGATCGTCCTTGAAAGCTGTTTTAATCTTGTCCAAAAAGCCAGCCCGAATGATACAGCCACCCTTCCAAATTCGGGAAATTTCGCTCAAACTCAAGTCGTAATTGTAGGACTTCGATGCCGCGCTCAACAGCGCCATGCCTTGAGCGTAGGAGCAAATCTTCGAGCAGTAAAGCGCATCCCGGACTTTATTCACAAACTCTTTAGTATCGCCTTCGTACTTGCCGCTAGGCCCGGTTAGTTCTTGGGAAGCTTTGATGCGCTCGTCTTTGTAAGAAGACATGATTCTGGCATTCACAGCAGCGATAATTGTGGGAATGCTCACGCCCAATTCCAAAGCACTCATTACAGTCCAGCGGCCCGTACCTTTCTGACCGGCTGCGTCCATAATTACCTCAACTAAGGGTTGCTTAGTTTCCGGGTCAATGTACTTGAAAATATTAGCCGTAATTTCAATCAAAAACGAGTTGAGCTCGTCTGTGGTATTCCATTCGGCAAAAACTTCCTGCAACTGCTGGCCGTTCAATCCACCAACGTTTTTGAGCAAATCGTAGGCTTCAGCAATGAGCTGCATATCACCGTACTCAATGCCGTTGTGAACCATCTTCACGTAGTGGCCAGCGCCACCAGGGCCGATGAATGTGACGCAGGGGCCGTCATCTACTTGAGCGGCAATTTTGGTGAGAATTGGCTCTAGTAGGCCGTAAGCAGTGCGGGTGCCACCGGGCATCAAACTAGCACCATTCAGCGCGCCTTCTTCGCCGCCGCTGATTCCCATGCCGACAAATCCCAGTCCGATCGATTCTAAATCTTTGGTGCGGCGTTCGGTGTCGTCGTAGAGCGAGTTGCCGCCGTCAATAATCATGTCGCCCGGTGACAGCATGGGTTTGAGCTGGTCGATGACTGCATCTACGGGTTTCCCAGCTTGCACCATGACTAAGATTCTGCGCGGGGTTTCTAGGATATCGACGAATTCTGTCAGAGTCTTGGCGGCTACAATGTTCTTGCCGGGGGCGCGCTTGGCCATGAAGTCGTCGGTTTTGGCTGCGGTGCGGTTGTATACAGCCACGGAGAAGCCTCTGCTTTCGACGTTGAGCGCTAGGTTTTCGCCCATCACTGCTAGACCGATTAAACCAAAATTTTGCTTTGTCATGCTAATAACCCGCTGGTTGTTCCCGCTTGATGATAGGTTTGCGAGAGAGGAAAGCGAGGCGGGGTGTACCGCTTTCCGGTGGACTAAAAGTATTGGACAATAGACCTAGGAGGTTTAGGTTTATTTTTATATTCTCAGAATTGCTGTTTGGTAAATCAGTAGGGTTTTTTTAAGATTTAAGGGATATTAATGACGCCGACAGGTGATGATAAGGCAGGTATTATGTCGATCGCGGTAACGGTAGATACAAACAAGCGGACATTTTGAGGAAAATTGAGGAGACTGTTGTAACTATGGAAGATTTGCAGTATCTCGCGGCCTGGGTGAAGGAGCAACACGCTCGCGAGTATATTTTGACTTGGCTGCTGAGTCAACAGGGGCTGTGGTGGTCTGATGGGGATATTTATCAGGCCGTTTTGCAAAAGTCGGGAAAGCTTTTGAAAGCTTATGTTCAAAAAAGGCAAGCGGGAGAGTTATTTGAGGGAATTTCTGAGAAGTTGGGAGGAGATGAGAATTGGGATGATTTGGCGGCGAGTTTGGCGCGAATTCTTGCGGTTTATCAAGAGGAATTATCGCATTTGCAAGAGCGCGATCGCAAGGGGGATGGGGTAAAAAAAAATTTGATTAGCCAACCGTTGACTGGAGATCCTTTGCCGCTTTTGGAGGTGCAGCAAGCTTTGCCCGATCCTTATGCGGATACGTTGACGGGGAGATAATTTGCGATCGACTTTTTGGAGGCACAAGAATCTCAGAAACCGGGTTTCTTCCTATATCTCTCGTACTCAACCAAAAATTGTCGCAGAAACCCGGTTTCTCGCCACGCAGTTAATCCCAAAAACCGGGTTTCTTCCTATATCTCTCGTACTCAACCAAAAATTGTCGCAGAAACCCGGTTTTTCGCCACGCAGTGAATCCCAGAAACCGGGTTTCTTCCTACATCTTTCGTACTCAACCAAAAATTGTCGCAGAAACCCGGTTTCTCGCAACTTGGGCGACAGTTCTCGATCTAGATTCAAGGATTGAGAATAGGTGTAATATCTAGAAGAAATCCGGGAAGTACATCTTCACCCGAAAGTGTAGGCGGTTGGTCAAAAGAGAAATTAATCACTTCTGCTACATCTTCAGACAAGCGATAGATTTCTACTAAAGGCGTTTGGGGGTCAATTAGCCAACCTAAGCGACAGCCGTTAGTTCGATAATACCGCATTTTAGCCCGCAATGTTTCTAGGGAATCACTTTGCGAACGCAATTCTATTACAAAGTCCGGGCACAGGGGAGGAAATTTGCGCTTATCTTCTGCGGATAATGCTTCCCAACGTTCTAGGAGTACCCAAGCAGCATCAGGGGAACGCTTCGCACCGTTGGGTAATTGAAAGATAGTGGAAGAGTCAAAGACTTTTCCCAATCGAGTCTGACGATTCCACAAACCGAGTCCCAGGTTGAGATCCGAATTTCTGATGCCGCTTTCGCCGCCTGTTGGAGGCATAATAATTAGTTCTCCTTCGGGGGTTTGTTCTAATCGCCACTCTTCATTAGCGATGGACAATTGATAAAATTGTTCGTCGGTTAAAGCGACGGATGCAGGTAGGTTGAGAGTTATAGTTTCCATCGTTGATATTATCGCCAACTAGCTTGGTTTTATTATAACTCGCACTTTCTGACAATTTTCTCAAAAAGATCGCACGCTCAGAAACCGGGTTTCTTTCGATATTTCTCGTGCGAGGCGGAAAATTGTCGCAGAAACCCGGTTTCTCGCCACGCAGCTAATCCCAGGAACCGGGTTTCTTCCGATATTTCTCGTACTCAACTGAAACTTGTCGCAGAAACTCGGTTTCTCGCCACCTAACGAGAGAAATTAGAGCGCAAATCCGCGATAATCGATCGCAATCACCCGCGCCAAATTCCCCACGCTAACCCACAAGTCCGCCGGGGGTTGAAAGCCCGCGTCTCATAGCAAAAGTCCTCTCAAAGAGGACTGAAAGACACATTTTTGAACAAGCATTGCAATATCTCCCCAGTCGGTTTCAACCGAGTTTCGCTCTCTCGACAGGGGTTTTAACCCCTGGCGGACTGTTTGTTTAACTCTAAATATAGCTGCTAGCTTGACGGGTGAACATTGAGCAGTAAATTCCGTTTGATGCTATCAATTCGTCGTGAGTTCCTATTTCTGCTATTTTACCGTTTTCCATGACGGCGATGCGATCGGCAATTTTTGCTAAGCCCAATCTGTGACTGATGACTATGGTTGTTTTCCCGGCGGCTATTTGGCGGAAGATGCTGTAAATTTCGTGTTCTGTCTTGGGGTCGAGGGCGGCGGTTGGTTCGTCAAAAATGAGCACTTCGGCTGTAGAAAGCCGCATTAAGGCGCGGGCGATCGCAATTCTTTGCCACTGTCCCCCCGATAAGTCTATGCCGTCTTCTAATTGTTTCCCCAACGGAGTCTCTAAACCTGCGGAAAGACTATTTACTTTGGCGCTAATTCCTGCTTCGGAAATAGCTTCATTAATTGCGGTGTCATCTGACAGTGAAAGCAAGTCGCCGAAACCGACGTTTTCGCGGACTGTCGAGGGGAAACGGGCGTAATCTTGCATGACGACGGCGATGCGCGATCGCACGTATGCTAGAGAGTACGATCGCAAATCTTTGCCGTTCCAGTCGATCGTACCGCTTGTCGGATCGTACAGTCTGCCGAGCAGTTTGCCAAGGGTGGTTTTACCCGCGCCATTTTCACCAACAAGCACTAGCATTTCACCCGGATTAATGGTTAAGTCGATATTTGCGATCGTGCTTTTATTGCTACCGGGATAGCAGAAAGATAGATGCTTAATCTCGATGCCAATTTTATCTTTTGTGGGGCAGGCATCTAGCCCGTCTTCTGGTAAACTAGGCAGGCGAGATGCTACATCTCCAAGCGGAGACTGCAATTCTGGTTTGAGTTCCAAAAGTTGAAAAATCGGAGTAACACCGAGGGAAATATCGTACAAATTAGCATAATTGCCTATAAGTAACTGCAAACTTTGCTCCACCTGAACAATCAAACCCGAATACAGCGCCAAATCTCCCAAAGTATAGCGCCCTCCCAAAGCTCCCATTACCACATAAACAAAGGGCAAAGCTACTCCGATTCTACTAAACACTGACCACAAAAGTAAAACAATTGCTCCTTTTTTTCGGATTTGCTGCATCTCGCTAAAAAATTGCAAAAACTGCTCCTGCCAGCGTTTGAGCCAAAGTTCCTGCAAGCCAAACAAACGCAATTCTTTAGCATATTCTTCGCCCGTCAGGACTCTAGCGGACAAGTTCATCTCGCGGCTGATTTTAGCTTGCTTTCTTTGAACTCTCCAGATGATTTTGCTATATTTTCTTTGGATGTAAATTGAGGGACAGGATGAAATCAACATCACCACTGGCACCCACCAAGCTATTGCAGCAGCAAGGCCTATCGATGGAATAAATATAAAAATTCCCGTGATGGTCATGCTGATGGTAAATGCTAGTTGCTGTATTTTGAATACTCCGGTTTTTGCGAGTTCTACTATATTTAATAGTTCCGGGTTTTCAAACAGGGCAATATCGTCGAAATTGGCGACTTTTTCGAGGACTTTTCCTTCGACAAAGCCTTGAACGCGATCGCGCAAAGATGTCGCTGCAAAAGAACTCATTGTGTCTAGGGCATCGCCGACTAACCTAAGACTTAAGACTCCGCCAATACTCCACAGCAATATTGGTCGGGAAAGCATCAAAGCAAGGGGCTGTGCTGTTTGGGTTTGCGACAGCAACCGAGATACTTCATCAATGATTAATTTATCTAAAAAAAGCACGGCAGATGGGGCAGCACCGGCGATGATGTTGAGTATTATTAAATGGCGGAGTTCAATTGGTGCGGCTTTGATTATCAGGCCGAGGCTGCGCCACAAAGCTTGGAAGGTGGTAATTTGGATGGCTTGCATAGTTTGTGGGTAGGTGTCGGGTCTAGTCATCCCCGGACGGTATATTATAACAAAGGTGCTTTTCACGATCTATTCTTACAGACTCAACTCTGGGATTCCCCATATGCGAATAGTTCCATCACAGTGACTACTAATAATTTGTTTTCCATCTGGCGTAATTGCAAGGCAAGAAACCCTATTAGCGCGGGAAAAATACTCTTTTAGGTACTCCTGCACAACTTGAATAGCTATAGCTAATGATGGCGTTCGATGACTCTTTCTGTGTGACAATATGCCACTGTCCATAGCTTGCAAAACTTTCATAACTTGCATAACTAATGATGGCGTTGGATCTAATCCTCTCTCTCTAAGGATTGAAAAGGCTAAACATCTGACTTGGGCAACACTACTCTCTTTTATATGGTCTATGAAATGCTCTTCTATATGGCTGCTGAAATACTCTTCTATAGAGTGAAATTTTTCTCCAGTATTTAAGTCCCATATTTCAATAAACGACTCATAATCGTCATCGTCATATCCAACCGATACAATTCTTTGACTATCAGGTGTAAGTGTAAGAGTCCGCACTATAGCAGAACTCTTTAAACTTAGCCGAACACCTGGAGATTCCTTCGTTAAGTCCCATATTTTAATCGTGTTGTTATTATGGCTAGTGATGAGTGTTTTACCATCCGGTGTAATAGCCAAAGCATAAATCCATCCTAAATCACATCCTATAATAGTTCGCAATTTTCCAGTTATTAAATCATAGGATTTGATAATTTTTTCACTTCCTACAATTATTCTCTGTCCATCTGGAGAAATAACAATCCTGTTAGTATTACTCCAATCAATATAAAATGCTTTCAAGATTTCTTGGTTGTTTAAATCCCATGTTTGAATAATGTTGTTGTCTTCAACACTAATAAACTTTTTCCCATCTGGTGTAATAGCCACTAAATAAACTGAATCTGAATAATGTAGAGAGTGTAGTAACTCATTCGTCTTTAAATCCCAAATTTTTATGGTGTTATTCGCACCACTAACAAGTGTTTGCCCGTCTGGAGTAATAGCAATAGGGTTAATATAGTGTTGAGGAGCTTCCAGTGTACTAATTAATTCTCCAGTGTTTAAATTCCATATTTTTATGGAATCGTCCCAGTAACCACTACTAACAAGTCTCTGTCCATCTGGTGTAATAGCCAAAGAAGTATGAATCAATTCATGATATCTATAATATCCATGATAACGATCAAAATGAAAATCAAAATCAAAATCATTATCAAAATGACCATTAAGGACATTAAGACATTTAAAACATTTATAGGGATTGTATTTAACAGCCAAAACAAAGACATCAGCAGAAGCGCTTAAGTTTGCACTCGCCTCACTCAAACAGAAACGACTGATAGATAAGAAAACCCTAGCTACTAGCTTTTGCAGCTTTTTCCAAAACCACCCTTCTAAAGCCGTATAAAAATCTAATACATTTGGATCTACAATTGTATCAATATCTGTTGTTTGATCTACCTCTATATCTAGTTGTTCGTCAGCTTCTACTATCGTATCCGTCTCTTGAATTGCCTCGAATTTATCTGTACTTATATCTAATTCTTGTGTCTCATCAACTATTGCATTATCTAATTTTTCCTCGGTATCTGTTGAGCCTGAATCTAAAGAAAATATTTCTTGGAGCAGCATTTCATAGGAAATTAAGTAAGATATTATTCTGCTAGAAATACCAGTATATAAAAAGAGCTTTCTTATATCTTGCGTATACTTCGGAGCTAATTGAGATGTTGCAGTTACTTGAAAATAACCTTGCTCATTCTGGGTAAAATTTAATGTACCATCTTGAGCAATTTCACCTCCGGTTGTTTCCCAATCAACCTCACCGGGCGCGAGTGAAAAGCCGAATTGATCTAATCCTTTAACAACAAATGTTTGTTGTTCGCTTGATTTAAGATAAACAAAACCAGGCTGAACTTCTAAACGTCTTAAAACAGGTAGGAGGATAACTTTAGCTGTATCACTAAGTTTTCCTAATTTTGCGGTGACAGTAACTTCGCGCTTTTGATAATCGCCTTTAAAAGCTCCTTTATTGGTAATTAATCCACCAGTTGTACTGTTCCATCTAACATTCGTTATTTCTAAAGGATCGCCGACTTGATCGAATCCAGTTACAGTAAAAGTAAATGATTCGTCTGGTTTAATTTCTACCTGTTCAGGAGATATTTTTAGCCCTCTCAGAACAGGAGTAACAGTAACTTCAGCATTAGCGCTTAAATGCCCTACATTGACGGTTACTTGACAAGCACCTTTTTGCTGTTCTCCACTGCAAAAATTGCCATGTCGATCGATTAAGCCCTCTGTTGCATTCCATTCTATATTGCTGACAGATATTTCTTCACCTCGTTGATTTAAAGCAACCACATTAAATTTTTGGCTTTCTCCTGGCTCTAAAGTAACAGATGAAGGTAAAATCTCTATGAATGTTAACCGAGAAGGTTCGTAAACTTTAACTTCTGTGCAAGTGTTAATTCTCCCTACACTTGCTTTAATAATAACAGTGTCTTCTCGATCGCCCGCATAAAATACACCCCGATTATCAATGTTTCCACTAATTGCTGACCAAGTAACTTTTCCAGCTTGTATGTTGTTACCATACTGATCTACTCCCTTAACTTCAAACTGAAAGCTCTGGTCAAACTCTAATTGAGGTATTGAGGATGTAATAATTAGTTCTGCTAGCCTCGGAGGTTCAATAATCGTAATTGGGATAACTCGACGAATTGAACTAACTGAAGCGATAACTTCAAAGTTTCCTTGCTTGTTGACAGCTATAAAATAGCCAGTTTGGTCAATTATTCCACCGCCGCTACTTGTTGACCAAGTAATTCTCCCAGTTTGTATGCTGTCACCATACTGATCTACTCCTTTAACTTGAAACTGAAAACTCTGCCCAAACTCTAATTGAGATGTTGACGATATAATAATTAGTTCTGTTAGCTTCGGAGGTTCAATAATCGTAATTGGGATAACTCGACGAATTGAACTGACTGAAGCGATGATTTCAAATTTACCTCGATCGCTTCCAGCTACAAAATTGCCATTTTGATCGATCGTTCCACCTCCGCTTACTTCCCACAATACAGTTTCCGGCATGGGATTTCTGCGTTGATCTAAAACTTGTGCTGTAAATTGTTGCGTTTTACCAAACTCTAAAGTAATCCTAGAAGGAGTAACAGAAATCTCAGTGATTCTAGGGGGCTGAATAATAGTAATTGTGACAGAAGTCTCAAAAATTCCTATCTTTGCTTTAACTTCAAATCTTCCTTCCCGTTCACCTGCTGTAAATAAACCTTGTTTGATTTTACCGCCAGTAGTTTCCCATTCAACATCTTTATCGTTAAGGTTGATATCTCTATTATTCTGGTCTAAACCTTGGACAGTAAAATATTGAACTTGACCACAAGTGAGTGCTTGGGAAATTTCATGAATAACAATCTTGCTTAATTTTGGATAAGAACATCCCTTAATAGCATGAAGTGGTTTTCCTGTTTGTGGTTCCAATAATGTTACCCAATCTTTCCCTGCAACAGCAAGAGTTTTTCCATTAGGACTAACTGCTACAGAGCTAATAAAATCAGGCTGCTCTGGTAAAGTGTAGATGACTTTATTATAATTATATCTTAAATCAAAGATTTTAATTTCTCTGGAAACACCTACTACAAGTATATTTTGATTGATATTACAACCTAGAGAATTAATTGATTGATTATTTGGGTAAGTCTTGGTGCATTCTAAATTTTGAAGAGGTAGTACAGAAACACCTCCATTATCTGCTGCGGCAACAATAATTCTACCTAATACCCAAGCCCCTACAGCTATAGGCCCTCCTAATGAAAACCCTGCGACAGTAGCTGCTACATCTACTAAACCTTTACCCAAAGCTGAACCTGATTGATTTGAAGATTGTTCTCCAGATTTTGATTGCCAAAATTTTACAACACCATCACGACTGCCACTAATTAAGGTTGTGTTGTCTGAAGTAATAATTAAAGATTGAATCCAAGCTGAATGTCCTTCAATACTGCGTATGAGTTTACCGCTATCCAAATTCCATAAGGTAATTTTATTATTAGTGCTTCCACAAGCGATAACTTTTCCATCATGGCTAATACATAAGCTCAAAACAGAAGATAGTTCCTTTGGATCTTGTAGAGTTTCATTTAATTTCCCAGTATTTAAGTCCCATATTTTGATGGTTTTGTTGGTGCTACCACTAACAATGGTTTTTCCATCGGGAGCGATCGCAACAGCAGTAACCCAACTAGAATGCCAACTTAGATCGATTAATGTATGAATAAGCTGCCCTGTTTTTAAATTCCATACCTTAATATTTTTATCTGCACTTCCGCTAACCAAGGTATTGCCATCAGGACTAATAGCAACTGACAAAACCCAGTGCGAATGTCCTTCAATACTACGAATTATTTCCCCTGTTTGCAAATTCCATACCCAAATCTTTTTCCAACTCCCTCCTACTAAAATACTATTACCTGGACTTATTGCCAGAGAAGTAATAACGTCTGTTGGGGAAGGTGTTAAGCTTTCTGGTGCATTTGCCCTCAAACAATAATTATCAGCACGAAAAACTCTGTAGGCAAATTGTTTGACTCTCTCCGATCGATCTTTGATAGACTGTTCAATCAATAGTTCTAAACCTTGTTGACCATAATTGAGAGTCTCTGATAAAGCAGCAAGTCTTTCTTGCTCACTTTGACTAGATAACTGCTTCTTAACTTCTTCAATTCTTGTAGACATTCTATTTCTCTCCCAATCATTAACTTTCGGATTTTTTGCCAGCCACAAGCAACAAATTAGCTAGGTGATAGGGTTATAGCATAAATGTGGTGATAATAAAAGTTCATCTAAGTTATTTATGTAGATTATACCAGATGCTCGGTTAATCATTGTAAATGATGATGACATAATTTCTATTTCTTTATCCTCACGCCCAGGTTGGTTGAAAATTTATCAGTGCATTACACTGACCCACCGTTAAAAATTTGCTTTGCGGTCAAATTCAACTCTGGAAACACTGCCGATTCAACCCTTTCATCTCCTCGAAACAGCTTAATTTGATACTCGCTATCTACTAGCTGATAAACTGATAAAGTCGGCTGTTTCGGAGAACCAATATAACGGCTACCACCTAAACCCAAATAATCTACAATCCAATATTCAGGAATGCCTAGTGCTTCATAGTCAATCATTTTGTGGGCATAATCATCCCGCCAATTAGTGCTGACAACTTCAACAACTAATTTAACGGAATTTCCCTGAGTGATGACTGATTCTCTTTCCCATCGAGGCTCATTGGCTTCTACAGCTTGTTTATCTAATACAATTACATCAGGATCGTAGCCAGAGTTATCGCTAAATTTAATTGTACATTCCTTGGGAATAAAGTAAGGAAGTTGCAATCGCCTGATTTCAAAGCCCAATTCGAGCGACTGAAAACCGGCAATCGCTGAGTGTTTACCAGTTGGATTGGGCATTTCAACAATAACTCCGTTATGTAGTTCATGGTGTCCTTTTTCTGGCTTCCATTCCAGGAAGTCATCAAAAGTTATTAACTTGGGTATAGCTTGAGTCATCAGGAAACCTCTTTAGTGATAGGTAGATGAATAATTTGATCTTGATATTCATTGAGAAAAGAACATTCGGCAATCAAAATTAATTCCTCTATGTTTTGCCCAACGCTTAAATTCGCATTTAAAATAAATATTCCAGGAATATGACGATTGGCTTGCAAATGATCGTTCAAGTGAACAGGCATAGATTTACGGTTATTCGTGACTAGGATAAAGTCATATTTTTCACACCATTCTAAAATTTCAGGGTCTTTAGTTCCTTTGGCTGGTATAAAAGGTTCGCCAATGACCCGAATAATTAATTCTACTTGTTTACTCCGAATTTGAGTAGGATAAACCGGGTCAATATTTTCATCCATTAGATACTTGAGGACCATTTTTTTTAGTTCTTTCTTCCTTAATTTTTTGCAGTCTAATCGAAGCTGGATGAGGGTTTAATTGTTGGGCTTTTCTTTGTTGGTGTGACCATTCTAGCCAGTCTTCGATATATTTATCTAAGACGGCTTTATTGTTTAAATAATACAGGATTGTTGCGTAAATTTGATCCAGGGTCAAAGTGTAAAAGTGTTTGATGATTTCCTCTGGTGAACGTTGATGATAAATATATTCATAGAGGATGCTTTCTATTCCTACTCTTGTCCCTTTTACTCGAATGTCATCCTCGGCTAAAAATTCAAAATATTCTTCTATTAGCATGGTTTATTCCTCCATTTGTTGAGTAAGGTTTGAATTGGCGAAAATAAAAAGCCTGGCTGCAATCGAATAATTTTCAAACTTTCAATTCCGCGATAGTCCACAATCTTGACAGGTTTACAATTTATCCAACCCCTTTGCCGAATTTGTTGGCTGTTTTTTTGGGATTTCTCTACCCCGCTAACATCTTTGCTACCGACTGATGAATTCGATCGCACCACACCGGAATCACAGGCTGACCAGATTTTCAGGATACGATCGCCCTTTCCATCTCAAACTCTGCCAGATCGAGCGATCGCCCTGAATCAATCCCACCATAGCATAAACCGCTTTATGCCAAAGTTATCAAAATGTCAAACGCCGCACCGTACCATCATCTGTAAATCGCTGTTCGCCAACGCCAACAACTTCCACAATAACTTCGCGTTCAGATATCAAAAATTGACCCTCTCGCGCGGCAATTTCAACGATGATTTTTTCCCCTTCCAAATACACCTTGTAATTAGTCGTAGCCCAGACACCTTTTTCATGTTCAAAA
Organism: Microcoleus sp. AT8-B5; assembly: GCF_036705565.1. Classification (NCBI taxonomy): domain Bacteria; kingdom Bacillati; phylum Cyanobacteriota; class Cyanophyceae; order Oscillatoriales; family Microcoleaceae; genus Microcoleus; species Microcoleus sp. AT8-B5. The sequence goes on from NZ_JAUBUY010000008.1 coordinate 44,462, forward strand.
CTGTGTCCATCGTCCTCATAAAGCGTCCATTCACCGCTTCCGGGCCAAATTCGCATTTTCAATGACTCAAGGGGTTCTTCGCTGACAAATTGCTTCACAGGTGCGATCGCAATTATGCCCCCGCCCCGCACGTAAAGCGGCATTCTCTCCAAAGGTGCATAAGCCAAAATGTGCATCGGGCCCTGATAGCATTCACCCGTCCACCAATCGTACCAAGTCCCCTCCGGCAAATACACGGCGCGATGCTCAACTCCCGGCCGGTAAACAGGTGCAGCCATCAGCGACGGGCCGAGTAATACTTGATCGTAAAGGTGATAAGTTGTGCGATCGCGCGGAAAGTGATATAGTAGCGGTCGCAAAATCGGCGTTCCCGTCGTCGCAGCTTCCCAAAACAACGTGTAAATATAAGGCAACAACTGATAGCGCAAATTGATGTATTCGCGGCAAATCTTCTCAGTGCGATCGCCAAAAACCCACGGTTCGTGCTGCGCCGTACTCATGGCCGAATGACCGCGCATCAAGGGATACAGCATCCCCACCTGCATCCACCGCGCGAACAATTCAGCCGTTGCATTCCCCGCAAAACCGCCGATGTCGCAACCGACAAACGCCACGCCGGAAAGCCCCATATTGCAAAGCATTGGTAGCGACATTTCTAAGTGTTCCCACAGCGATTGATTGTCGCCCATCCACACCGACGAGTAACGCTGAACGCCCGCAAAACCCGATCGCGTCAGCACAAAAGATCGCTCGCCAGATCGCACTTTTTGCAACCCCTCAGCACAAGCTTTCGCCATCATTAAACCGTACAAATTGTGGGTTTCCGCGTGAGTTGTGCGATCGGATTCCGGGCCTTGCGGTGCATCCAGGGGAAAGCTGATGTGTTCGCCGCCGTCACCAAAAGGCCGTTCGGCGATCGCAGGTTCGTTCATGTCGTTCCAAATCCCCGCAATCCCAATATCTGTCAGGGTTTTGTGCAATTCGCCCCACCACTGGCGCACCTCCGGCCGCAGGAAGTCGGGAAACACCGCTTTATCCGGCCAAACGTAACCGTGGAATAGCTTTCCCTCTGCGGTGCGGACGAAATAGTCATTTTCTACACCGCGATCGAATATTTCATAATCTGCTTCCGGTTCGTACTTGACACCGGGATCGACAATCGTGACAACCTTAAAACCCGCTGCTTTCAAGTCTGCGATCAGTTTCGCGGGATCGGGGAAACGCTTCGGGCTCCAGGTAAAAACGCGGTAGCCGCGCATATAGTCGATGTCGAGGTGGATGACATCGCAGGGAATCGCCCGATCGCGAAATTCCTTCGCCAACTCGCGCACAATGTCCTCGGATTCGTAGCTCCAGCGGCATTGGTGGTATCCCAGCGCCCATTTTGGCGGAAGCGGCATCCGGCCGGTTAACTGCGTGTAGGTGGCGATAATTTGGGCGGGTTCCGGGCCGTAAATGATGTAGTAGTCGAGTTCCGGGCCTCTGGTTTCCATCCGCAAAACTCCCGGTTGTTGGGCGCCGATGTCGAATTGACTCCAAAATGTCGTGTTGAAGAAAATGCCGTAAGCGCGATCGGGATTCATGGCGATGTAAAATGCGATCGCCTGGTACATTTCATCGGTGAGGGAATTGTAGTCAAGGGAGTCGGTTGTCCAGTTTGTCTTGACTTCCGAGAGTTTGTCGAGAAAGCCGGTGCGTTGGCCGAAACCGTAGAAGTGTTCGTCTGCTTCGATGCGTTTCCAGCCTGCGGTTGCGCCGGTGCGCCATCCCATACTGGGATCGCAGTCGCTAGCAAAGGGTTTTCCCGATTTGTCGAAGCATTCGATGGAAGTGCGATCGCGCTTTACGGAAATCAATATTTGTGATGTTTCAATTTCTATTTTTTCGTCTGTTTCTCGCACTTCAAATGGTATAATTTCCCACTCTTCGTCAGGGACTGTTATTGAGTGCGATCGGCTTTCTACCCCCCCTAGCCCCCCCTTATTAAGGGGGGGTTGGTCTATAATTTCTTCCTCCCCCTTGTAGGGGCGGTGCCTGCGTGCCCGCCCTAGGTGGGGGGGGTTTGGGGACATTCGCACTCGGATTAAATTCGGTGCGAGGATGCTGATGTTTAGGGAGGAATTGGTACAGTTGAAGTGAATTGTGCGTGAAGCGCAGCTATCCCGTAGGGAATCGGTTTTATCGATCGATTGTACAGAGCCAATAATTGACCAAGGCTGTTCGGTTGTTTGGAGTTTTCCGAAGTATTGCGGCATACACTCTGACTCGAAATATTATCGATTTTGCTATGAGCAGTTAAGGGTTGTCATCTGGCAAAAGGCTGAACTATAGCCAAACTGAGTATTCCCCACCCGTAGCCAGGGTATAATGGGCGACAAGGAGCCGACATTAAGTTGGATGAGGTACTCTGAAGATGGCTAAAGACATTTACCACAATACGGTGAGAACGGCTCTAGAAAATGATGGTTGGACGATTACTAACGATCCCTTAACCTTGAAGATAGGAGGACGCTCGGCTTATATAGATTTGGGTGCACAGAAGTTATTGGCAGCAGAGAAAGAAGGTCAGCGGATTGCAGTGGAGGTGAAAAGCTTTATCGGCCCATCACCCGTACATGATTTGGAGCAGGCGCTAGGTCAATACATCATGTATTCACAAGTTTTGGAGCGGCAGAATTCGGCGCGTTTGTTGTACTTAGCCATTCCAGAAAGCGTGTTTTTAGATTTTTTTTCAGAGGAGCTGCCACAATTAATGGTTGAAATTAATCACTTAAAATTGCTAATTTTTGATGCGAACACAGCGGAGGTTAGAAGATGGATAACTTAGAGTTTTATCGGCAAACGATCGAGACCATTTTAAGAAAGTATGCAGAAATTCCCTATTCTTTTGGAGAAATCGATCAGCACTTAATTGTCGATCGCGATCGCAATCACTTTATGCTGTTTGATGTGGGTTGGCAGCAAAAACGGCGAGTGCATGGATGTATAACTCACGTCCAAATTATTGATGACAAAATTTGGATTCAACGCGATGGCATTGAGGATGGGATTACAAATGAGCTAGTCGAAGCCGGGATTGGGAAAGATCAGATTGTCTTGGGGTTTCAACCGCCCAACGCCCGCCCTCATACGGGATATGCGGTGGCATGAGGTTGCCGGCGATAGAGTTAAAAACCTGTACTTCACCGAAGAAACAATCAGCGTCGCTCTCATGGATGGCCGAACAATTACTGTACTTTACTAAATCTACTTAAGCTGTTACGCATTTAAAATAGTATTGTATGGTGCCACGGGCCGCAGCGTTTTTCTTGCCTAATAAGTGAGCGAGCTGACGAACCCTACAGGCTACTTCCTTCGCCTCGAAAGCGGTTCATTATATCCGGCAAAAAACAAAGTGGAGCTTTCGCTTCACAATTACGAAATCTCCACTTTTATCACTATTCTAGTGGCTGCAAAAACCCAGTTGCATTCACTCGATCTTACTTGTACAAAACAGCCTCTTTCAAAGTCGCGATCTTACCTAGCGCTTCATCGAGATCCTCTTGGGATGCGCCGTGGGCAACTATTGCATCGGTCAAATGCTTCACAATTGCATCAAAGTGTTCAGGCTGTAAATTCAAACCTGCGTGTGCTTTCTCCATTGAACGGCCTGAGTATTGCTTGGTGCCGCCAAGGGCATAGGAGATAAAAGCAGTTTGATGGCGGCGCTGCTTTTCCATGTCTGTATGATCGAAGAAGTGGCTCACTATCTCGTCAGCCAAAACATCGCGGTAAAAATCATCGACTATCTCTTTAATGGCTGGCTCTCCACCCATTTTTTCGTACAATGTTGTTGCCATATCGTTATCGTTTCAGCGAGTTATTTTTTTTCCCTTACTCTTTAATTATAGCTGGCAGCTTGGCTTTTTTCCACTGTGAAATGTTAATTTAATCTGAAATAATTACTGAGTAACTGTTGCGACTGCTGGTATTTCTTAGACCACATTCTCTAATTGTAAACTTTATTAACGTTCTCTCGCCAGTTAGATATTGTCGATCGCCCTCCCAGCAGTTTTACCTAATGCACGGATTGCTGGTTTTAGCAAGATGTTTCCTATACACCAGCAACACGCATCTGTTTTCCAGCTAGCAAACTCAAGAAATCGGTGATAAAACAGAGGCCGGATGCGATCGCGGAAATTGCGATCGCCCCTGCAATTGGACAAGTTAAAATAAATGGGCGATCGGCTTCCCAGCAGCATCATGTATAATTAAACTGCAAATATAATCGAATCACCACAACGATCGCCTGTATACTGATATTCTGCCGTTGCTAGTCGGTTGCGAGACTTCCGGGCGATCGCCCGCAGTTAAGAAAAACCTTTGACTTAAGTACGCGGACACAAATAAACATTATTATCTCATTGCGAGAAACGAAGCAATCCCAAGTCTGAGCGATTGCTACATTTCTATCTGCTGTTTCCTTGAACTTTGATGATTTTTGAGTGCCTTGAAATACTATAGTCAACATCCTAACGCTTTCTCGATCGACTACCTCAACGACTTGCGAGGAGCAATTCTAGCCTCCCCTTATCTAGCAATCAACAACCTCAATCGCGATTTCATTGGCACAAAAGGGTTTTCCGTAGTGTTTCAACGTTCGGAAATCGCCGAAGTAGAACGGCGGTTCCCTTTGTTCAAACCCTATCTAGACCAAGCATTACTGCCTGAATGCAATGCTTTTTACCTCAACCCTTTGTTGCTGGGTGAAGGTTCCCGCGTCGATCCGCATATCGATCGATCTTTGCGATCGTACTGCAAAACAGTTGAACCTCCCGCAGCCGTCAGCGTTTTATACGTGCAAGTACCGCCGAACTTGCAAGGAGGAGAATTGATACTGCGGCGCAACAAACAGCAAGTCGGCCAGATTAAGCCACAAGCCAACTCGCTAATCTATTTTCAAGGAGATTTGACTCACTCTGTCAACGCCGTTAAAAGTACCGGCACTCGTTTGAGTTTGGTTTGCGAACAGTACAGTTTGAGCGAAACTGAACTGCAAGATATTCCAGGATTCACAGTGGAATCTAGGGCCGCAAAAGCAAAAATTAAGTAATGTTTATTCGATCGATCCTGGGAGGGTGATAAATTCAGGACACGCTTAACCAGCCGCTTGCATCAACGGTTCAATCACCGCCAACTTATGTGCTAGGAGATTATCCATAACAACTACTGCGATCCGAGTGGGTTAAGACCGAGCATTATGGGCGATCGGCTTAAGTAAAATCAAGTATAATGTTAGAGTTACTGAATTGTTATATGGTTAGAGTAACTTATAACATTCCTAATGAAGCAGAGGAACTTAAGTGGCAAAAATAGAAGGATTTAGGGTAATAAATTACCGCTCGCTGCGTGATATTACTATGGGCAAGCTGTGGAATACGCAAAATGCCGAGGAACTAACGCCAATGACAGCCGTTATCGGTAAAAATGGTGTTGGGAAGAGCACGCTTTTTGACACTTTTGGCTTTCTTGCAGACTGCTTAAAAGGGGGAGTCGAAGAAGCCTGTGATGCCCGTGGGCGGGGAGGTTTTGAGAGAATTCGATCCCAAGGACAAAAGGGAAGTGTTGAGTTTCAGATTTACTATAAAGAGGATCGTAACGCTCGACCAATCACCTATGATTTGGCAATAGACCTTGACTCTTCTGAAAGACCGTATGTAAAAAAAGAAAGACTTAGACAACGGAGAAAAAACGAAAAAAAAGGACAACCTTATTCTTTTTTGATTCTGAATGAAGGTAAGGGCTTAGCATGGAAAGGTGAAGAAGGAGGTCAGCTAGTTGATGAAGATCGAGGAGAATTTGATGTAAACAATTTAATAGAAGAAATCCAAATAGGTGAGAGATCAGAAGAAAGTAAAGAAAAGGAAATAGTTGAACTTGACGACAAGCGAAAACTGGGAATTGCTACTTTGGGAGCGCTCAAACAACACCCAAGAATTTCCGCATTTCGTAGATTTATCGAAGGATGGTATCTCAGCTATTTCACACCAGACGCTGCCCGTAGCTTACCTCTGGCTGGGCCACAAAAACATTTGAATATTCATGGAGATAATCTAGGAAATGTGGTTCAATTTATGGAGAGAGAGCATCCTAAGAAATTCCAATCAATTCTGCAAAAAATATCTAGTAAGATTCCAGGCGTGGCAAAGATTAGCACCGCTAAAAGTCCAGACGGTAGACTTCTGCTGCAGTTCAACGATCGAGGTTTTCAAGAACCATTTTATGCTCAACAAATGTCAGACGGAACACTGAAGGTATTTGCCTATCTCCTTCTTTTAGAAGACCCCTCACCACCGCCATTTTTGTGCATAGAAGAACCCGAAAACGGACTTTACCATAAGCTTTTAGAAACTCTAGTCCGAGAATTTCGAGAACACGCTACAGCTCGAAAAAGATCGCAAGTATTTGTTACAACACATCAACCCTATTTTGTAGATGCTCTTAACCCTGAAGAGGTTTGGGTACTTGAAAAGGGCGAGGATGGTTTTTCTACAATCAGACGAGCTAGCCAAGACCCTCTCATTAATAACCTTGTTTCTGAAGGATTGCCCCTTGGCGGACTTTGGTACAGCGATTATCTAGATAAAAGGTGAATAAATGCACTTTGAGATACTTGTCGAGGATATTTCTGGAAAAACGGCTCTTGAAATTCTTATCCCAAAGATTATTAGCACCGAACACACATTTAAGATCAGTTCTTACAAAGGACTTGGGCATAAGGTTCCTAAAGATATAAACTCTACTTCTGATGCAAAAAAACGAATTTTGCTCGACCTACTTCCGAAAATTGTTCAAGGATGGGGTAAAACATTATCTGACTGTCCTGATTACTCTTTTGTCCTCATTGTAATTTGCGATCTAGATAACCGATGCCTCAGTACGTTTCGCAAAGAACTACTAGATATTGTAGATAAGTGTAATCCTCCGCCAAAGACGCAATTTTGCATAGCAATTGAAGAAGGAGAAGCATGGTATCTAGGCGATTTAGCAGCAGTTAAGGCAGCTTATCCGAGAGCAAAAGAAGCAGTCCTAAATTCTTACACCAATGATAGTATCTGTGGTACATGGGAGAAGTTAGCTGAGGCGGTGTTTTCCGGTGGTGTACAAAACTTATCTCAACAAGGTGGGCAAGCAATTGGTTTAGAGAAGACAAACTGGGCTAACAATATTCCTCCCCACATGGACGTAGATAAGAATTTGTCACCAAGCTTCTGTTATTTTCGAGATAAACTTCGAGGCTTAACGAGTCAGTAAAGAAACCGGGTTTTTTTATTGGGAATCGCCTAGCGCCACGAAGAAGTAGACTCGTAAAAAAAACCGGTTTCTCGACACCCGTGCCTAAGTCCTGTCTAAATACCAAAATTGGAATAATAGCCAAACTTTTGATGAGTAATATCATGTCCGGTCGATTCCCTCCGCTTCGCTTCGCCCGAAATCAGGTAGGGGCGGGTTCACCAACAATATCTGCTAATAATTGACAATCTCAAAAACCCGCCCGGCCGGGATATTATGGTCAATCGATCGGACATGATATAACAGCCCATAAAGCTAGTTTAGCGGGACAACCTCAGCTTAACATTCCCAGAAACAGCGAACAACCCCAAAGAAGAAAATAGAACGATGCAAAGCATTTTCGCTCGCCGCAGGATGTCGGAGTCAATGAAGCTGCTGGTTTGGTAATGCCAGAGGCGATCGACTTATATCATGTCCGATCAATTAACTCTAATATCCCGGTCGGGGCGGGTTTTTGAGATGGTCAATTATTGGCCGGTATTGTTGGTGAACCCGCCCCTACAAAAATCGCGGTCGCTCGACCGGACATGATATTACCAATAAAAACCGCCAGATTAATTTAAACTGATTAAAAGTTAGGCTGCAAAAATCCGATGATCCACAAGAATAACCGCAAAAAGTTACCCTTATTAGCAGCATTCTTAGTCACGCCATTTATTTCTTGGTTCCTGAGTACGATCGCCCTATTTCTCAGTCTCTGGATCATCGTACCAGCACCCACGATGTTCCTGTACCCTTTGGCGGTGGGAGCACCAGAAATCAGTCCTTGGTTGGTTGGTATCAATACGATCGCCCTTCTGCTGAACCTGCTCAGACGGCATCAAGGCAAAGTCTACATTATTTTACTCATTTGTAACCTGTTCGCCCTCATCCTGGGCCTGCTTCCCCTGATGCAGTTCCCAGCAGCCAATACAGCGATAGCTACCCAAATGCAAGCAGTTTTAGGGGAAAACTATTTAGCAGCCCTTCCTCAAGCCCATCGCGCGCAGCTACGCCCTCAACCGTTTATCCTCGCAGATGCCTTCCGAGGAATTCCCATCAGAGAGGTTAGGATCGATCGGGCTATTGGATTTGCCAAACCTGACGGAGTTTCACTACAATTAAACCTTTACCGGCCGATGCAAATTGGCAAATATCCGGCGATTATCACACTCTACGGGGGAGCTTGGCAAAGAGGCAATCCCGATTCCAATGAGGAATTCAGCCGTTATATGGCCGCCCAAGGCTATTGTGTGGTTGCAATTGCTTACCGCCACGCTCCCAAGTATCGATTTCCTGCTCAGCTTGAGGACGTACAAGCCGCTCTTTCCTATATCAAAACTCATGCTGCTGATTGGGACATCGATCTCGATCGCATTGCTCTGATGGGAAGGTCTGCAGGTGCCCATTTAGCAATGCTAACTGCTTATAATTCTAGTGTGCTTCCAGTTCGAGCCGTGGTCAACTATTACGGGCCAAATGACCTGATCCGGGGATACAATGACCCACCTTTTCCTGATGCCATAAATGTTCGAGCCGTCTTGCGTGCCTTTCTGGGAGGAACGCCAGACGAACTCAACGAGCTTTACCGTCGGGCTTCTCCCATCAATTATATTAAACCGAATCTTCCCCCTTCTCTACTGGTTTATGCAGGTCGCGACCATATCGTTCAGCCCAAGTTTGGTCGATCGCTCTACCAACGATTGCGAGCCACGGGCGATTCCCTACGGGATAGCTTCGCTTCACCGGCTATTTTGCTCGAAATTCCTTGGGCTGAACACGCTTTTGATGCAGTTTTTAATGGCCCGAGCAATCAATTAGCTTTGTACTACACAGAACGCTTTTTGGCTCATACTCTGAAGTCTTCTGATTACCAACGAGTTAAATAAAAACTATCAACTTACTCATTTATGCTCAATAAACTGCGGCTATAACAGTTTAATAAGTTCCCAAATCTCGTAAAGATTTCTACGGCAAATTGTCGCACCAACTTTTAGAAGAGTTGCCAGACTTTATTTATCATATAGCAGTTCTTAAGAAAGTGAGGTATGCCCTATGCCCTATGCCCTATGCCCTATGCCCTATGCCCTATGTCCTATGCCCTATGCCCTATGCCCTATGCCCTATGCGAGTACGATCGCCCTTAGTTTGAGCGCCCCGCGTCCTGTTAAACTGAAATCCTGCGGTTGTGTGCGCTTGGTGCGATCGACCTTTCTGAAAAAAACCTAAAATTCTGTAGCCTACAATACATTTATTTGGTTAATGATTGTTTAAACTCTCCAAGTGTAGATTGTGTACTCTCCATAATTCTCCAAAACTCCTAAACGAGTGCGTTGTTTGCTGGACTGCGATTTATCGATCGTCGAACCGTTAAAAACCATAAGTAGTTTTGACCTGAATTCATCGGAATTGATTCGCACAAAATTTTTGAGCTGACCAGGGTAAAGATTAATTACTAAATTTGTGCAGTGCAGACATCTATAATGTTGACTCAAGTTTGTACAGGCTCTTGCCATCTATCTTCTTGCTAATAACCGAAATCCAACCGCATCTCACACTGGATTCTCACGCCCGGTGGACGGCGAAGTGATTGCGCCTCGCTCATCCAATCTTGTAGAGCCTGCCAAAAAAGGCATTCTCGCAAAAGTTAGCTTTGACAAAAAATGTTGGGTAAATCTCATATGTTGCACCATTCTCAATTAGCCTTTTATGAACAGGCTGGACGGCCTGTGAAGCGAGAAAATTGATCTCTTGTGGAACGGGCATCTTGCCCGTTATTGAGAATGGTGCAAAATCTTAGGTAAATCCAACAACATATTCGTCAATCGTTAGACTTTTGCTAACATCTATTTTTTCTCAACTACTCGTCCCGCAATACCAATAAAAATAACCATGAGTGGAAACGAATCGCGCGTTCAAGCAATTTCTCAAATCGTCAACCGCAAACTGATGCCTAGTCGGCCTCCCAAGCGGCTAGAAGATATGTGGGCAACAGACGTTTTTACTCTGAGCAAGATGCAAGAAAGTCTGCCCAAAAGCATTTTCAAATCAGTAAAAAACACCGTTCAAACCGGCCAAAAACTCGATGCTTCCGTAGCTGATGTAGTTGCAGTAGCAATGAAAGATTGGGCTATTTCCAAAGGCGCCCTCTACTACGCCCACGTATTCTACCCGCTAACCAACGGCACCGCCGAAAAGCACGACGGTTTCATCTCAGTGCAAGGCGACGGTTCCGTCATCTCAGAATTTGCAGGCAAAGTTCTCGTACAAGGCGAACCCGATGGCTCCTCATTCCCCAACGGCGGCATCCGTTCCACCGCCGCCGCTCGCGGATATACAGCCTGGGATGTCACCAGCCCTGCTTATGTCATGGAAACAGACAACGGCATGACATTGTGCATTCCTACTGTTTTCATCTCCTGGACAGGTGAAGCCTTAGACAAGAAAACGCCGCTTTTGCGTTCCATTGCCGCCATGAACAAAGCAGCAACTCGAGTGTTAAAGCTATTAGGCAATACCGAAGTTGCTCCGGTAAATTCCAGTTGCGGTTCCGAACAAGAATACTTCCTGGTAGATGCCAATTTCACCAACAACCGCCCCGATTTACTGCTAGCAGGTCGCACCCTGTTTGGCAAACCTCCTGCCAAAGGTCAGCAATTTGACGACCACTATTTTGGAGCGATTCCAGAGCGCGTTCAAGTCTTCATGCAGGAAGTAGAAGAAAGAATGTACCGGCTGGGAATTCCTGCCAAAACCCGCCACAACGAAGTAGCTCCCGGTCAGTTTGAAATTGCACCAGTTTTTGAAGCTGCAAACGTCGCCAGCGACCACCAACAATTAACCATGACAATTCTCCGCAACACTGCGAAGAAACACGGTTTTATGTGTTTGCTGCACGAGAAGCCTTTCGCCGGCATTAACGGTTCCGGCAAACACGTCAACTGGTCGGTAGGGAATGCCACCCAAGGCAACTTATTAGACCCAGGCGATACACCGCACTCGAACATACAATTTTTAGTGTTCTGCGGCGCTGTGATTCGCGGAGTTCACAAATACGGGCCGCTATTGCGCGCGGTAGTTGCTACTGCCAGCAACGACCACCGATTGGGTGCAAATGAGGCTCCACCAGCAATTATCTCTGTCTATTTGGGTTCGCAATTAGAAGATATCTTCGGGCAAATTAGCCGGGGAGAAGTTAAGGACTCTAAAGGTCGGGGAATTATGAACTTAGGTGTAGAAACATTGCCTACTTTCATGAAGGATGCTGGAGACAGAAACCGGACTTCGCCCTTTGCTTTTACTGGAAACCGGTTTGAATTCCGGGCAGTAGGTTCCGGTCAGTCTGTTTCCGGGCCACTGGTGGCGATGAATACAATTCTTGCAGATTCTTTGGACTGGATTGCTAACAAATTAGAAAGCGATTTGGCTAAGGGAACTGAACTGAATGCTGCCATCCAAACCATTCTCAAAGAAGTGATGGACGAGCACGGTGCGGTTGTATTTGGTGGCGACGGCTATTCCGAAGAATGGCACAAAATGGCCGTTGAGGAACGGGGTTTAGCTAACTTGCGGACTACGGCAGATGCTTTACCCGTGTTGAAGGAAGGATACATTGAAGACTTGTTTGAAAAGACAGGTGTTCTGACTCCCGTTGAATTGGAAAGCCGTTACGATGTTTATGCTGAGCAGTATTTGCTGGCAATTGAAGTCGAAGCAAAACTGGTAATCAGCATCGCAAAAACCATTGTTTACCCCGCAGCTTTGAGGTATTTAGCTGAACTTTCCGGCACGATTTCTAAATTGAAAGAGATTGGAATTGAAATGGAAAAGGAAAGTGCCGAAAAAGTAGCGGTGCTAGTTAAGTCCATGATGGATACTACGAGCAAATTGAGCGCGGCTTTGAGCAAGCACGATTTTGCTTCGACAGAAGACCATATGCAATATGCTTCGCAAACAATTCGTCCTTTGATGGATGAGGTTCGCCAGTATGCGGATGCCCTGGAAGGTGAAGTGGCTGATGATTTGTGGCCTCTGCCTACTTATCAAGAAATGCTGTTTGTTAAGTAAGAGCAAACAAATTCGGTTAATTGCAGGTTAGAGTTGTAAGGACACGGCAGTGCCGTGTCCTTACTTGTTTTTGAGCTTAAATGAGTGTTAAACTGTTGCAGCATTTAAATTGTATGTCAAAAAAAAATAAAGTCTTGTGGGGAGTAGGGGCCCTAGCGTCCTGCCCGCCCTGAATATACAATTTAAAGGCGGGACAGCTTACGCTGAATCTGTCAGAGTCATTAAATCCCAGCTACAGTAAGAGTTTTGAAGATGGTTGAGATAGCCTTCAACAAATTTATCGGCGTAGAAAAAGTAACCTTGCTGCGAAAAGCTATTATGCTGATTCAATCTCTCTTGAAACACATGACTCTGGCGGCTCTAGCTCTGGTTTTTGCGATCAGTTGCAGTCGATCGACTCCGAACCTAGACTCTGCCCCTGAAGCCAGCACCTCTAGCAGCTTTAGAGTGGCCATGCTCACCACAGGCGCCAAAGACAACCAAAGTTGGGATCAAGCTTGCTTTGAAGGATTGAATCTAATCAAAAATAAATTTAATGCTGAGGTAGACATTACTGACAGTATTGACGGTGAAAATAGTGAACCTATCATTCGCAAATATGCCCAGTCCGGCTATGACCTGATAATTGCCGCCAGTGGTGCCTATTCCACAACTGCCGAAAAGCTCGCTAAAGAATTTCCACGCACGAAATTTGCCCTGATTACAACGCATCCAGGGAATAACAGAAATTTAGGGGCTGTTGCTTTTCGATCGGGTGAGGTGGGATACCTCACAGGCGCTTTGGCTGCGATGAAGACCAAAAGCAATAAAGTTGGCTATATTGTGGGTGAACCTTATCCCGTTTACCAAGAAGAAGAAGCATTGTTTAGGCGGGGAGTGAAAGCCACGAATCCCTCTGTTCAAGCCTCGACTGCTTTTCTCGATTCTTGGGTTGATACGGAAAAAGCCACCAAAATTGCCACGGATATGGTTGCCTCTGGAGTAGATGTTTTGACTTTCAACGCGGGTGAGGCAGGGTTAGCCGCCCTAATAGCCGTTTCGCAAAAGCCAGGAGTCTTTGTGATTGGTAGGACAAAGGATCAGTATGAAGTGGCTCCCGGCAAAGTCCTCACTAGCGTTCTGCAGGACATTCCCAATCTGGTGCTAAATGTGGCAGTGTTAACCCAGCAAGGTCGCTGGGAAGGAAAACTTTACAAGTTTGGGCTCAAGGAAAAGATCTACGACTTTGCCCCTTTCCGTGGTAGTCTCACGTCTCAGGAAGAGGACACTTTCAAGACCATCCGAGAAGCTGTGACGACTGGCCAAATTGATGTGTCTCCTTAGTGCGCGCATTAATTGATTTACCAATATTGATCCTTAAGTCCGATGCAAAATCAACGCAACGATCGCGCTCTGCCGATTGCCAAAAGCTCCCCTTCACATCTCTGGCAACGCTTCTTTTCTATTGCACATCAGCTCCGCTATGGTTTGATATTTTTGGTTCTCCTGAGCTTACTGCCCACAGGTGGCTTGCTGATCTACCTCAGCTTTCAGGCCCAGATCCAGCAATCGCGATCGCTCCAACAAGCGCGTAGCCAGACAGCAGGAGGGCAGATTGATAATTATCTAGATGACTTGAAACGAAAACTGAGCTATTTAGCTAGGGTCAAAGGACTCACCAACTTTCAATCTCAAGTGCAGCAGAGCCTGTTGGAAGGGTTGATTCGTCATAATGATGCTTATGAAGCCGTTGCCATTTTGAATAGGAAGGGACAATTTGTTGCGTCAGTTTCACCCTATAAACCGCTTCAATTAGAAAATCCAGCCAATTCGCCACTGTTTATTCGTGCCTTCAAACAGCAGGAAGATTATGTCAGTCCTGTAGAAATTAATCCTCAAACCAACCAACTAACAACAATTATGGCGGTTCCGATTCGGAATGATCGAGATGAGGTGGATGGGGTGCTATTAGCAGAGATAAATCTCAACTTTCTCTGGTTTATTGTTTCCCAAACGGAGGTTGGCAAGACGGGTTATGTCTATGTAGTTGATGAGCGTAATTTTCTCATTGCTCAAAAGGGTAGTAAGCCAGAAACGTTTCAGCTTCAAGATATTTCTAAGCGTCCCTTTTTTCAATTTTTGAAAGCATCGGAAGATACTAAGCACCTTAATGTTTATCTGGGTCTAAAGCAGGTAGAAGTATTGGGAGCCAGTACCTTAGTTCGGAGCGTGAATTGGACGGTGGTTGTAGAACTGCCAACGGCTGAGGCCTATGCTCCCGTTTACCAAATGCTCTCAATTATGGGAGGCTCATTGACGCTGGTGACGATCGTCGCTGTTGGCATTGGGTATCTATTTATTCGGCAAATTGTGGTGCCGCTACAGCGCTTAACCACGGCAGCTACTGAACTCAGTGCGGGGGAATTAGAGACGCGGGTCAACATCGACAGCCAAAACGAATTGGGGACATTGGCGATCGCCTTTAACAATATGGCAACTCAGTTAGAGGAACTGATTACAGCAGTTGAAGTGGAACGCAATTTTGTTTCAGCCATTCTTGAAATTGCAGGTGCCCTGGTAGTTGTGCTCGACCCGCAGGGACAAATCGTTCGCTTTAACCGAGCTTGCGAACAAATGACTCATTACTCGTTTAGTGAAGTGAAGGGGCGCTACTTTTGGGACTTGTTCCCGAACTCAGACTTAGCTAGACAAGCCAAAACTACTTTTGAGTCTTTAAAAGCTGGTAATTTTCCGCTGCAGTATGAAGGCAGTTGGGTGAGTAAAGATCAACAACTTAGACTTATTGCCTGGTCAGATACTGCTTTAGTCGATGATCGAGGTGAAATTGAGTACATCATCAAAACAGGGATTGACATTACTCAACGGAAACAGGCAGAAGAAGAACTCAAAGCGTCGGAGCAGCGGCTATCTTTTTTATTCTGCCAAACTTCACTGGCAGTTGTGGAATGGGATTTAAACTTAAAAATCACTGCCTGGAATCCAGCGGCCGAGAAGATTTTTGGTTACACGGCGAAAGAGGCGATCGGACACCATCCCCCAGAATTAATTGTGCCTGCGCCGACCAGAAAGACTGTCGATCGAGTTATGAACGAGCTGTTGATTGAGACCGGAGGACGCTACAGCGTCAACGAAAATCTTACGAAAGACGGCAAAACCATTATTTGCGAATGGTTCAATACGCCTTTAGTAGGGGATGGTGGAGAGATTCTTGGAGTTGCATCCTTGGCACTGGATGTTACTGAGCGCAAGCAAGCCGAAGCTGCGTTAAGGCAAGCAAAAGAGGAAGCTGAGGTTGCACTCAAAACCTTACAGCAAACTCAGGCACAGCTTATTCAGGCAGAGAAAATGTCTGGTTTGGGGCAACTTGTTGCTGGTGTTGCTCACGAAATTAATAATCCAGTCAACTTTATCTATGGCAACCTGAGCCATACTGCGGACTATACGCAAAATTTACTAAAGTTGATTCAGCTTTACCAGCAAACCTATCCAACTAATACCGAAATTCAGGAAAAAATTGAAGAGTTCGAGCTGGACTTCATTAGTGAAGATTTACCCAAAATCCTGACTTCAATGAAGGTAGGAGCCGATCGCATTCGTGAAATTGTCCTGTCGCTACGAAACTTCTCGCGGCTGGATGAGGCAGAAATGAAGCCAGTTGATATCCACGAGGGAATTGACAGCACATTGATGATTTTGCAAAATCGACTGAAGGCGAAACCGGATCATCCTGCTATTGAAATTGTTAAAGATTACGGCGACTTACCTCTGGTAGAGTGCTATGCCGGACAGTTGAACCAGGTCTTTATGAATCTTCTGGCAAATGCGATCGATGCTTTAGAAAACTACGACAATCAGCGTTCTCGAAAAGACATCCAAACAAATCCCAGTCGCATCACTATTCGGACGAAGCTAGTCACAAAGGAAACTGGGCCCAATTGTTCTAAAAACGTGGTGATTCAAGTTCAAGACAATGGGCCAGGGATGACGGAAACTGTTAGACAACAGGTGTTCAATCCCTTTTTTACCACCCAACCAATTGGTAAAGGAACTGGATTAGGACTATCCATCAGCTATCAAATTGTAGTTGATAAGCATGGTGGCTTACTCCAGTGTTTCTCTCAACCCCATCAAGGAGCAGAGTTCCGCATTGAAATTCCTGTGTTACAAAGCGGTGCTGTAGCATTCGTGGGTAAATAACTGCGATCGCATTCTCTGAAGTGGTTGTCACCCCGTTTGAACCAGGAGGCGAATGAGTAGCAAGGGAGACGATCGCCGCCAAGTGATTCAATACCAGCAGATCGCCCCCAACCACCTCAAAACCGACTTAATATCACCCGGTAATCAAACGATTTTCTCGCTAGAAAGTTCGCCACTAGCAGGAGGCTCTACTGTATCGCCAAAGGCAACCCGCAGAAAAGGCGGCGCTAAAAATGTCGTCAGAATCACCATGATAATAATCGAGACTTCTAACGGTTTATCCAAAATCCCACTCGCGGAACCGATGCCAGCAAAAACTAACCCGACTTCGCCCCGAGGAATCATCCCCACTCCGATCGCCAATCGATTGATTCCCGGCAGACCAAACACCACCCAACCAGTAATCAGCTTGCCCAAAATCGCAACCACAATCAAAAATACGGCAATCAAAAGGCCAGCCCGATTATCCGGCACTGTTGGGTTCAAAACCCCCAAATCCGCGCGAGCTCCCACGGTTACAAAAAAGATGGGAACCAGCAAATCCGCGATCGGCTTCACCAGTTCATCCAACTCGTTGCGGGCATCGCTTTCATCCAACACCAAACCAGCCGCAAACGCACCCAAAATCGCTTCGAGATGAATTGCGTTGCCCAGAAAAGCCATGAAGAAAGCAAAGACAAATGCCGGGATGACTATATTGCCGCGAGTTTTGAGTTTCTCCACCACCGCAGTGAAGCTTTTGTTGAAGATGCCGCCCAACAGAATAGAACCCAACAGAAACGCAGTTGCACTGACAATCAAATAGATGACATTAACAACATCAATTTCACCGGTTTTGGCTAAACTGGCGACAACAGCCAGGACAATAATTCCTAGCACATCATCAATCACCGCTGCACCAACAATGATTTGACCTTCTTTAGATTTGAGTTGTCCTAATTCCGACAAAACTTTGGAGGTAATTCCGATGCTGGTTGCCGTCAAAGCAGCCCCCGCAAAAATCGCCGGAATCGCCGCCGTGTGGAAAATTATCATCAAGCCCGCAGTACCAGCGGCAAAGGGAACTGCCACGCCGGCACAGGCGACAACGACGGCTTGAACCCCCACTTCTTTGAGTTGTCTGATATCCGACTCTAAGCCAATTTCAAACAGCAGAATAATCACGCCTATTTCAGCCAGCACTGAAATGACTTCACTCTGCGATTCAAACACACTGGTGAGGGCGGCAGGAGACAGATGATTAATCGATTGCACAACTGTCATAATCCCTGAGTCTGAGGCTGACAGCCCTGCTTCGGGAAAAATGACCAGGTGTAAAGCAGATACGCCAACAATTACCCCTGCTACAAGTTCACCCAAAACCGGTGGCAAATCGAACTTTTTAGCCGCTTCCGCGCCTAATTTACTGGCGAGATAAATCACTACCAAACTGAGCAAAACTCCGCTCAGAACGATCGGCGAATTTTCGGCTTCGACTGTTGCTAACAAAGGTATGGGAGCAACTAGGGATGCCATACCAGAACTTAAAGCTGTAATTGTATGGTTCAAAAACATGGTTACGATGATGGTAAGAAATACGATTCTACGCTGACTGTTGACTGTGAGTCGGAAAATTGATAACTGTTACATATTGGGTAGCCAGTTAACTCGACATGATTATCAAGCAAAGCTTGAAGAACCCAAATCTGGGGGTACATCCTGCCACCGCCCTTGTCCGACTGCTTGAATTGCTTCTTTTAGCAAGATATCGCCGGTATAAATTGCCCTACCGACGATCGCACTTTTGACACCAATTGGTTCCAAAGCCAGCAAACTCAATAAATCGGCGATCGAACTAACGCCACCGGAAGCAATCACCGGAATCGAAATAGCGTTAGCAATTTCGCGTAAAGAGTCCAAATTCGGCCCTTCCATAGTACCGTCACGGTGAATGTCGGTGTAAATAATTTCAGCCGCCCCTAACTCGGCCATTTTTTGCGCCAATTCTGTCGCTAAAACTTCCGAAGTTTCTAGCCAGCCTCTAGTAGCAACTTTACCATTTCTGGCGTCGATGCCAACCAGAATTCGATCGGGAAATTCGGCGGACAATTCGCCGACTAATTGGGGTTGTTCGACGGCGACAGTGCCGAGAATGACGCGGCGGACGCCTAAATTGAGGATACCAGCAACCGAGGCGCGATCGCGCATTCCGCCACCTACTTGACAAGGAACGTCTACTGATCGGACGATCGCTTCAATGGCTGCTTGGTTGACTGGATGACCGGCTTTGGCGCCGTCGAGGTCTACTAAATGCAGCATTGTCGCGCCTTCACTTACCCACTGTCTCGCGACTTCGACGGGGTTGTCGTTAAAAGTTTGAGACTTCGCGTAGTCTCCCTGATATAATCTGACGCATTTTCCATCCAATAAGTCGATCGCTGGAATTACATTCATGATTTTTGCTCAAATTGCTAATTATACCAGTTAAAAAACACAATGCAACTTTAACATCCCACCCATACATAATCATTCATTATAAACTTTATAAGCTAAAGTAAAACATTATTACCATTCGTTAATACCATTTATCTTTGACATTCGCAGCCGCTATTTAAATGAAACATAATCGCCGAAGAAAGCGTTGACCATAAAGGAGTATTGACATCGGCTTTTTCCAAAGCTTCTGCCGTCCAGTCATTGCAAGTTTTCCAAATAGAGTAACTGCCTTTTGCTTCATAAAAACTATCGCTGTTGTCGTAGCCGTAGCTAATTTTAATTTTATTACCGGCTGCGTCTAATTGGAATGAATTTTTAATAACTTTTACCAGTTTAAGATAACTTTTGCCGCTAATTTTCACACATTTGGTTTCTATACTTTGGGGGAAAACCCGATAAGTTTGAACGTGTAGGGTAGACGGAGTAGGGAGAAATAGAGCTTTGAAAGCTGTAACTGGGTTGATACTTGCTGATGTGGGAGTTTCCAACATAAAAGCTCGATCTCCCCAGCCAAAAGACAAATATTTATAATCAGAATTCGCCTCCCGCCCTATTTCTATTAGCGGTAAAAATTGATTCCAGTCAAAATATTTATTTTTAACTGGAACAATGATTTCGGTGTGAATGCCTTGGCTGGAAACGTATAGAGACATGGTGCAATCTGCTTGCGAGTAATTTCCCCACTTTGTGGGAGTGAGATAGCCAATTGTTAGGAAAGCGCTTAAAGATAAGATGACAATTCCTAAGCGCTGTATGCTTTTTCTCATTTTAACCGTGGGTTTCAAATTCTGGCTTCTGAGGGCGGGCGCTGCATCTTTGTGGGAAAGAATTCTTGCAAGGCAGAATTGCGCTGTTCCGGGGTTTCCTTCGCCCAATTCGACAAACTTTCGTAGAAAAAGAACGACACGCCAGCGAAATCTCTTTTTCGCACTTCTTGCACTTGTTCTTGAATTTGTTTGAGGGGAACAGAATTATTTTTAAGACCTGTTAAAATGCCGATCGCAGTTGGAATATTAAGTTTAGCCAGTTTAACTTCTTCCCGTTCCAGTTCGGCACTAAAACGCTTGATATCGCTGCGATAAACCTGCAACACAATTTCGTCGATGTAGCCGCGTCTTTCCCAGGTAAACCAGTCCTGCAAGTGGGCGGGTAAAGAAAAGTGAAAAGGGTTGGGAGATAAGCTGACAATACATTTTTCTTTGCGGGATTTGATGTCGCGGGAAACTCGTCCCACGAAGTCGTTGATTTTGTCAGCGCGCCAGCGCACCCAGAAGGTTTCGCGGGGGTCGTTGGAGGGAGGACTTTTGATTTGTTGCTGATACATTGACACGGTTAACGGCTCGTAGCCAAATTCTACGGGCAAGCCGAAATGGTCGTCAAATTGAATGCCATCTATATCATAATTATCGACAATTTCTAGAATTAAATCTGAGATGAATTGCTGGACTTCGGGATGAAAGGGATTCAGCCAAACTCGATCGTGTTTGCCTTCTTTCCAAATAGTTGAACCGTCGCGCCGCTGCGCCAGCCAGTCGGGGTGAAGTGTGGCTAATTCCGATTCGGCGGGAGCCATGAAACCAAACTCAAACCAGGGGATTACTGCTATACCTTTTTGGCGGGATTGTGCTATAATTTCTTTGAGGATGTCTCGGTCTTTCAATCCGGGCGAGGGGTCGATCGACTGTCCGAATACTCGTTGGGCTGCATCGCTGGGATAAAGCGTATAGCCTCCTTGCCACACCGTGGGATAGATGGTATTAAAATTGAGTTGATCCAGTCGATTTACAGCGTCAATGATGTTGTTGCGGGAGAAAATAACGTCGCTGTCAATGTTCGTCAGCCAGACGCCGCGCAATTCGGTTGTTGGGGCTTTGGGCGGGGTTTGAGCCAAAAGACGCGGAGATAAAATCGCGGAGGAGGTAAGGGCGATCGTAAAAACAACTATTAAAGCCAGTATCCGCTGCCATTTGTGCAGTTTAATCATCAATTTGTCGCAAATATGATTATTGTGAGAGTTCTATTTTACCTCACTCAAGAGCACCATTCTCAGCAACAGGCTTTCCGGCCTGTTCCACAAGAGTGAATTTTTTTCTTGTGGGCCGTTGCTCCTCGCCGGCCCTTAAAAAGCTTATTCAAAATGATGCAATATCTCAGTTTTACCTCACATCTTGCACCATTCTCAATAATCCTTTTATGAACAGGTAAGATGCCTGTTCCACAAGAAAATTTATCTTTTGTGGAACAGGCCGGAAAGCCTGTTGCTGACAATGGTGCAACATCTCAGTTTTACCCTACTAAGAATAACCTTGCAGTTTCATCACTTGCCGATAGTGCGCTTCAATCTCGCTCACCGTTTGCGATTGACGCTTGCTCGTCCACTCGCTGCGATCGAATAATTCCCGCCTCAAAGCATCAACATCGATCGTTTTCACCTTACCTTCGGCGACAATTTGCTTGCCGTTTACCCAAACGCTGTCTACCGCATTAGTCGGGCGCCCCAAAATTAGCAAGCCAATCGGGTCGGTGCGCGGCAGCAATGATAAACTGGTTAAATCATACAGCACAAAATCTGCTTTTTTACCCACTGTCAGCGAACCCATTTCATCGGCGAGATTCAAGCCTTTTGCTCCTCCCAGGGATGCCATTTCTACAGACTGGCGCGGTGTAATCCATTGGCGGTAATCCAAATCCGTGATATTGTGCAAAATTGAACCAATTTTAATCGCTTCCAGCAAATCTTGAGAGTCATTGCTAGCAGCGCCGTCGCAGCCAAAAGATACGTTGACTCCCGCTTGACGGTATTTCAAAATCGGTGCAATCCCGCTTCCTAGCCGCAAGTTACTGAGGGGATTGTGTACAACAGTCGCTCCCGTTTCTGCCATAATTGCAATGTCGGAATCGTCCAGCCAAACGCAGTGCGCTAAAGAAGTTCGGGGACTCAAATAACCAATTCTTTGCAGGTGTTCGACAGCGCTACAGCCGTATTTTTCGTAAGCTAACTGTTTTTGAGCGGGGGTTTCCAAGAGGTGGGCGTGCCGACAAAGATTGTAGCGATCGCTCAAATCGATGCAGCCTTCAAACAAAGCATCGGAACACAGTTGAATTCCCGTCGGCGCCAATAATATATTAACACCTTTTTCGGGATTGTGAAACTGTTTTATGGCTGTTTCCATTAATTCCAAAGTGGCCTTAGTCGATCGAATGTAAGCCGCGTGTTCGATACCGCTATCGCCCGCAGGCATTCCCGCCGTCAGGGATTCATCTTGAATTAACGGCCCGATAAAAGCGCGGATACCGATTTCTTGATAAGCGCGAACTGCGGCGGCGATCGTCTCTAATTCTTGCCCCGGAATCAAAACTAAATGATCGACTACGCTTGTACCGCCCGACAGCAAAGTTTCTACCGCAGTTCCCAAGGCGCTCAAATAAACTTGTTCGGGATCGAGAGGTGTAAAATCGTATAATTCGGCAATCCACAACTCTAGGGGCAAAGGCGGAATGATGCCTCGTTGCCACATTTCTGAAGAGTGAGTGTGCGCGTTGACAAAACCGGGCAGCAGCAGCTTATTTTTGCCGTTAATAACTGTTTGACCCCCCCTATCCCCCCCTTGGTAAGGGGGGGAATTAGAGGTGGAGTTATTGGGCGCGATCGCACTTATGCAATTATCCACCACTTGCACATCTGCGGTTTCATAACCGCTATCAACCGGAATTAAAGTATTTTGAATTGTCAAGCTCATAGATTTACCCTTTTTGTAAATTTACATTGATTTTTATTGTATGATTCCCTGGCGCTAACATTGGCGATCGCCCAACGAGAATAAAGTTAATAAATCCTAAACTTTCTCAAAAAGTTACCCCGGATACTTAATTATAACCAAGATTTAAGATATGACAAGTTAGTGACAATCAAATAGTTATAAGATTGAAATTGTTTTTGAGTCAAAATCAATATGAATCCTGATTCTCTCCGCACCTTGGGCGTACCGCCGAATGCTTGGAAAGTTGATGCCAAAATTGCCGATATCACCCGATCGCCGATCGCGCCTGCACCTGTTACCCTGGAAACAGAAACTAAAACCCTGCGTTTAGACTTAGCAAAAGCAGCGATGTTGGTGATAGATATGCAAAACGATTTCTGTCATCCCGACGGTTGGCTAGCACATATTGGCGTAGATGTAACGCCCGCCCGAACTCCAATTAATCCTTTAAAAAATTTGCTGCCAAAATTGCGATCGCACGCAGTACCAATTATTTGGATAAACTGGGGAAACCGCCCCGATTTGCTCAATATTAGTGCAGCTTCCCGTCACGTTTACAATCCCACAGGATCCGGCGTAGGTTTGGGAGATCCGCTGCCAAAAAACAACGCACCTGTACTGATGGCAGGGAGTTGGGCGGCGCAGGTTGTCGATGAATTAAAACCCAAACCGGAGGATATTTGTGTTGATAAATATCGGATGAGTGGCTTTTGGGATACTCCTTTAGATAGTATCTTGCGGAACCTCGGCAGAACTACACTTTTCTTTGGAGGAGTAAACGCCGATCAGTGCGTCATGGCTACCCTGCAAGATGCTAATTTCCTCGGTTACGACTGTATTTTAGTCAAAGATTGTACAGCTACGACATCTCCAGAGTATTGCTGGCAAGCTACTCTGTATAACGTTAAGCAATGTTTTGGTTTTTTGTCGGATTCTCAGGCTATGTTAGAAGCAATTAAATAGTAGTCAGCAATGATTCCTAGAATGAGTGTAGGGGCAATCCCCCGTGGTTGCCCCTCTTGATTAAGAAACTGAGTAGGCGGGTACGGGGCTGGGGGGGGCACGGGGCTGGGCGGGCACGGGGGCACCGCCCCTACGATAATTAACAATTAAGCACAAAAAAATGACAAACCAGTGCGTGATTCCTGTTATAAAGTCTCCGAAAGACTACCAAGCATTTCGCATCAGTCCGGGCGATACTAATAGATTAGCGATCGTCTTCGATCCGGTAATAGCTAATGTTTCATTAACAGTTTGCGTGGAGATTTTCGATGCGGGCGGCAAAACTCCTCCCAACCGCCATCAATTCGCAGTAGAAATGTTTTTTGTACTCAAAGGAACCGGGCAAGCAACCTGCGACGGCAAAACAGTTAGTATTCAACCGGGAGATAGTTTGTTAGTGCCTCCAACGGGGACTCACGTAATTGAGAATACGGGGAGTGAACGTTTGTACACTTTGTGCATTATGGTGCCGAATGAAGATTTTGTGGAACTAATTCGCAGCGGTACACCAGTCGAACTCGATGAGGAAGATATGAGAGTTCTTGGGCGATCGGATGTACTCGTATCCTGCTAGGTTTGTAGTATAGCAGTTTTTAATTGGATGAAATACAGGACACGGCATTGCCCAAAGCGTGTCAACTTAAGCTATCAGTCCGCCAGTCCTCCCGCGCACCCGCCATTCCGCCAGGGACTGAAGTCCCTGTCTAATAGCTAAAGTCCTCTAAAGAGGACTAATGAGTTGAAAAGTGTTTTTCTTAGTCCTCTTTAGAGGACTTTAGCTTTGAGGCAGGGGTTTCAACCCCTGCCGGAATATGGGTTGTACGTTAATTGGACACCAATGGGCAGTGCCGTGTCCCTACGAACAATTATCAGGTTTGTAGTAAGGATCTCAGTCCTTTATCAGAACTTTTTTATTTGATGTTTTGTAGGATTTATGCTGAAACTTCGTCCGAAAGAAACAGCGTCAATGCTAACTAAAGATGGGGTTCGTTTAGATGCTGACATCTACCGCCCCGATGCGGAGGGCGAATTTCCAGTATTATTAATGCGGCAACCTTACGGAAGGGCGATCGCCTCTACAGTAGTATATTCCCATCCCGCATGGTACGCCAAACACGGCTACATCGTTGTCATCCAAGACGTGCGGGGACGCGGCACTTCCGAAGGCAAATTTAACCCCTTTGTTAGCGAAACACAAGACGGTTTTGATAGCGTCAATTGGGCAGCTAATTTGCCGGGAAGTAACGGCAAAGTCGGAATGTACGGTTTTTCCTACCAAGGCATGACTCAACTCTACGCGGCGGCTGCTAAACCAAGCGCATTAATCACAATTTGTCCGGCAATGGTAGGCGGCAATTTATACGCAGATTGGGCCTATGAAGGCGGCGCATTTTGCCTGCAATCAAATCTCGGCTGGGCAATTCAGCTAGCGGCAGAAACCGCTCGCTTAAAAGCCGATATTTCTGCCTATCAAGCCTTTTATGCAGCTTCGAGAAATCTCCCGCTATACGATACCGTGCCCGCGCGTCCTGACATTATTAAAAATCTCGCACCCGACTCATATTATCATGATTGGTTGGATAATTATCGACCGAGCGAGTATTGGGAAAAGTTATCGCCAAACATCAAAGATTTAGACTTGCCAATGCTGCACGTTGGCGGTTGGTTTGATAATTATTTGCGAGGAACAATCCATATTTACAAGGAAATGGCGAGCCGGAGTTCCTGTCCGCAGCATTTGATAATTGGCCCTTGGGCGCATTTACCTTGGGGGCGAAAAGTGGGAGAGTTGGATTATGGTTTGGCAGCTTCAAATCCTGTGGATGAGTTGCAAATTCGCTGGTTCGATCAATTCCTCAAAGGAGTTGATACAGGAATATTAGACGAGTGGCAAATTTCACTATTTGAGATGGGGAGGAATGATTGGCGGAAATTTGATAAATGGCCTAATAATAATCATAAATCTTATTTTTTAGCAAGTACCGGACTTGCCGCGATGAGAGAAGATGCTGGTATTTTAACAGATAGTTGCGCGGATGTTTGCACTGATGATATATTCGTACATGACCCTTGGCGACCGGTGCCATCCTTGGGAGGTCACGCTGCATTTCCTGCCGGTGCGATCGAGCGATCGACTATTGACTGCCGCACCGATGTGTTAACATACACTTCGGCACCGCTAACAGCAGATTTGCACTTAGCTGGAGATATAATTGTCGAAGTATTTTGTACCGCAGATGCGCCGAGTTTTGATTTGTGTGCGATACTTTCTGAGGTCAAAGATAGCGGCAACGTCTACAATTTTACTCAAGGTTACGTCCGGGTAAATTCAGGTGAAACACCTGTAAGAATTGTACTGCAAGCAACTTGTATGCAAATTGCCAAAGGTAATGCGTTGCGTCTGAGTTTGAGTGCGGCTTGCTTTCCCGCTTACGACGTGAATCCGGGAACGGGCGCGCCGGACGGTGAAGCGCGGGCGATCGATGCTAAAATTATCACGCTGACAGTAAGTTGTGGCGGGAATTGTCCCTCTCAAATTTTGCTGCCAATTCTCCATTAAACCTAGAACTTATTCAATTATGAGCGTTATTTTTCACATCACCCGCAGCCAACAGTGGGAAGAAGCAAAACAAGTTCAATCCTATCGCGGCGATACGCTAGATACTGAAGGATTTATCCACTGTTCGACTCTGCCACAAGTTCTTAAATCTGCTAATAAATTTTTTGTGGGACAAACAGGATTGCTGCTGCTTTGGATTGACTCGGACAAAGTGCAAGCTGAACTTAAGTATGAATTGGCGGCGGGTGAGAATTACCCGCACATTTACGGGCCGCTGAATGTTGATGCTGTGTTGAAAGTTGTTGAGTTTGAACCGGGTGCAGATGGCAAGTTTGAATTGCCGGAAGAATTAAGGGATGTTGTTTAAGATTCTGATTTTTTAGCATTGTAAACTAACTTTTTAGGGCGGGCTAGAAGCCCACCCCACGGGAAAGTTGAATTTTGTGGAACGGGCATCTTGCCCGTTCTAATTTATGAAATATATCAATTTAAACTTACTGATTCACCAACTCTGCCGCCAATTTCAGTGCATCTTCGCGAGTCGCAATTCTCCCCTCCACTCGCGCTAATTGAATGTCCATCAACAATTGACCGATGCGCGGA
Source organism: Microcoleus sp. AT8-B5 (assembly GCF_036705565.1). Taxonomy (NCBI): domain Bacteria; kingdom Bacillati; phylum Cyanobacteriota; class Cyanophyceae; order Oscillatoriales; family Microcoleaceae; genus Microcoleus; species Microcoleus sp. AT8-B5. The sequence continues at coordinate 71,438 of NZ_JAUBUY010000008.1, forward strand.
CTTCTGGGCAATTTCAAATATTCCATTAAATCATTGCCGCTAACTAATTGTGTGGCATGAGCAATAATATCATCAGCATCCAGATAGCGATTAATTAACAGTGAAATCTCCTCAACAGCAACTCCCGTCGCCACCGCCAAAACTGCTAAAACTGGAAATACTATTCCCACATCCCGAAACAAAAAATACTGTTCTCTCAAAGACATTTCCGCGATAGGTTTTGCTGGCAATTGTGGTAAGTATTTCAAAAGCCCGATCGCACTTTTAATCTCCGCATTGCTGTACTTCAACCGCAGCAACTGCGTTTCAGCAATTGTCGGATCAGAATCTGCCAAAATAGCCAACTTCGCAACCGCCAACAACGGCGTTTTAATCGTATCTCGAATCTGACGCCCGAATTCCTTCCCTAATTCCGGGTAAATTGCCGCTAATTGGTCAGCAGACGCATCAATTTTTGTCAAAATATCAAAACGGTCGATCGCACTTTCAAACCAAATCGAAAACAAACCATCTTCGCAACCGCGACAAATCCAAGGAACACCGTCAGGATTGCTCAACAAATAACCTAATTCCGTCCGCACCCGTTCCACGGCTACCCGACTCAACAGCGGCGCCAATTCCCGAATCGCCGATTGAGTTTCAGCTTCGATCGCAAAACCCAACTGCGCCGCTTGGCGGTAAGCTCTTAATAACCTTAGCGGATCGTCCTCCAAATTTGACCGCGAAATCATCCGCAGCACACCCAACCGCAAATCAGTTTGACCGTCCAAAGGATCGATGATTTCTCCTGTAAAAGGATTGCAGGCGATCGCATTTATCCGAAAATCCCGGCGCAGCAAATCCCCCTCCAGACTCCCCCCTTCCGCCTGCGCCAAATCCACCGTACCGCCCGCAAATACAACCCGCGCAATTTGCCGTTCCGCATCCAACAAGACAAATCCACCTTTCGTGCGATCGGCAATTTTTTGAGCAGTCTTCACGGCCCGTGTTAGCATAACGAAATCCAAATCAAAATAGTGCGATCGCCTCCCCAGCAGCGCATCCCGCACCGCACCGCCCACCAAATAAGCAGGCGGTGTCAGCAGTTCCAAATCAAACGGCCAAGAATCAGGAGATAATGAAGAGGGCAAATTAATCGGCATCGCAACAAAAATCTACTTTCCTTACAAACAATTAAACTCTTGCTACGCTAGATTAACAGAAAGCTCAAATTTCACCAATCTTTTTGAAATGCACAGAGGATATCAAGAATGTGTATTTGTATTAACTGCCACTATGTAGACCGCTGCTTCACCTACCACGCCGTAGAAGAACAGCACGAACAGCTTCACCTCACCGAAACACCCGATTTCGACCCCGTAGAACCCACCATCAACGTCAACATCCGCCCCCGCCAAGACGAAATTGAAATGGAATGGGATGTAGTTGGGTGTCAGAGTTTCAAGCAAGAGACCGGCAAATGGGCCTCATTGCGGCCAGGCGAACTCGTACCAACTTAAGGAAGAAGTCATTAGTCAGTAGTCATTAGTCAGTAGTCATTAGTCAGTAGTCAGTAGTCATTAGTTATTTGTTGGTTGTTGGTTGCTATTTGTTGTTTTTTATAGGTTTTTTGTGAGTGGTTGGCGATAACAACCAATAACCAATTCCCAATTCGCAATGCCCGATGCCCAATTCCCCATTTTCAATTACCAATCTAAAATCTAAAATCTAAAATCTAAAATCCAATGTGCTATTGCTTAAACCCAACTTGTCAGAATCCGCAAAACCCAGGGGATGCAGAATTGTGCAAAAGTTGTGGATCAAAATTGTTGTTGACTATTGACGCAGAAACACCCTCCGCATCTCGCTACCGAACCATAAAGCCGATCGGGCAAGGAGGCTTTGGCCGAACCTTTCTAGCAGTTGATGAAACCAAACCCCTGATTTTTTCGCAGTGCGTAATCAAGCAATTTTTGCAGCAAAATACCGCAGCCGAAAAAGCCGCTCAACTATTTCACCAAGAAGCAGCCCAGCTACAAACCTTGGGAAAACATCCCCAGATTCCCGAATTAATCGCGCATTTTGAACAAGACGGGAGACAGTATTTAGTACAAGAATTTATAGACGGCAAAAACCTAGCCAGAGAATTAGAACAAAAAGGAGCATTCACCGAAACTCAAATTCGGCAAATCCTCAACGATTTATTGCCAGTGCTCCACTTCGTCCACAAATCCAAAGTTATTCACCGCGATATCAAACCCGAAAATATCATTCGCCGCCGACTAACTCCAACTCCTTTACCCGCCTTAGAAAATTCCTATCAGCCCTCTCCTTTCCAAAAAGATATTGTTTTAGTAGACTTTGGTGCAGCTAAGAAAGTAACAGCAACCGGGTTGCCGCAAACAGGTACAATCATCGGCAGTGCCGCTTATACAGCCCCAGAACAATTGATGGGGAAAGCAGTTTTTGCCAGCGATATCTACAGTTTGGGCGTTACCTGCATTCACTTGCTGACTGAAATTCCTCCCTTCGACTTGTTCGACAGCACAGAGGATTCTTGGGCTTGGCGAAATTATTTGAAGACTGCTGTTAGCGATGATTTCGGCCGCATCCTCGACACAATGCTTCAAAGTGCCACCAATCGGCGCTACAGTTCAGCATCAGCAGTCATCCGGCACTTGAACCCCAAACCGGTGTATTTAGACGCACCGCCGGTGCTAGACGCGCCGGAAACGCCTGCAGAACGGGTGCTTACACCTGCGCCCGGTGTGTCGCTTTTCACTCGCCAACAGAAAGCCGAAATTCAGCAAGCTTTGCAAGAGGATCTCGCCCCCTACAATGTTACAATCCAAGTCAGTCAAGCCAAGCAACAGCTCACTATCGTCATCAACAGAACCGAAGACAACCCCGTTTACTATCCGCACTTATCTCAAATAATTGCCACCAGACTCACCGATTTGCAGTTAAATAAAGTCGCAGCCGTGAAGCTGTTGGGAAGAGTCAACAATTCTCGCCGCCCGGAGTGGAAGCAAATATTGCAAATCGATCCCAAGATTAAATTGAGAAACAAACTGTTGCGGCTGCAACACAATCAATTACTCAAGAAAATCGCCTCTGTTACTACCCAAGAATTTTGGCTGCCGAAGTTGAAAACTCAGGATTTTTGGATAGATGCGCTAATGTTTGCGTTAGTTTGGTTTATCTTTGGCTCTCAAATAGTCATTTTTAATTCGTGGTTTGCGCTAATAGTTTCTTCGGGTTTTATGACGGTGAAACATCAAGTTTCCCAAAACAAAGAATTTGCCAATAAAAATTTATTTGCAAGTTTAGTAGTGCTGTTTTTGATGACTGGAGGAATGGGTAATTCTAGGATTTTAAATACGGGAATATTTGGCATTCTTTTGGGTTGCTTAGTTGTGGCTCTGCCTCTGTTTTTTGTTAAGGAAAATTATCAGTAATCGTGAATAGCAATCCCCAAGACGGAACATCAGTTAAAAAATACGGCTTAGCCCTGCACACAGCTAGTCGGGAACTCGGTTTAGCCATCAGCAATTTTGCCGGGGATTCTCGCTGCAAAACTTGGAATTTGGATCGGGATTTAGCGACTCATTTGCATCAGTATTTAGTCGAGTTTATTGGGCCGCAAACTTGGGCGGATTTGGCTTTTATTGCAGTGGCGAAGGGGCCCGGAGGTTTCACGGGGACTCGGATGGGTATGGTGACGGCGCGGACTTTGGCTCAACAGTTGGATATTCCTGTTTTTGCGGTTTCAACTTTGGCCGCTGTGGCTTGGGCGGAACCCCCCCAACCCCCCCTTGCTAAGGGGGGGCTTTTGAGTGCAGAATCCCCCCTTGCTAAGGGGGGGCTTTTGAATACCGAACCCCCCCAACCCCCCCTTGCTAAGGGGGGGCTTTTGAGAGATGATATCGCGGTGCAAATGCCTGCACAGCGGGGACAATTGTTTGGCGCTGTTTATTCAATTAACAAAGATTCAGGTTTAACTGAGTTGTTTCCTGATACTGTGATGACGGCGGAATCCTGGCAGGAAAAGTTGGAAAGTTGGGAAAAATCTTATCAGTTGATTGAAGTTGGTAGCGAGTTGGGTTGGTCGGTTTCTAGCGTGTTGGAATTGGCTTATTTGGAGTGGCAAATGGGAAGTCGTCCTGATTGGTCGGATGCTTTGCCTTTTTACGGTCAACATCCGGTTAAGGGACACTGAATATTGGTAATTGGTAATTGGTAAATTGTTTATTTAAGGGCGATACAAACTTCGAGGCAAAAAGTTAATGTTAGCGGGTCTGGGTTTTCGGTTCGCAATCGATCGATCTCAGCTCGATCGCAGCCGCGAGATTCCATAAAATCGAGCATCCAGTTCGTTATTGTGGCGAGATCGATGTATTTTGCTCCGAGACAAACAGGGCAAATTTCTGGGCTAAGGGTACCGGTGCCGCCGCATTCGGGGCAATCCCAGTGGGTTGTTACGGGATCGGGGGTAGTTAGGATGTTGTTCATGCTGGGAAACAGTACGCGCCGCGTAGCGATCCCGCAGGGAATCGCACTACTCGTTAACTCTAGCAAAAATGCCGATCGCCCTGACTTCTTCCTGCCTTAACACTAAGCAGCCTAGCGACTAAAATTGACAAAAATACAAAAGGGGTGGCTATGTTCGATCGCACTCAATGGTTTTTGGCTGGTATGTCGATCGCGCTTTCGCTTCAGCTAAGTCAGCCAGTGGCAGCAGCCGTGCCCGTTGGTAAAGTCGTACAAACAGCACAAACTAACAGTAGCGAGGCGGCTGAAAAAGCTTTAAAAGAAGCAGCACAACTCTACAATCAAGGAACAGCGGAAGCAAAAAGAGGTACGATCGTCAAGTTGGAAGAAGCCTTAAAGCTGTATAGAGAAGCGGGCGATCGCCGCCGGGAAGCTGTCACCTTCAGCAACATCGGCTTAGTCTACTCAGGTTTGGGAGAAAAACAAAAAGCGCTAGAGTATTACAGCCAGTCGCTTCCCCTGAGTCGGGCAACAGGCGATCGTGGTGGGGAAGCTATCACCCTCAACAACATCGGCAGTGTCTACTCAGAATTGGGAGAAAAACAGAAAGCGCTAGAGTATTTCAGCCAGTCGCTTCCCCTGAGACGGGCAGTAGGCGATCGCCGTGGGGAAGCTGTTACCCTCACCAATATCGCCACTGTCTACTCAGGTTTGGGAGAAAAACAAAAAGCGCTAGAGTATTACAGCCAGTCGCTTCCCTTATTTCAGGCAACCGGCGATCGCGGTGGGGAAGCTGTCACCCTCACCAGCATCGGCAGTGTCTACTCAGAATTGGGAGAAAAACAGAAAGCGCTAGAGTATTACAGCCAGTCGCTTCCCCTGAGACGGGCAGTAGGCGATCGCAGCGGGGAAGCTAGCACCCTCAACAACATCGGCTTAGTCTACTCAGGTTTGGGAGAAAAACAAAAAGCGCTAGAGTATTACAGCCAGTCGCTTCCCCTATTTCAGGCAACCGGCTATCGCGGCGGAGAAGCTACCACCCTCAACAACATCGGCAGTGTCTACTCAGCATTGGGAGAAAAACAGAAAGCGCTAGAGTATTACAGCCAGTCGCTTCCCCTGAGACGGGCAACAGGCGATCGCCGTGGGGAAGCTACCACCCTCCACAACATCGGCAGAGTCTACTCAGATTTGGGAGAAAAACAGAAAGCGCTAGAGTATTACAGCCAGTCGCTTCCCCTATTTCGGGCAACCGGCGATCGCCGTGGGGAAGCTACCACCCTCTATGGTATTGCCTATGCCAAACGCGCTCAAGGCAATCTCACTGAAGCGCTCACTAACATTGAATCCTCTCTCAAAATCATCGAAAACCTCCGCACCAAAATAGCCAGCCCAGAACTCCGCAGCTCATACTTTGCCACAGTACAGAACCACTACGAATTCTACATCGATTTGTTAATGCAACTGCATAAAACTAATCCTAAATCCGGTTATGATACAAAAGCCTTAGAAGCCAGCGAACGTTCGAGGGCCCGCAGTCTCCTCGAACTCCTCCAAGAAAGTAACGCCAACATTCGCGAAGGTATTTCCCCCGATTTACTGCAACAAGAAAAGAGCGTGCAACAGCAACTCGATGACATTGAAAAACAGCGCATCGAAACAATCAGCAGCCCCAACCCCAACGCAACTAAAATCGATGAAATCGACAAACAGCGCCTCGCACTTTTGCAACAATATCAGGAAGTTCAAACCAAGATTCGTACCGCCAGCCCCCGCTACGCTGCCCTCACCCAACCCCAACCTTTAACGCTACCAGAAATTCAGAAACAGATTCTCGATGAAAACACGATTTTATTGCAATATTCCCTCGGCAAAGACCGCAGTTATTTGTGGGTTGTGACATCAACAGGAGTAACCAGCTATGAATTACCAAAACGCGCAGATATTGAAACAGCAGCTAAGAACTTCCTAGAGACAATAACTAGCCCAATCCAGAGAGATATTCCCCAACAAGTTGCCCAAGCGAGTGCCAATCTAGGTCAAGTGATTTTACAGCCCGCAGCAGCCCAATTAGGAAACAAACGCTTATTAATTGTTCCCGACGGCGTGTTGCATTATACCCCTTTTCAAGCTTTAAATATTTCCCAAACCGCCGGACAAAATACCAATGTTCCCTTAATAGTCGAACATGAAATTATCACTCTGCCTTCTGCCTCAACTCTCGCCATTCTCAGGCAAAATTACGGAGATAGAAAACCACCAAGCCGAAATTTAGCAATTTTAGCAGATCCTGTTTTCAGTCCAGAGGATGAAAGAATTAAAGGAAAAATTACCCAAGCAACAACAGAAAAATTAGAAGCAAATAACCTCGGTTTAAATCAATCGCTTCGTGCTTCTAATCGGCAATGGCCACCCGAACGCCTCGCATTTACCCGCCAAGAAGCCCAAACGATATCCAGCTTATTTCCCTCAGCTTCTAGCACTCAAAAGATTGATTTTGATGCCAGCCGCACTACTGCTACCGACGGCAGTTTAGCTAATTATCAAATCGTTCACTTCGCCACCCACGGCCTTGCCAACAGCCAAAATCCCGAACTGTCAGGAATTGTGATGTCGATGGTAGATGACAAGGGCAATCTTGTCAATGGTTTTTTGCGCCTCACGGATATTTTCAACTTGAAACTGGCGGCAAATTTAGTAGTTTTAAGTGCTTGTCAATCGGGCATGGGACAGAATGTTAGAGGCGAAGGAATGGTGGGATTAACAAGGGGTTTTATGTATGCGGGGGCGCAGCGGGTGGCGGTGAGTTTGTGGAATGTGGATGATGAAGGAACTTCTGTGTTAATGCAAAAGTTTTATCAAAAAATGGTGCAACAAAAGTTAGCGCCGGCGGCAGCTTTGAGGGCGGCGCAGATTGAAATGATGCAGGAGGAAAAATGGAAATCTCCCTATTATTGGGCGGCTTTTACCCTTCAGGGCGAGTGGAAATGATACAGCACTTTTGCTGGTAAGTAAGTACATAGCCCTTGTAGGGACACGGCAATGCCTATTGGTGTCAACAAACACGTTAAATCGGTAGTCCGATAGTCCGACAGTCCGACAATCCGACAGTCCGACAGTCCGACAATCCGACAGTCCGACAATCCGATAGTCCGATAGTCCGACAATCCGATAGTCCGACAATCCGATAGTCCGATAGTCCGATAGTCCGATAGTCCGACAATCCGATAGTCCGACAATCCGATAGTCCGATAGTCCGATAGTCCGACAATCCGACAGGGAATGAATTCCCTGTCTAATAGCTAAAGTCCTCTGAAGAGGACTAATGAGTTTAAAAATTCGGCGTTGCTGGGCGTTGCTAAATACAGGTAGGAATTCAGATTTCCCAATTGCTATAAAACCAGTATGGTCAGTTTTGTAACATCAAGCAAAAAGTTGATTCCTACCGCGAATCAGCAACGTCAAAAATTCTTCTTCCCAGTCCTCATAGCGAGGACTTTCACTATGAGACAGGGGTTTCAACCCCTGGCGGATTGGCGGACTAACGGGTGGGCGGCGTGAATCAGCAACGTCAAAAATTCTTTTTCCCAGTCCTCTTTCAGAGGACTTTCGCTATGAGACAGGGATTTAAATCCCTGGCGGATTAGCGGACTATTGGGTGGGCGGCGTGAATCAGCAACGTCAAAAATTCTTTTTCCCAGTCCTCATAGCGAGGACTTTCGCTATGAGACAGGGATTTCAATCCCTGGCGGACTACCGGGTGGGCGGGCGGACTACCGGCTGGGCGGGCTGACAGCTTAAGTTGACACCAATGGGCCGAAGAGCCCGGAACGGGCAAGATGCCCATTCCACAAAGAATGAGTTTTCTTGTGTGTTGGGCATCTTGCCCGCCCAGAAAAGGGTTTATCGCCCGCTAGCCAAAGCCTCCCGCAATTTGCGGTCCCGCGATTTATCCCGAAGTTCGGGAGTCGCCATCCGCAACACAAAATCCAGCAACCAAGGCGCAATTCGGTGACACCAAACTGCTAGATGACTTTGCCATCCTACCAAGATTTCTGGCGCATCTTTCTGCAATCCCGCGACAAGTGCTAGGGCAACTTTTTCGGGAGTTGTGGGCACTACCCAGCGGAATTGCTCCAAGTCTCGCACCATGTCGGTATCTGTTAGAGATGGCAGCAAAGCTGTGACTCGAACATTGTACTGAGTTAACTCGCTCCGCAAAGCTTGGGTGAATCCCAATATGGCAAATTTCGTAGCAGAATAAGTCGCCATTGTCGGAGCGGCAATTTTGCCCATCAAGCTCGAAACATTGACGATTGTTCCCTCTTTTTGAGTCGCCATTCGCCGAGCTATCAAGCGGGTAATTGTGTAGGTTCCGAGCAAGTTTAAGGCGATTTCTTCCTCGATTAACGGCAGCGGGGAACGCAAGAAAGATGCTTGGTGGGCGACGCCTGCACAGTTGACTAGCAGGTGAATGGGGCCGCTATCTCGCCAAGCTTGGGCGATCGCAATATTCACCGCTACTGACTGAGTTAAATCCAAAGCTAACGGCACTACTTCTGTGCCCAAAACATCGATTTCCTCTGCCAGTTCAATTAATTGCCGGCGGTTGCGCGCCACAATCAACAAACGTTTGACTCCTTGTCTCGCTAATTCCAGGGCGATCGATCGCCCAATTCCGCGCGAAGCCCCTGTAACAAGAGCTGTTTTTCCTTGAAGTTGCATAGATTAAACCTTTTGGTAGATGCTCACCGCGGCACGGAGTTATGAGTTGTGAGTTGTGAATTATTAGTTATGAGTTGAATGTTTTGGCGGTAACAACTCATAATTCATAATTGTTGAAAAGGCTATCTTGTTTCGATAGACCTCATTTACTTGTGGGGTTAACTCAAAACTAAAAACTTTTGAATCGCTAACGTGCGCGTGAGCTGAACTAAACTTTTGGTTTGCCAGAAATCAGTTAATTATCTGGTCTTTTAACCTCATGCCAGCAGACAAAGCTGAGATGGGCAAACCTAGTCGATAATCATGTCAAAGCGGGCTTTATTACCGCTTTTTCTTCAGTCTGCAGAGGCGGACTTTGCCTGTGTAGCCGCGAATTTATTCGCCAGGTATTGGTTTCCTTCAGTCTGCAGAGGCGGACTTTGCCTGTGTAGCCGCGAATTCATTCGCCGGGAATATTCGCCGGGATTAGTTATTCGCCAGGGCTTAATTACCCCTCTTTTTTTAGTCCGCAGAGGCAGACGAAATCCTGTGCAGCGGCGACTTACAATCGCCGGGGATTCGTGCGAATTGGCACAGGATAATTGAGCAATGCAGATTATCAATTCCACACCTCCTAGATATGAGAATTTCCTATCTACACACACCTTAACAACTTGACAGAGAAGCGGCAACAATTTTTAATAAATCTTCCGCAACACTTCTTTACAATTTTCTCAGACTGCCGATTTCCAAGTGCCGTGAAAGCCCAAAGGTATGACACCGGGCAGTTCTAGCTTGCAAACAGGTTCGCGATCAAGCCCTTCGCTGTCAAATATCCAGACTTCGCTGCTGTCAGAATTGCCGTCGTAAACAACTGTTACTATCCAACCTTTCTCCGAGGAAATATCTGGAACGTAGATGGGCTCTGCGGGATAGCGATTTTCGCCACAGTCGGCAATTGTGAGATTGCGGCTTTGCGTGTCGAAACGGGCGATCGCACCGAAACGTTCCGGTACAATATCAACGTCAGGGCGATACATTGCCAGATAAATATATCGTGAGTCTTGCCCTATTTCGGCAGCAGGTACGATCGGAAACTCACAAGGTTTATCCAACAATTCTTCTATTCCTGTCACTTTCGCCGTCAGAGGATTGAGATGCACTCGGCAAAGAGTACCCTCCGCATCCGTGCTAGTTTCACCAGTCGGTACTTCTTTCAGTCGCTGATTAGTTTGAAAGTCAGCGAAGCGCACAAAATCTACAGCCACGGAACCATCTTCCTTGACAAAACCGTTAGCAAAATGCCACTGAAACCAAGGTTCAGTTTCGCCGCGACTAACTAAAGAGAGAGTTTCTGAGTCAAAAATTAATATCTGAGTACCTAACTCCGGTTTCCACTGAAAGGACTCGCTATAACTGCTAATTCCCGTTAACAATGGCAAAAAATTGACTTGCACCGGCGGGATAAAAAATATCAGATATTTACCCGCCAAAACAAAATCGTGGAGCGCGTAAATTCCATCTAAAGCAACTGTTGATTGTTGCACGACTTGGCCAGTAAAATCGCTTTTATACAGATTCAACTTTGTAGTCGCACCGTTGGTAACTCCAAAGTTGAAAATATTGCCAGTAATCGGGTCGCGCTTGCAGTGAGCAGAATAAACAAATTTACTATCTAAACTGCCTAAATCGTCCGTTCCCTGAGTTTCCAGGGTTTGCAAATCGAGGCGGTGAGGCGGGCCACCTTCCCACAATGCCAAAAGGCGATCGGGCAAAGCTAAAACAGAAGTATTGGCAGCATTTTTAACAGTTTTAGTCCACCGCAACCACACAGGGCCCGGTGCTGTCATGCCATAATTACTGTAGAGAAATTTATCAGCTTTTTCTTCAGCTAGATATCCCGCTGTTTTCACGTAGCGATAAACAGCCGTAGCACCGACATCGGTAAAATGTACAGCCAAAATTGCACCGTCGCCATCAAACCAGTGTCCCGCAGCAACACCGCCACGTTCCAAACGTCCGGGCCCGTTGCGGTAGAGAGTGCCGCGCAATCCGTCGGGAATTTTACCAGTTTTAACCGATAGCTGAGTCAGCGGAAACTCCGCAGCAGGACGGGCTAAAGCTTGAGCCCAAGATTTTTTAGCTGAGATTTTAGTGTCTGTTTTCATTGGAAACTCGCAATTTTAAACTGATCTGACAGATATTTTGCTATACAATTATAGCAAAAACCATCTATAACAGTTCTCGCGTGAGCCATTCATCAATGAATTAACAATTGCTCAATCCCCCAATCTAAAATCTAAAATCTAAAATCTAAAATCTCAACCTGTACCTCACTTAATCGAACAAGGGTATAACACTTATGACTCTCCGCCGCCGTGCTCTGATCAGAACTTTTGGGCTGACTGCTATTGGTACTCAGCTTTTGCCACTCGCCCAAACTAGCCTATCTCCCAAAACTGCGATCGCTAATCCGCGCCGCCTGCAAGTCGGCGATACTGTAGCCTTAATCAATCCTGCCGCTTTCAACTACGAAAAAGAAGTGCAGCCATTTTTTAAAGTTCTGGATAACCTGGGTTTAAAAGTTAAATTGGGAGAGCATTTTTACGATCGCTACGGCTATTTAGCCGGCAAGGATGCCGATCGCGCCGCCGATGTCAACGCAGCCTTTGCCGACGACTCAGTGCGAGCTATTTTTACCGGGATGGGCGGCTGGGGCTGCGGTCGGATATTGCCACTCCTAGATTACAATATTATCCGCAACAATCCCAAAATTATTATGGGATTTAGTGATATTACGGCGCTGTTATTGGCGATTTATGCTAAAACTAATATAGTTACTTTTCACGGCCCTTTAGGTGTGTCAACTTGGAGTCCATTGACAGTAAATTACGTCAAAAAAGTTTTGTTTGAGGGCGGCTCTATAACCATGCAAAACTCCCCAAGCGTGCAAGTTCAAACAATCGGGCGCGGAACAGCTAGGGGAAAACTAATCGGTGGAAATTTATCAGTAATAGCAGCAATGGTGGGTTCTGCATATTTACCTACCTGGGAAAACAGTATTTTGTTTGTTGAAGAAGTTGGCGAAGAAGTTTATCGCATCGATAGAATGTTGACGCAGCTTAAATTAGCGGGCATTCTTGATAAAATATCAGGTTTTATTTTCGGACAGTGTACCAAGTGCGAAGCTGAAAAACCCCAAGAGTCCCTAACCTTGCCTCAAGTCTTGTCCGACCACATTCGGCCTTTGAAGATTCCCGCGTGGTATGGTTCTATGGTGGGACACATCCGGGAGCAGTTCACTTTGCCGATCGGCCAAGAAGTCGAAATCGACGCTGACTCTGGTACAATTAAATTGTTAGAATCTGCTGTCAGCTAAATCTTAAATTATTCTCGATATTCGCTCGGCTCTTCCTCCAGTTCTGCATGACCGCGCAGAGCCTGGTAATGAAAAAATTAAACATACAATTAGGACGATCGTGAAAAACCGACAATTCATTAAACCGCTAGCAGCAATTATCTTAGCAATAATGTGCCTGTTGCCGCTCAACGCCTGTGCAGCAGCAAGTAAAACCGCCAACAGCGACTCCATTTATCAGCAGCGAACCGTCCACAATCCCGACGGAATCGGCAAATTTTACATGGGTCGAGAAATTGCCCAAGTCATGGGATATCAAGGCGCTAGTTGGCTAGAAAGACCGTCTCGCGGCATGGAAGAAAAATCAGCTCGATTAGTCAACAATCTCGATTTAAAACCAACCGATATTGTAGCAGACATTGGAGCCGGAACGGGATATTTTAGCTTTCGCATCGCTCCCTTAGTTCCAGAAGGAAAGGTTTTAGCAGTTGACGTGCAGCCGGAAATGATTAATTTTCTGGAATTGAATAAACAAGAAAAAAATATCGCTAACGTTGAGCCAGTTTTGGGCAGTATCGACAATCCGAATTTGCCAGAAAACAGCGTAGATTTAGTTTTGATGGTCGATGCTTATCACGAATTTGCATATCCCAGAGAAATGATGCAAGGAATTGTGAAAGCACTCAAACCGGGAGGCCGCACAGTATCGATCGAGTATCGGGGCGAAAACCCGCTGATTCCCATTAAAGGTTTGCACAAAATGACGCAGAAGCAGGTGAAAAAAGAAATGGCCGCCGTCGGTTTAGTATGGAAAGAGACAAAAGATATGTTACCCCAGCAGCATTTGATGGTGTTTGAGAAAAAATCTCAAATTTAGCAGCCAAATAGAGCGATTCTATACCATTTTTACTGAGTTTTGTCAAGGTACAAAAGACGTATTTTTGAGGCGCGCAGGCGATCGGTCAAAAATTCTAAGCCTTAAGTAACCCTTAAGAGAGACATTTTACTAAAAATACCATTTACAATTAAAAATTGATAACCCAGAGGCGCTTCCTTCATTTTTCAAGCGAAGAAGTGTCGCTATTAAGAAGTACCAGCGTGAACATTCCAAGTTCCATCCTCACCATGCTCGCCGGCATCGGAGTGACTCTGATCAGTCTCTGGTACGGGCAGAATCACGGTTTGATGCCGCTCGCCGCCTCTGACGAAGCATCCCAGATAGACGGACTATTCAATACAATGATGACCATTTCCACTGGACTATTTATCATGGTCCAGGGAATTCTCATCGTTGCTGCAATTAAATATCGCCGCCGTCAAGGAGACAACACAGACGGGCCGCCTTGGCATGACAACTTTCCCTTAGAAATTCTTTGGACAGCCGTGCCAGCGGTGATTATTTTAGGAATCGGAGTCTACAGTTTTGAGATTTACAACTCAATGGGAGGCCTCGATCCGATGGGCAATCATGACCACGGCACCATGCAAGCGCACTCTAAAATGCGGGGAAGTGCGATCGCAGCCACACTCTCAGATACACCCCAAAACGCCCCTCAAATTCCGTCTAGAAAACTTGTTGCTTTAGGCGTAGGCGCTTCCCCAGAAAATGAAGACAAACCAGCAGATTTAGTTGTAAATGTCACTGGTTTGCAGTACGCCTGGATTTTTAGCTATCCAGAAAGCGGCGTTAGTTCCGGCGAACTGCATATGCCAGCCAACCGCGACGTACAGCTAAATATCGCAGCTCAAGACGTGCTGCACGCATTTTGGCTGCCAGAATTTCGCCTCAAACAAGATGCAATTCCTGGGCGGCCGAGCGAACTGAGATTTACACCAACTAAAACCGGCGAATACCGGGTGGTTTGTGCTGAATTGTGCGGCGCTTATCACGGAGCGATGAAAGCTGTAGCAGTCGTTCACACGCCCGAAGAATTCGACAGTTGGCTGCAAGAACAGCAAGTTGCTAGCAGTCAAAACTTAGAGCAAGCAGTTGCAGTCAATCCAGGGGAATTGTCAGACGGTGAATTTTTGGCTCCCTACGTCAGGGAAATAAAAATTAATTCCGAAACCCTAGAACAACTTCACCCAACTCATCACTAAAAATAGTCATTAGTTCCTGGCACTGGGTGTTTGACCCAGAGCTAATAACTAATGACTAATAACTAATGACTAATAACTATGACACAAGCACAGTTCCAAGAAAGTGCAAACACTGAGGCTCGCGGAACAGCGCCCGCCGATAGACATTGGCGCGACTACTTCACTTTTAATACCGACCACAAAGTCATCGGTATTCAATACCTAGTCACAACATTTATTTTCTATCTAATCGGCGGCGTGATGGCAACTTTGGTGCGAACAGAACTCGCCACCCCCGACGCCGATTTTGTCACCCCCGAACTCTATAACAGTTTATTTACTGTTCACGCGACGGTGATGATCTTCCTGTGGATCGTACCCGCCGGAGCCGGATTTGCTAACTTTTTGATCCCCTTAATGATTGGGGCCAAAGACATGGCATTTCCCCGGCTAAATGCCGTTGCCTTTTGGATGATTCCCGTAGGTGGCATTTTGCTGTTGAGCAGTTTTTTGGTAGGAGCTCCACAGGCGGGTTGGACTTCCTATCCGCCTTTGAGCTTAGTTACTGCTCAAGCGGGGGAAGAAATTTGGATTCTCAGCGTTTTGATTCTGGGAACTTCTTCGATTTTGGGGGCGGTGAATTTTGCCGTTACCATCTTTACCATGCGCGTTCCGAGCATGGGTCTCAATGATATGCCTTTGTTTTGCTGGGCGATGATTGCGACTTCAGCGCTGACTTTGATTGCTACTCCAGTCTTAGCAGCAGCTTTGATTTTGCTGTCGTTTGACTTGTTAGCAGGGACGGCATTTTTTAACCCGACCGGCAACGGCGATCCCATCGTCTACCAGCATTTATTCTGGTTTTATTCGCACCCGGCAGTTTACATTATGATTATGCCCTTTTTTGGGGTGATTTCAGAAGTTTTGCCGGTGCATTCGCGCAAGCCAATTTTTGGTTATTTGGCGATCGCCTATTCGAGTCTCGCAATCAGCTTTTTAGGGTTGATCGTGTGGGCGCACCATATGTTTACCAGCGGCACCCCCGGCTGGCTGCGGATGTTTTTTATGATCACCACTATGATCATCGCCGTACCAACTGGGATTAAAATATTTAGCTGGTTGGCAACTATTTGGGGAGGCAAACTCCGGCTTGTCAGCGCGATGCTATTTGGGATGGGTTTTATCTCAACATTTGTCCTCGGCGGCATCACCGGGATCATGGTAGCTTCCGTACCTTTTGACATTCACGTTCACGACACTTATTTTGTCGTCGCTCACCTACACTACGTGCTGTTTGGCGGCTCAGTGTTTGGAATTTACGCTGCTTTTTACCACTGGTTCCCCAAAATGACGGGGCGGATGATTAATGAATTTTGGGGTAGAGTTCACTTTGTTTTAACCTATGTGGGCTTTACTGTAACTTTCCTGCCGATGCACGCTTTGGGGATGCAAGGAATGCCCCGGCGGGTGGCAATGTACGACCCGAAATTTACCACAATTAATGTCATTTGTACTGTCGGTGCTTATATGCTGGCAGTGTCTACAATCCCGTTTATCATTAATGTGATTTGGAGCTGGATGTACGGCCCGAAAGCAGGTGACAATCCTTGGCAAGCTTTGAGTTTGGAATGGATGACGACTTCGCCACCCCCGATCGAAAATTTTGAAGGAGTGCCGGTATTGGCAACGGGCCCTTACGATTACGGCATGGAAAAAATTCAGCATACAGGGGAACGTCTCAGGCTCAAGCTGAGGGAAAATGCTACCCGCAATGCCCAGAAAACAGGTATTCCTATTGCGGAGGCTCAAGCTTCAACTTTCTTTGGCGGTACTGCCACTTTGGTCGCTCCTGAATCAGAGAGAGATGTTGATTCTCCTGCTGATGAAAGTCAAGATGGCGAATAGTTATTAGTCATCAGTCATCATTCATCAGTCATCAGTCATTGGGCATTGTTGACTGTTGACTGTTGACTGATGACTAATGCCCACGGACAACTGACAACTGACTTCTTCATTACCAATTTCTTATGCAAATTCCAGCGATCGATCCGACAAAAACAGCCCTAAATTACCACCACGAGGGCGAAGTAGAAGCACACGGCGTCGAGCATCCCGACCACAGAATGTTAGGCGTAATTGTGTTCCTGTGCGCTGAAGGCATGATATTTTTCGGTATGTTTGCCGCGTATTTGATTTATCGGGCGATGGCTCCCGTGTGGCCTCCTGAAGGTACGCCTGGACGAGAGTTATTGCTGCCGGGAATTAATACGGTGATTTTGATTGCTAGCAGTTTTGTGATTCACAATGCTGATACTGCAATTAAAAAGAATGATGCCACTGGAATGCGGAATTGGTTGCTCGTAACTATTGCTATGGGCGCAGTTTTCTTGGCAGGTCAGGTTTACGAATACACTCATTTAGAGTTTGGCTTGACGACTAATTTGTATGCCAGTTGCTTTTACGTTTTGACTGCTTTTCACGGCTTGCACGTTACGTTTGGAGTGCTGCTGATGGCGGGGGTAGTTTGGCGATCGCGCACCCAAGGTCACTATTCTAGCGAGCACCACTTCGGCATCGAAGCGACTGAAATTTACTGGCACTTTGTCGATGTGATTTGGATTGTTTTGTTTTTGCTGCTGTATATTTTGTGAGCCCAGAGGCTTTTGGGCCTCTGCCACAAGAGATTTGTATGACCCCCAATTGGGGGTTTTTTATTGTTTGGAGAGTGCGATCGCCTTTCATATCAAGTCCGGTCGAGCGACCGCGATTTTCGTAGGGGCGGGTTCGCCAACAATACCTGCCAATAATTGACAATCTCAAAAACCCGCCCCGACCGGGATATTATGGTTAATCGATCGCACATGATATCATTCACCTCCTCAAAGCCGATCGCGCTAAACTAAAAGTAGCAATTCTCCTATCCAGCAGCATTGAGAAAATTATGCAGTGCGAATTGTGCGATCGACAAATGGAAGCATTAACCGCCCATCACCTCATCCCCAAACAAAACACCAAGCGGAAAAACGAAGATCCCAGCCCGACAATCGACATTTGCTCAGCCTGTCACCGCCAGATTCACTCTCTATTTGACAACAAACACCTCGCCCAAGAGCTCAACACCCTGGAAAAGCTCAAAAATGACCCTGAACTCCAGAAATTTGTCTCTTGGATTAAGAAACAAAAAACCGACAAACGCATTCAAGTACGCGGCAAAAAAGCTTGATTGCAGGGCCAGAAATTAGGTATATACTCCTGGACGCAGTTACTGTCTGATGCCCGGTTTCTTCATTAATTTTCGTTTCCTAACCCAAAATTTTATATAGCAACCCGGTTTGTTTGCCTAAATCCTAGTATAGTTATTTACTTATTCGTAACAAGCTGCCAACAATTATCATGAACCTCACCTCCCTCGAACTCGCAAAAGACCGAGCGCGCATCTACAAAAACTACCTCCAAATGGAAATAGATGCCCAAGCTAACATCAACAAACTAGCTTTTTTAGACAGGGGCGTTGAAAAATCCCCTTACCAACAACACATTAAAAACTATCCCGATTATCTCAAACAGAAACCCGACGGCTTAAAAGTAATTAGCTCTATTCCAGGCCCCAATAATCCCCTCAAACCTACTCCGTTTCCCAGCCTGGGAGAACTACCTCAAATTAACTCTCAAGCTTTAAGTTTCCTCCACGCAGACATCAAAGAAGCCTGCGTTTGCATTGGTACTTTTGTAGATGGCAAAATTCAGGCGCAGTGGCTGGGAAAAAACGCACTTACCAAAGCTGAACAGTGGAGTGCTACTAAAATTATCGCACTCCTTAATATCGTTAGTCAAGTAAATACCAAATATCCAGACTGCGACATTGACAACTGCGTTGTTAGAGATGGCAACGGGCTAAGACACGATTTTTACTTTTACGATTTAGCAAAAGATATGATTAGCTATGCCTCAAATATAGCAAGTTCAAACTCCTTAGCTGCGATGTTCAAACGCTTCGATACTCGCATAGGATTAGAGCAATGGCTCAAGAGCGCTACTGGCAATAATGACCTAATTTTTCGCGGCGATTACGGCGAAAATCCTTATCACAACAACCCCAAAATCTTCGATCTCACCAAAAAACAAGTGCTGCTAAGTGCGGCATTAAACAGTACCAAACAAAGTAATACCGTATCTGCTTATGATTTGACCAGGCTAATTTCCATGTTAGGATGGCACTTCCACATCGAACAGCGATCGCGCATGAAAGGATCTCAGTGGAACAGTTTAGAAAGCATTGTCAGAGCAATGGGACATGATAGCGCTCGATATGTGGACGTAGCAATTAAAACTTTGGGGATGGATACCCTTATTACTTCTCCAGTAATTATCTCAAAATTGGGTTACGGACTCAGCTCGATCCGGGGAACCCTAGAAACAGTTTATGTGGCTTTAGTGCGGTTTGTTGACGAGCGACCGAAGGCGGCGGGAAATCCCGCAAAACTCAGAACTTTAGCCATGACTTTGCGGGCTGAAAAACCTGTAGGCGGTTCCAGTGTCGATCGCCTAGCCATCGAACTCGACGCCAGATTTTGCGCCGAAGTCACGGAAATTCTCCGCCGATTGTTTGCGGAAGAATTTTAAAGGCGGGCGATCGACTAATGAGAAAGTCGGTGAAACTTGCGATAAAGCATCCTCTCTACCGGCTTTCCTCCCCGCAAATGTTGCTCAGTTATTGCCGCAACTTCTTCAGGGCAAACCCCATTGTACCAAACCTCTTCTGGTAGTACCAACACCATCGGCCCGTTGCCACACTGTCCCAAACAACCGCTAGCAACAACTTCAACTTCTGAGGGCGACAATTTCTGAAAAGCTGCCAGTACCTTTGCTGAATTTTGCTTGCGACAAGTGCGGTTTTGGCAAACGAGAACTTGCCTAGAAGATTGGATAATTTTCATGTTTTTTCACTTGACAATCTGCTCAATATATGCTATTTTTTTATCATGGGAATATGTGTGGCCATATATGCCCAAATTGTAGGAAAGTCGTTAAAAACTTTGGACGGGCTAGAAGCCCATCCCACAACTCATTAAACTTGAATTGCATTCAATCGCTTTGAATTCCTCAAATTATCGTGGGGAGTAGGGGCCCTAGCGTCCCGCCCGCCCGAAAAATACAATTTAGATGCGGGACAGCTTAAGACTTCAACGCACCCTATAATTAATCTGGTGACAAACCTTTGGAAGCCAACCATTGTCGATCGAACAAACGCGACTGATACCGAGCCCCGCCATCACAGAGTACCGTCACAATCGTATGTCCAGGCCCCATTTGCTTCGCCAAAGCCACCGCCGCCCCCACATTAATCCCCACAGAACCGCCCATAAACAGCCCTTCTTTCCTCAGCAGTTGGTAAATCACCCGGACAGCTTCAGTATCGTGAATTTGGATGGCGTCGTCTACCGGGGCATTCTCCATATTTCCAGTGACGCGACTGGTGCCAATTCCCTCAGTAATCGAACTACCTTCAGTCTTAATTTCCCCAGTTTTGAAATAACTGTAAAGCCCGCTGCCCATCGGGTCTGCCAAGACAATTCTCACAGCAGGATTTTTTTCTTTCAAAAACATTCCTACCCCAGCAAAAGTGCCGCCTGTACCCGTTGCGGCTACCCAAGCATCAATTTTCCCATCAGTTTGTTCCCAAATTTCCGGGCCAGTTGTCTCGTAATGAGCTCGGCGATTGGCTAAATTGTCAAACTGATTTGCCCAGACAGCATTCTCCATTTCTGCCGCCAATCTTCCCGACAATTTGACATAATTGTTCGGGTCTTTGTAAGGAACAGCGGGAACAGTCCGAACTTCCGCGCCCAAGGTTCTTAAAGCATCGATTTTTTCTTGAGATTGGTTATCGGGAATCACAATCAAACATTTGTAACCTTTAGCGTTGCAAATGTGGGCCAAACCGATGCCAGTATTGCCCGCAGTGCCTTCAACAACGGTGCCGCCCGGTTTCAGCAAGCCTTTTTCTTCTGCATCTTTGATGATGTATAAAGCAGCCCTATCTTTAACGGAACCGCCGGGATTGAGAAACTCTGCTTTGCCGAGAATTTCGCAGCCAGTTTCATCGCTGAAGCTGTTTAAGCGAATTAGTGGTGTGTTGCCTATTGTGCCTACAAAGCCGTTTTTAATATCCATATTTTTTTGATTTTTGCATCCTATTATTAATTTTTACAAGAAGTTGATATTTATTGCTACCAGTTCTACCAAATCTTGCTCATATTAAGTACGAATCCCGGCAAAACGGGGTCGCCGCTAACTGTAGCCGGATTCTCCAAACATTCTTCGGGCAAACCGGGACGGTAAATATAAACTCTGCGATTTTTGCGGTCAATTAACCAGCCTAACTGCACTCCTGGTTCTCTCATATATTCTTGCATTTTTTCTTGCAATGGCTTGAGATTGTCAGAAGCCGACCTCAGTTCTACTACAAAATCCGGGCAAATAGGTGGGAATTTATCTTGCTGTTCTGGTGACAAAGTATTCCACCGTTCCAGTTTAATCCACGAGGCATCTGGAGACCTGTCACCCATTGAAAGCTTAAATCCCGTACTGGAGTCAAAACACATACCTGTTCCATCTTGGCGAGCCCAAATATACAACTCTCCAAAGACGCTACCGCTGCGATTTCCTGTTGTTCCACCAGTAGGGGGCATAATTAGCAATTCTCCCGATTTGTTGCGTTCAATGCGTAATTCACTATTGATTTGACAGAACTCGAAAAACTCGTCTTCTGTCATTTGCAATTTTGGCGGTATTCGCAACACAATTGTTGATGACAGCATTTTGCCTTTCCTCCAATCTAAAGTGTTTACACAAGATTGCACAATTTCTTTGTTTGTAGTTAGCACTTGAGTGCTCGAAAATCAGGATTAAGGACTCAATTCCTAACTATAAGCTGGTGTGGGATCAATTCCGGTTGTATCGGAATGATTAAACCACAGAGGGCACAGAGAACACAGAGAAAGAGAAGAGAGAGATGCATAATTCCGATGTCAACGGATTTGATATTACGTGCGAATTATAGAGGTAAGGTGCTCCGTGGGCACCTTACATAATTAGGTTCTGCGTCCAGGAATGTTAAACCTATTTATTCGGCTGAGGAGTCATCCGCAAATAAGGCTTAATCGGCGTATAACCTTTAGGAAATTTCTCTGCCAACTCTTTCGGGTCGGTAATCGAAGGTACGATGACGCAATCGTCGCCGTCTTTCCAATCAACCGGAGTCGCGACGCTGTATTTGTCGGTAAGTTGCAAGGAATCAATTACTCGCAAAATTTCATTAAAATTCCGACCAGTGCTCGCGGGATAAGTAATGCTCAAACGCAATTTCTTTTCCGGGTCAATAACAAAAACTGTGCGGATTGTTAAGTTGTTTAGCGAGTTGGGATGGATCATGTCGTAAATGTCGGAAACTTTACGATCGCCATCTGCTAAAATCGGATAATTGAGGGTGACGTTTTGAGTTTCCTCAATATCTTTAATCCAGCCCATGTGAGAATCCACATCATCGACGCTGAGGGCAATGGTTTTGACTCCCCGCTTTTCAAATTCCGACTTGAGACGGGCCACTGCACCGAGTTCTGTGGTGCACACTGGAGTATAGTCTTTCGGGTGGGAAAACAACACGACCCAGCTATCCCCAGCCCAGTCGTAGAAATTGATTTCGCCTTCAGACGAAGCTTGGGTAAAGTTGGGAACTGTATCGCCTAATCGCAGAGTCATAACTGATTTCCTCTAATTTTATTTAAGGACTGTTCCTTATCATGCCATAATTCCCCGGTTTCTCGATCGAGCTGTAAAGGATTCTAAACTTTTTGGTCGATCGATCGGCAATTCCACTACTGTAATGTATGTGTGGCTTATACCGCTAAATTTGATTGCTATGCTTTACTTTTTGCTCAAGGCAATACAGCCTGTTTTAGTCCCGCTGTGTTTTGTCTCCGCCTGGGGTTTAGTTTTTTTGATATTTTCGAGTATCGGGCGTACTGTCGCCGACTCCCTGCGCCGAGCTCAGCGGATGCACCAAATCCCTTGTGCTAACTGCGTATTTTTCACCGGCGATTACCACCTCAAGTGTCCCGTTCAGCCTACCATAGCTTTATCTGAAGATGCGATCGACTGTCCTGATTATCGAGGGCATTCGGGAATTTACGGTTGAAAAATCCGGCCGCCACTTTACATATTTCTTAACATCTCTGGCTCTTTCAATTAAACTTAAGTTGTGGTAAAGAGATTTTCAGGAGTGTCGAAAGAATGCTAATTCAAAAGCTAAATGCCTGCGACGAGTTTATTGCTGGCGACGGTACTCAACTGCGAGAATTGCTGCATCCAGACAAACAAGCTGTGGATTTGCGTTACAGTTTAGCCCACGCCACTTTGCCACCGGGACAAACTTCTGCGCTGCACTCCCTGACAACTTCTGAAGTTTACTACATTCTCAGTGGCGTTGGAGAAATGCACATCGACGAGGAAAATCAATTCGTGGAAGCCGGAGATGCAGTTTACATTCCGCCAAACGCCAAGCAGTTTATTTACAACTGTGGCACAAAGCCGCTAATATTTATTTGTATCGTCGATCCCGCGTGGCGAAAGGAAGACGAGACAATTTTCGAGTAATTTTCTAGTTTTTCTCCTGGTCTGCTCGTTACCAGGTTCTGCCCGGTAACGCATATCTAGAGGCTCTGCCTTGACTGAAAAAAACATCACAAACCAAAAATCTATTTTAACAACAACAGCACCCAGCCATATGTACCGAGTGATTTCCTCTTTTTTCAACTTCGATGTGGAGTTGCAATAATCCTCGGATTCAGTTGCATTGCTCCCCTCTCATTAGTTGAGGAAGTATCAGCTTTGTTGGTGGGTGCTGCTATTGGTTTTTAATGAGACAGATGTGAGATTAAACAGCGTTTTTACTCCTTAGATTCTATTGTGAACTTCGCTGTGCTATCTAGATGTGGTATCTGTCAGAGAAGCTTTTTGTTCGCTTCATATTATTAATTTAGCACCTTATTCTAGAAGCGCAAGTACCTGCAACTAAACTTTACATTTTTAGAAGTAACGGCGGAAAATGATGAAGTTAAATTAAGCATTGAGCTTTCTAGCTGCTCAGGTAAAATAGTAGAGTTCGGCTGTGCTTGCGGCTGCGAGAAACGGCATAATATTTGTATGAAAACAACCAAACTCATCAAACTGTGCGCCTTGTCGCTGAGTATCTTTCTGCTGTGCAGCAGTGCAGTGACAGCCCAAACGACGGCGAACCCTCAACCTGGGCAGACTTACACTAACCAAGAGATTCTGCAACAGTTGGTGAAGGCAAAAGTCGTGTATCTGGGAGAAACCCACGATAGTGCGGAAGACCACCAAGCTCAACTGAAGATTATCCGAGAAATGCAGCGGCAAAATCGGAAAATTGCGATCGCGATGGAAATGTTTCAGCGTCCCTTTCAAAGTGCGATCGACAACTACTTAGCAGGTAAACTGACTGAACAGCAATTAGTCGAGCAAACAGAGTACGATCGCAGATGGCGCTTTCCCTGGGAATCTTACGCCCCCATTTTGCGGTTTGCCAAAGAAAATCAACTACCTGTCCTCGCCTTAAATACACCATCCGAAGTAACGAGAAAAGTTGCCACTCAAGGTTTAGAAAGCCTCACAGCGGAGGAAAAAAAGCACATTCCGCCAATATCGGAAATTCGCACCGACAACGCGGAATATCGGCAACTGCTGCTAGAAGTTTACCAGCAACACCAAAAGGCAGGACAGGGAAATAGTACGGCTTTTGAAAGATTCTTGCAAGCTCAAGTTTTGTGGGATGAAACTATGGCGGAAAAAATAGCCCAATTTGTCAAAGCAAACCCCGACTATCAAGTTGTGGTGTTGGCGGGGAAAGGACACATTATTTACGGTTACGGCATTCCCAGTCGCGTCGAAAGGCGTTTGGGTGTCGGGAATGTAAAAATGCGATCGGTTTTACTCAATTCCAATGACAATCCTGTTTTGTCGGCAGATAGACCCATTGCTGACTTTGTTTGGAATCACTCGGAATAGTACAATTATACGCGGAAGCAATAATTAGGAAAAAATCCATGACAAACAGACCAAAAATTCTCGCATTTGCCGGAAGTACCCGCGAAGGATCATATAACAAACTGCTGGTAAAAGTTGCGGCGGCTGGGGCTACTGCGGCGGGTGCAGAAGTTACTTATGTAGATTTGCGCGATTTGCCGCTGCCGCTATTTGACGAAGATTTGGAAGCAAAAGAGGGAATGCCAGAAAATGCCCGTAAATTGAAGGAATTAATGGTAGCGCATGACGGCTTTTTGATAGCTTCCCCTGAGTATAACAGTTCAATTACGCCTGTGTTGAAAAATGCGATCGATTGGGTATCGCGCCCAGCACCGGGTGAACCGGGATTGGTGGCATTTACTGGCAAAGTAGCGGTAATTATGAGTGCTTCTCCAGGCGGAATGGGCGGTTTGCGGGGATTGGTTCATTTGCGATCGATCCTGGGGAATATTAACGTATTGGTACTCCCGGATCAGAAAGCAGTTCCCCAAGCTTTTGAAGCATTTAATGCTGACGGTACGATGAAAGATCCCAAACAGCAGGACGCTGTTGAGAATCTAGGTGCTAAGTTGTCTAATGTGCTGTCGAAATTAATCGCCTGAAGCAATAAATTCATTTTGCAGTAGGGACACAGCAATGTTGTGTCCCTATCTTAGTATCTGTTATTTTGCTGGCTGCATCAAGTGCGATTCATAGAATAAAAGCCTTGAAACGGCATTGTTAAAATGCCCAAAATCCGACTAATTTCATTAACAAAAAAGTCTCGCTTGTCAATGAAAATTGTGCTGTTACTCAATTTAAGAAACTTCCAATCAGTACCCGTAGTAACAGCCCCATAAATGCTTTCAATTTGCTCTCCGCTGCGCTGATTAAATAATTGGGCGGCTACCATTTCTGCAATACACTGGCCTAAACCGGATTTAATACTTTCATTCTTAGCCTCTGTGAGAGTAATTACGGGGGCGCGAATTTCATAGGAATCCTTCGATGCAGTGAGAATATAATCGCAATACCCGTTTAAGCCCGCTTCTATATCTACATTGAATTCTGAACCAGAGAAAAAACCAACTTGAAAATTAAATTGCCGCCTGACTTCCAATAATATTGGAGCAATAATTAATTCAGCGCGAGCCTTTTCTGTATTAATTGCAGTAGCTAAAGACAGGTTTTCAGTTAAAGTAGTTTGCAAATAGGAACTTGGCTGTACCTCTGGGATATCACTAAACAAATCTAAAGGTTCTTCTACGGTTAAATTAAAAGATTCTCTAACTTTCGCTAAAGTTGTAAAGTCGCTGTATGCCACAGGTTAACCTCCTTGCTCGATTTTGGCGATCGCATTCTCAAATTGCTACAATTATAATTGATTGCCTGTTATTCTCACCCCCAAATTAACATGACATTCACCGGAGATCCAGACTCAGCACCTGCTTTACCGACAGCAGCAGAAGCAGCGGTTGCCAAAACCAGCAGCCGCGCTTTAGAATCGCACTTGCAAAATCATCCGTCTGGCGAATCCCTCAAATTGATATTAAACGAAAAAGAGGGAAAGACAATTGACATACCTGCCGCAGCATTGCCACTGCTATTAGCGATTTTGCAACAGACAAGCAGCGGCAATACTGTCAAGCTGATTCCAATTACTGAGGAACTCGATATCTGGCAGGTTGAGGCCATACTCAATGTCTCCCGCGAGTATGTGTGGCAGTTACTAGATTCTGGCGAAATTCCTTACAAAATGGTAAGTACCTGTCGCCGGATACGTTATGAAGATGTAATGAAATATAAAAAGCAGGATTATGACAAAAGAAGTAAAATACTTGACGAACTTGTCGCAGAATCAGAAGCACTCGGTTTGTACGACTAACTCATGGAAATTGTAAAAGTTGTCTGCGATGCTAATGTTTTGTATTCAGCCGCACTCCGCGATTTTTTGATGGAATTAGCAGTTGGTGATGTGTTTGAGCCGAGGTGGACAGAAGAGATTCACGGCGAGTGGATGAGAAACGTGCTTCAGAACAATCCAAATCTCACATTAGAACAGCTTGCCAGAACCAAAAATCTGATGAATGCAAGCATTAAAAATTGTGTGGTGACTGGCTACGAGCCAATTATACCAGAGTTGGAACTTCCAGATCCGGGCGATCGGCACGTTCTAGCAGCAGCAATTCATTCTCGCGCGGATTTTATCGTTACTTTCAATCTCAGGGATTTTCCTACTGAGAATCTCAAACAATATAACATTGAACCGCTGCACCCAGATGACTTTATCCTGCGCTTTCTCAACTTAAAGTTTGAAGGTGTATGCAAAGCAGCCGAGAAACAAAGAATCAGGCTCAAAAATCCGCCAAAAACGCCTGACGAGTATTTGGGAACGCTGGTAGAATTGGGACTGCCGCTGTCAGCAAATCGGATGCGAGAATTGTGCTATGGAGATTAGTGCGATCGCCAACCGCAGACTTTTCCGAGTTTCTTCCCAGGTTTATTCTTGTATCTTCTCACAGGCTAACTCTTCGGCATAGCCAAGATACCACTCATCTACTTTTTCCCACACCGCAGTAAATCTATTTACCCTTGTGCCTCTACTTGAAAACGGGTATAATTTTATTTCCGAGAGATAATAGCTCGTGAAAACATTACCACAAATTGTACCGAAACCGCATCACCCGATCGACGTAAAACAAAACCACCCGATCGCAGATTGGCAGAAATAGACAACAGTAGGCATACTTGAACCATCGGTCATCGGTCGGTATATTTCTTCCAAACAGCACGGCAGGCGTGGGAGACTCCTCCGTTACGCCTGCCTTGCAGTTTTATTTGATAATTGAGCGATTTGTGCGATCGCCAATGATACCAGTTCGCAAAAAGAATGAAACTGTAGATTATATTCAAACCCTTTGGGAATTAGTAATTCCTTAATCGAAAATCTAAAATCGAAAATCTCAAATAGTATCACCCCATTTTTTTCTTCTTCCAAGCCTCCACAAACGGCAAAAACACCGACACCAACTCCTGCCGATTCATCACCAAAGTCGGATAAGAAATCCTGCCGTAATTCTTCCCCACTTCCAGCGGAAAAATAGCCGGGGATTCCAGCGGCAACCAAACCGCACCAGCAGCCTTCACAATTACCCAACTCCCCGCAATATCCCAAATTTTGGGAGTCGCTTCCACCCCTCCCATAGCCACACCCGAAGCCACAGTCAAAAAATTGTAACTAGCCATGCCCAACATCCGAACTTTACTCGGAAGATGAGGCCCGATTCCCACACTCCGCGAACACAAATTAAAAAAATGATTGCCGCTCATTTTATCAGCAGTCGGCCGAATTTGCTGCCCGTTTAAAAAAGCACCTTGAGGCATATTGTCAAACACGCCGCCCGCAAAATCAGGTGCATAAAAACCGTGAAAAGACTGATTAATTGGCGGCAAATGCACGCAGCCAAAAACCGGGGTTCCGCGATACAACAAACCCAAAGAAATACCCCAAATCGGAATTCCCCTAGCAAAATTAGTCGTAGCATCCAAAGGATCGACAACCCAACACCATTCAGTATCTGGGAAAACGTGTTCGCCCTCCTCACTTAAAATCCCGTGACTGGGAAAAGTAGATGCGATCGCACTTCTAATTTCCGCATCAGCCCAATTATCCGATTTCGTCACCAAACTCCCGTCATCCTTCTCATCCGCTTGCGCGGAACCGAAATCTTGCAACAACTGCTGTCCGACTTTCTCGACAGTAACCCGTGCAAAACTTAAAATAGAATCCCAAAAATTAGTCATTAGTTATTAGTTATTGGTTATTGGTTATTGATTATTGGAACTAACAACTGCCACAGCCCAACTGACAACTGACACCTGCTTTCCTGACAACACATCAGTCTAATTCATTTTCAAGAATAGTGGCGATCGCACTTTTAGCATTATCCTGAAACTCCCGAACATCCACCCTACCCAACAGCCAAACAGCCAGAATCATACCCACCGCCGGCACAGCAAAAACCAACCCGTAAGCCAACATCGGCACCCCAAACAAACTTCTGCCCAAATCCAAAATAGCACCGCCAGTAATCGTCGCCACACCCCGCGCCATCGCCTGCGACAAACCCCAAGCACCAATAAAAGTCCCAGCAGTTTCTGCAGCCGTCAAATCCAACATCAAACTCAGCGCACCCGTCGTAGTAATACCCGAAGCAAAACCAAAAAACATTAAAGCCGACTTAAACACAATTGGATTACCTGTGAATCCCGATAAAATAATTAAAACAAAACAAGCCGCCACCGACAAACAGCCCAACCTAATCGTATTTTCCTTGCCAATGCGCGGCACAATTAAAAAACCAGTTGCACTCAAACCGATCAGAGTACCAGTACCATAAATAGCATTCAACTGCGTAGTTTCCGAAATCGACATCTTAAAAATTTCCCCGCCGTAAGGTTCCAAAACCGCATCCTGCATAAACAAGCAAATTGTCATAATCAGCAGGAAAGTAAAAAACAAACCGGTTTGGCGGCTAGCAGTCAAAATCCGCAGCGCACTTCCCAGAGTAATTTTATCTTCTCGATTCACTGCGGACGATCGCATCTTGTACCGCGAATACTTTTTCTCAACGCCAAAAGTTGCAATCCCCACCAACAGCAAAACCAGCGCCGGCACCTTCACAAACAAACCATTAATCGAAGCCTGCAACACTTCCCGCGGCACATCCCCATCAATTTGCTTCAGCAAACCGCTGCTAACAATCGCCCCGATAATAATACCAACCATCAGCATCGACCACACCACACCCACTAACTTCGATCGATCCTCCTCATCCGAAACATCCACCAACAAAGCAGCAAAAGGAGTCGAACTCGAACAAATAGCAATACCATAAAGCGCAAAAATCAAACCCAACAAACCCACCCAACCGTAAGTAGGAGTAGTCCACCCCACAGCCTCCAAACTGCTGCCCAAGCGCCACATCACCTGCACCGCCAAAAAAGCAGAAATCACAAACAAAACCCCGCCCATCCACACATAACCCGTGCGGTGATGGCCAAACAAAGGCTTAGCATCAGACATTTGCCCGAACCACACCCTAGCCGGGGCGACAAACTGGTGCATAGCCAGCGTACCCGCCACCACAGTAGCCGGAATCGCCAACTCCTTAATCATGACGCGATTGAGTACCCCCAGGGTCAAAATCGACATCATGCCCAATCCCATCTGAAACAAACCCAACCGGAACATAGTCAGCAGGGTAACTCTCTTTTGGGCAGGAGTCGCGGAATCTGTTAATCTTGAATCTGGTAAACGGTCGATCGACATAACTACTCAAATAAACACATCATTTGCACTTATAGTAACTGAGATATCGCCACCAGCCGCCATTCCTCCCCCGGCTAGAAGCTCGATCGGGATTATTCGTATAAATTCATATAAAAATAAAGAGAATCAATAACTGTGGATTTACCAACCGTGACAACCATTACCCTAGGACAAAACGGCCCCGCCGTCATTCCCCTGTGCGTCGGAACTTGGGCTTGGGGCGACAAACTATTTTGGAACTACGGCAGCAACTACGGCGCCGCCGAAGTCGAAGCAGCATTCAAAACATCCCTTGACAACGGAGTCAACTTTTTTGACACAGCCGAAGTCTACGGTAACGGCTTGTCAGAAGAATTACTGGGGCAGTTTCTCAAAAAAACCAGCCAACCCGTGCAAATAGCCACCAAATTCGGCCCCGTACCTTGGCGGATTACAGGAAAATCAGTTTCCGACGCTTTGAGTGCCAGCTTAAAACGCTTGCAAGTAGAACAAATAGCCCTCTACCAAGTGCACTGGCCATTCACTTTTTTACTCAGTCAAGAAACCCTGATGAACGCCTTAGCCGATGAAGTAAAACAAGGCAGAATTCAAGCAGTAGGAGTCAGCAACTATTCAGTAGAACAGATGCGCCAAGCCCATAAAATCCTAGCAGCCAGAGGCGTTCCCCTAGCAACAAATCAAGTCCGTTACTCCTTGCTGTCGCGGCAAGTAGAAAAACAAGGAATTGTGGGTGCAGCCCGCGAATTGGGAGTCACAATTTTAGCATACAGCCCCTTAGCCCAAGGATTGCTCACCGGCAAATACACAGCCCAAGAACCACCTACAGGAGCCCGCAAAATGGACTCCCGCTTCAGCAAAAGCGGCATCGAAAAAATTGAATTAGTCATGTCTACCCTGCGGAAAATGGGCCGAAAGCGCGATCGAACTCCCGCCCAAGTTGCCCTAAACTGGTTGATATGCCAAAACGGAGTCATCCCCATTCCCGGCGCCAAGACTGCCAAACAAGCCCAAGAAAATGCAGGCGCATTAGGCTGGAATTTGAGCCAAGATGAAGTCAATCAATTAGAATTAATGACTCGTCCTTGGCGAGAATAAATTTGTTAATTGTTGACTGTTGACTGTTGACTGTAGGTTGTTTTTACTTCGGTCTACCCAACCTACAGTTCACTTCCTTCTTCCGATTCTTCACCTTCGATAATTAATCCGTGTATCCGTGTCAAAATCAGTGTCGTGCCTTCCCTCTTCCTTCCTCTTACTATGAAAATCTTAACTGACTGGGGCTTCACGCGCGAAGGCTGGCGCAATAACAGCCGCGGCGAATATTTAGTTTTGCTTCAAGGAGGATTGCTCACAGCATTTACAATCTTGCCAGTTTATCAACCGCCGGGATTCAAAATTCAATCAACCCACTTACTTTATATTATCTGGTTTATGGCCAGTATTCTCGGCTTAACCGGATTAATTTTCATCATCAAAGGATTGATAGACTTAGGAAAAAACCTCACACCTTTACCATATCCCAGAGAAGACGGAGAATTAGTCCAAACAGGCATTTACGGAATAGTGCGGCATCCATTATACAGCGGCTTAATTTTAGCAGCCCTCGGCTGGACACTTTTTCAACTTAGCTTGTCTCACTTAGCAGCCACGGTAATTTTACTCATATTTTTCGAGATCAAATCCAGCCGCGAAGAAACTTGGCTGCTACAGAAATATCCCGACTATTCAGAATACCGCCAGCGAGTAAAAAAACTAATTCCCGGAATTTATTAAAAGTTCGATCGCCCTCAGATGTTGCACCATTGTCAAGAACGGGCAAGAGGCCCGTTCCACAAAGAGTAAGTTTTCTTGTGGAACAGGCATCTTGCCTGTTCCTAAACAAGTATTGAGAATGGTGCAAGATGTGAGAGCCCCCGTAGTTGGCGATCGCCAATGAATCAGTTGAGATTTCGGTATTGTTTTTACCTCAGTCTAGAACCCCCTAAATTTCCCTTAAAAAGACCCACTTAGAGCTACTTTTCGAGCCATCGTTCTCTAACATACTCGGCGATCGCAGGTTGTAGCATTAAACTGGTTGATGCGGTATAATTGATAGATCGCTCATCGAAAATGAGCGATCGCTCCGCTAGGGATTCCAATGCTTCCATCAGTCGTCGGCCCGAAACTTTGGGTAAAATTTCTGCTTTTAAATTCGCAGGAGTCGCTCTTTCTTGATTAATTGCAATCCCATACATAATTTGTTGCTGCACAGGAGACAAGCGATCGAACTGGCGATCGAGCAAATCCCACAAATCGCTAAAAACAGTATTTCCTTGCGCTAAAAATGCGTCAATGTCACCGCTAAAAATATTTTTAATCGTAGTTGCAGCAAGTTTGATCGCGAGGGGATTACCGCCAAAGTAGTTGACAATATTTTGACACTGCAATAGCGTTGCCTTTAATCCTTTATCGGCGAGTATTTTCTGGCATACGGGCGGTGAAACTCCGAAGAGTTGGAGCGATCGCACGGGTGAATTTTCGCCCGATCGCACAGCCAACCCGCCCGGTTGTTCTCGGCCGGTTAAAATCAGACAACTTCGGTGGGGTTCGTCAGCTATGCGGGCAAATAACTGTCGGTAATCTTCATATCCTTGTTGGTATTGTCCGCTGCGATTTCCCCCTTGTAAAATCGACTCCAGATTGTCGAAAATTAACAAACAGCGTTTTTGTCGCAACTGTTCCATGAGAGCAGAAATAGAGTTATTTGTTGTCGCTTCTGAACCAGTTAAAATCGGTAAAATATTGCTGAGGATAGCATCTAAGGTTGGTGCTTGCTGCAAACTCCGCCAAATCACGAATTCAAATTGAGATTGAAGTTGTTGGGCGATTTTGATAGACAGAGAAGTTTTGCCGATCCCACCAAGTCCAAAAATACCGAGCGCACGGGTAGTATTGCTACTAATCCAAGTTTCTAATGTTTCTAATTCTTGCAGGCGGTTGTAAAAATAGGAAACATCGATCGCTTCTCCCCAATCTTGGATGCAGTTATCTCCTTCGCTAGCGGGCTGGATGGGGGAATTGCTGCGGTGGTAGCGCCGTAAGACTGCTTGAAGATTTTGTTTTGAAACTTTTTCGCCGGTGATTTGAGATAGATTTCGCCACAAAAGCGAACCGACTTTTTTAGTATAATCGTGTTCGTATTGGTGGCGATCGGCTATTTCTTGATAAGAATGTCCTTCCCAAGTTTCTAGAAAGACGAGGGATTGAATGTCATTGAGTTTGTGCTTTTTGTTAGCGGATTGTAACAGATTATCGATGAGGGCGATCGCCTCTTGTCCCGTCATAGCCATTTTGACCTATTAAGTAAATTTACTTATGTTTCATGACGGCGACTTCCTTTTCAGGAAAGAAAACAAATTGACTGAATTAACCCGAAGGTAATCCCTTTTATCCTTGTCGGTTGAAACCGATACTACACAAGCTTTTGTTCCCCCTTCCGAGACTGAGCAATAAGGGGGATATTTAACCCGGATTGGGGATGAGGTTAATTGCACAATCTCAAATCTCAAATCGATTGAGGATTTACGCAAGTTTACAAAAGATGGTCACTTTTTCTCACCGGCAGGGCGATCGGAGTTGGTTATTCTTTGAGTTAAGGCAGAGCACAAGCTGTTCAGACTGTTCAGAGTTAAACCGCAGATGTGCGAGATAAGCCGATCGGAAAGAGTCTTGTACTACAACTACGGGACAATTAATAGTTCGACTGCTTATTTATTCAAGGTAGGAGTGAAAATCTATGCCATCACTTTCAGTAAGTTTGAATCTCAATGGTAGTGTAGGAAAAGATGGAAAAAATCAAGCTCAAGATGTTCTTGCTGTCAAAAATCGATTAGCCGATTTAGGTTATCCAGTAACGCGAGACTCGATAGTATACCCTGAAACAATTGCCATCATTAAACTTTTTCAATCAATTATCAAAGGAGAGACCGTTATTGTTGGAGACGGTCGGATTGACTTAAATGGTCCCACTCTTAAATTCCTAGAAGCAGCAAATGCACCTCAATGGTTAGAAATGCCAAAAGGTTCTGCTGCTGAAGGCTTTATCAATCATGACCAGCGGCAACCCGATAATCATGATTTTGGCACAAGCTGGATGATTGAAACGATTCAAACCGCTGCCCAACTTTACCTAAATACTCATCTTTCTAGCCATCCAAACGCTGCATTGATTGAAACGAATGACCTGAGTAAGCCCAGAGGAGGTATTACACCTGTTCACGCAACCCATCAAACTGGACTATCTTGCGATATCCGCTTACCCCGTAAAGACGGTGAGTCAGGAAGGATTGTATCTACAGATTCTCAATTCGATCGAGACGCAATGCGCGCAATGCTCAAAGCAATCCGAAATCAGAGCAAGTATGCAATAAAGCGCATTTTTTTCAATGACTTGACCCTGATTACAGAAGGTCTTTGCGTCCCTGCACCAGGGCATGATAATCATGCACACATTGATATTATTCCACCTCCACCGCAATAGAAATTCGCAAGCTCCAGCTTGAATGAATGTTACTAATCTTACTGCGTTTGTCCAATTCATCGATCGACACGAGCCATCTAGCGATCCAAAACTCAGGTCTTTTGCTTTAACATTGCGTGCTGCTAAGAGATCGAGTACCAATGCCGAAGCAATTCGAGTAGACTCTAGTATTGCCCTAGCTGTGACAGAAATTATTCGTCAAATTGTAACAGAAGCGTTTTGACCATTGTTGCGAGAGTCTAGTTTAGAAGAGCCTCAACTTTATTGCAATCAAAATCAGACTTAGGAGGAAATAGCATGGTAGTCATGAAAGTTAAACCGGATAGCCTAAACTTACGTCGCTCTCCAGAGATTAAAGATGGAAACATTATCACCACTTTAGTGTTAGCTCAAGAGGTTGAAGTTATCAAAGGAAACCCTACAGATCGGTTTTGGGAAGTTAAAACTGTTGTCAATGGTTCGACACTTCAAGGTTTCGCGAGTGCTGCTTTCTTACGGCAACCTGTCAGTGCAGCTAAAGAAGCATTAATCAGTGCGGCTGTTAAGGAATGGCTTCGATTTGACCGAGGAAATAAATTAGAGTATGAAGATCCTCACTATAAATATGTTGGGGAATATTGGTCAAAAATTGACTTAAATCTCGACGGTCGAGACCGAGATCAACCTTGGTCAGCAGCATTTATTTCCTTTGTCACTCGTGCTGCTGGTTATCGTGATTTTAAATTTGCATCTGCTCACTCAACCTATGTTTATGATGCGGTAGATAAACGTAAGGCAAATGTTACTACAGCACCTTTTTGGGGATTTGAAGTTAATGAACATAAGCCTCAACTTGGTGATTTAGTTTGCCGTACACGAGATGGGGTTCATATCACTTCAATGGCTTCTTTGCCAAGGGGAGGCTTTAAGAGTCACTGCGATATTGTTGTCGAAGTTAAGGATTCTGAAGTGCGAACTCTTGGCGGGAATGTGAATCAATCCGTATCAATTACTTCCTACCCATTGGATAATGATGGCTTTTTGAGAAAAGTCAATAGTGTCTACGGTGTTCTAAAAAACAATCTCTAAACAATATTTTGGGAGTTTAAAATGGCAGACCTCTACATTGTCAACGCAACCAGTCTAAATATTCGTTCATCAGCTCAGGTTGAGGAAAATAATCAAATTACATCAATACCTAAAGGTCATGTGATTTCCAAGATAGGTGTAGCCGCAGATGAATCATGGTGGAAAGTTTTAACTATTAAAGATGGACAGCGTTTAGAAGGATTTGTGGCGAGTCGATTTTTAGAGGTTGCCCCTAAGAGGATTCAAGGGATCGGCTGGTTTAAAGAGCAGTTTAAAAGTAAGATTGAAGCTGCGATTGTGGGAACTCCCTTTAGTTTGGATATGCTAACTGCGATCGCTTTGCAAGAAACTTACTATATTTGGGGAAACCTTTATAAGAAATTACCTGTCGATGAGGTTTTGAAACTTTGCGTTGGTGATACTCTGGATACCCCTAACCGCTCTGCATTTCCAAAGAACAAAGCTGCTTTGTTGAGTGTAACTAAGGGGGATGAAATGTTTAAGATTGCCCGCAAAGCTTTAGTCGATTTGGGTGTTCATGTCGAAGATTATAAAAAAGTAGCAGATTCTTATCCTAATAAGTTTTGTCATGGCTTTGGTATCTTTCAGCTTGACTTACAGTTTTTCAAGAAAGACCCTGACTATTTTCTGCAAAAGCGTTGGTATAGCTTCGATAATTGTTTAAGCAAGTGTACTAAAGAACTCAATGAGGCCCTTAAACGTGCCTATAGTTCGGGAAAAACTGCTTTAACAGATACTGAAAAAGTATATGTTGCTATTGCTTATAATCGTGGAAGTGTGGATTTTCCAAGGGGTTTCAAACAGGGATTTCGAGATGGTACTGGGAAATACTACGGTGAATATATTTGGGAATACTTGCAGCTTGCTAAATCAGTTCCTTGATCGCCATTATTTGCTCCATCAGTTCGATCGCTAGCGGTACGCCAAGCTGCTGGCTATTAGGATGACGATCGCACCTCGTCACTTCTTCATCTCCTCATCAAATAACAAGAAATGAAGGTTGCAAGTGCGATCGCTCTTTGCTCTCGATCGACAACAATTGAATTAATAGTTAAGTGTATGACACAAGAAATGCTTGAAAAAATGGAGACTCAAACCAATAGATGGCATCGATCGGCCGTAATATTGCACTCTATTTCTGTAATTTTAGGAGTAACTTCGGTACTCTCATCAATAATTGTTGCTACCTTTACCGACGAACTAGGAAGTTTCAGGACAAAAATTTTTGCTGGACTAAGCGCATCTTCGGTAGCTATCCTTGAGACGACAGGTGTTGGACGAAAAGGTAATGGATTCCGTCAAGCCCAAAGACACTTAAAAGCCGAAACAATTAGATTTCGTGAAGGTGAAAGTTCTGTTAAGGATTTAATTCAAGCTTTTACAGACGCCGAACTGATGATAGGAGATTTAGTAATTAAAATGCCATATACATCCGATGCAGAACCAAAATGACACTTACAAGTAAAACTCTAAATTTGAGCGATCGCAGCGGCTTTTCTCACCGGCAGGGCGATCGAGTTGGTTGATTCTTTGAATTAAGAAGGTTGCAAGTACGTGAAGCGAAGCTATCCTGAACGCGCGTGCCTTCGCTGAAGGGTAGGGAATCGCCCTTCTAATTCAAGCTGCTCTAATTGATCGTGCTGCTGAAATTGAATACCCGATCGCAGCCGTTATTGAGATGGCGATCGCTAGTTTTATCGACACAGAGGCATTAGGTTTCGTAGATTGCAAACCAGGACACGGGCAGTAAAATTGTAATATCTTTTAGGATGCCGATCGCACCTCTTCACTCCTTCATCTCCTCACCAAATAACAGGAAATGAAGGTTGCAGGTGCGATCGCCCTCTGCTCTGATTAATGACAACTGACAACTGACAACTGACAACTATCAACTGACAACTATCAACTGCCAACTGTCCACTGACTTTCATTCGTGCGGCGTACCATCAGGCATCACCGCACCCTTTAAATTCGCCCCTGCCAAATTAGTATCCAACAGCAAAGCATTTCTCAGATTAGCACCCTTCAAATTAGCACTTTCCAGATTAGCCATCCACAGATTAGCACCCTCCAAACTCGCCCCTTCCAAATCAGCGTTAACGAGAAAAATACCTTTCATAAAAGCACCTCTTAAGTTAGCATTTCTCAAATTACTCCCTCCCAAATAAGCATCCTCTAAAAACGCCTTTTCTAGATTGCTTCCCTCCAAATTTGCCCCAGCCAAATTGCTGCTTATCAGGTAAACCCCAGCCAAATTTGCCTGTTTCAAGTTAGCGTTTACCAAATGCGCGCTCCACAAATTGGCATCTTTCAGCTTGGCTTTTTCTAAATTGACCCCTTCCAGAAAAACTTCGCTCAAATTTGCCCCGGAAAGATTGCAACCTTTACATTCCCTCGCTGTCAGCAATTGCCGGACTTGATGCTTGACTGACGAACGGTTCGCTGCGAAAATTATTAAACCTGTAGTTGCTAAGGCAATAATACTAAAAGTTGCCAGCCCGATCGCACTTACAATCTTACTTTGCCCCGCGCCTCTAAACATCCGCTTGCAGCCCCTAAAAATATTTCGATAATTGTTCGTATTTATAACCTAGTTCCTTCCTTCCCGTGCCCCTATGAAAAAACAGTTAAAATTTAAATTACTCGCGATCGCCCTTATTGTAAGCTTAGCAACAATCGGTGTCGGATGCGATCGCCTTTTCAAAAAACCCTTTCAACTTCCCGCCTCAGCCAAACAAGAACCCTGGCCAATTCAAACAGGCCTCCGAACCGCCATCCTCCGATCAAACATACCAACAGTCAACCGCGTAGTTTTAGTACCCGACGAAGCCACATTTTTAGCAGCCATCCAAAAATGGAATCTCAAAGGAAACTGGCCGATTCTCATCGAAGATAAAAAATATGCGCCCATGTTTTTGCAGCGCTTTCAACCCGAAGAAATAGTCCGTTTGCCAAGCATCAAACAGCAATTGCCCACCAATCAAAAACTCCAGCAATTAATGCTGAACGCCACAGCAGCAGCCTGGAATGCCACGGATACTCAAACCTTAAAAGCAAAATGGACGCAACTCGGCTGGGAACCCCCAGGAGTAGTAATCACATCAGAAAACGACCCCGCACGCTCAGCAGCAGTTGCCTTAGCAGCCGCTCACGGCCAACCTTTAGTATTTCTAGAAGGCAACTTCGGAAAACCCAATGATACCCTCAATAACACACAGTGGAAAAATCTGCAACTAGCCGTTACAAAAGCTGTCGAATCAACCGGATTTTTTTATTCTCAACTCGCAGACCCGATCGACACAATAACCATTGTACGCCAACAAGCAGTCAAATATCAATCTCCTGAAAAACCAGACGAACAACTAGCCGTTACCGATGGTTTGGGAAGGCACCCCAACGACGAACGCTGGGCTGCTGTCGGCTGGATTTACGGTTCCGAGGTACGATCGATCTATCAAGCCATGTGTGCCATATTTCTAGACAGCCAAACAGCCATGCTTTATGACAGTTACCCCAAGGAAGGAAATTGGGCAAAATATGAAATGGAGGAAGCAGCTAGCGAACTAAAAACCATAGGTTTAAATGTCGAATTAGTGCAGAAACCCGAATCGAGCCTAGAAAAGTGGCGGAGTTTAGCCTCAAAACCGTGGACATTTGACTTAATATTAATTAATTCCAAAGGCTATCCAAAATCATTCCAAGTGGGCAACGGCGACGCTTTAGTTGAAGACATACCAAAACTACAATTTCCCGCAGCAATCCACATGATCCACAGTTGGTCAGCAGCAGCGCCAGATGACACAAACACCGTTGCCGGAAGGTGGCTAGAGAATGGTGCTTACGCATATATTGGCAGCGTCAACGAACCTTTTTTATCGGCATTTATTCCACCTAAAATAATCGTCGATCGCCTAAA
This sequence comes from Microcoleus sp. AT8-B5, assembly GCF_036705565.1. Taxonomy (NCBI): domain Bacteria; kingdom Bacillati; phylum Cyanobacteriota; class Cyanophyceae; order Oscillatoriales; family Microcoleaceae; genus Microcoleus; species Microcoleus sp. AT8-B5. The sequence goes on from NZ_JAUBUY010000008.1 coordinate 110,988, forward strand.
GCGAGGAGCACCCTTTTTAATCGCAGCACGTCAGCTCGAATCCCCACCCTGGAAAGTCGCCACCATCGGCGATCCGCTAATGTCGATCGCCAAACCCAGACCAAGAATCCCGCCCAATCAACAACCGATATGATAGTATGCGCGAGCGAGGATTTTAAAATTAGAGATTTGAGATTTGTGGTTTGAGATTTGTGGTTATCAGGGAAAATCTCCCATCGACAATTCTTTAATTTGAAAGTTGTTTTTTACTGAGTTATATGATATTGCTAGTTCACTGATGCGATCGGCATAGCCACCCACAAGGTAAATATAGTTGATTACCATTATAGCCAGAGTATATCTAAGTTTGAATGTAACTGAGCATACAATCACGCCAAATCCGTCGCTCCTCATAATCAGTCATTCCACCTCAGCGGCTAGCCCCAAAAAATTACCCGAAAATACGCCTTAATTAAGTTGTCAATTCCCCTAAAATCACTCAAAATGAAAATAAGAAATAAATTGTAATAATTATATAACTTCTCACCGAAGAATTAACCGCTAAATGAGAGCCATCCCTCCTGTGGATCTGCAGCCACCCGGGCCAACCGCAGCAACTCCCCAAGCCTCCCGACTAAGCCCGCTATTCAACCGCCTGCACCCCAGCCCAGAAACCCTCCTGCTCATCCTCTCCCTAGTCATAGGGGGAGTTACGGGCGCAGGCGTCGTCACCTTTCACTACCTCATCCACTTCATCCACAGCCTGATGCTGGAAGACTTCATGGGGGCGATCGCCTCGAAAGGCTCTTGGACGCTAGCCTGCATTCCCACCATCGGCGGAGTCATCATCGGGCTGATGCGGTGGCGGTTTCGGGACTTTGGCCCGAATATGTCTTCCTTAATTGCAGCCACCCGCGGCCTGCAAGAACTCTCCCCCCTCAAACCCATCACCAAAATGGTGGCAGCCTCAGTTTCCCTCGGCACCGGCGCCTCCCTCGGCCCGGAAGCCCCCAGCGTCGAAATCGGCGCTAATTTTGGAATGCTGCTGGCTCAAGTTTTGCAGCTCTCCCCAGAACGGCAGCGCTTGCTCCTGGGCGCCGGAGCAGCAGCAGGTTTATCCGCCGGATTTAACTCTCCCATCGCCGGAGTCTTCTTTGCCTTAGAAGTCGTGCTCGGCAGCACCTTCGCCACTTCCTCAGTCAGCGTAGTCTTGCTCTCCGCCGTAGTTTCGGCGCTCATCGCTCAAATCTGCTTGGGAGCTCAGCCGGCCTTTTCTTTGCCAGTTTACGATGTCCGCAGCCCCCTGGAACTGCCTCTGTATATGGGATTGGGACTTTTAGCGAGCGGAGTGTCTCTAGCCTACACAGAAGCAATTCAATTAGCCGAGGGCTGTTTTCAAGGAAAAGTCCGAGGATTTGCTTGGCTCGGACGACTGCCCCGGCCGCTTCACCCGATCGTCGGCGGGGCCGCAGTCGGCTTAGTCGCCCTGCAATTGCCTCAAATTTTGGGTGTTGGCTACGAAACAGTCCAAGCCATGCTCCAAGATGTTAAATTTTCCTTGCCTTTGCTGTTGCTGCTGCTGTTTGTCAAACTGGCGATGACCGCAATCAGCCTCGGCAGTGGTTTAGTGGGCGGTATATTCGCTCCGGCGATGTTTTTGGGAGCTTCCCTGGGTTCGGCTTACGGCCTCTTTTTGGAAATGCTGCCGGCAATGAGCGATCGAGTCGCTGGCCCTGCCGCCTACGCAATGGTGGGAATGGCCGCCGTCCTCGCCGGCAGCGCCAGAGCACCGCTGACAGCCATCCTATTGATGTTTGAATTAACCCGCGATTACCGGATTGTCTTGCCTTTGATGGCAGCAGTCGGATTGAGCGTTTGGCTGGTGGAGTGTGTCAACCGCCGATCGACAGCCCACAGCCTCAACCTTCAGCAAATGGGCGTAGACGTGGCTGTCAATACACCGATCAAAGCCAGAGAACAGTTGCAAGATTGGGAAGATGTTCTGGGCGATCGCATCGTCACAGAACTGATTTCTTGCCAAATTCCCACCGACGGCGAACACAGTATCGATCGACCAGAACCAACCGACACTCCAGTGCTAGCCCTAGCCAATTCACATTCCTCTGAAAAAGTCAACCCCAATAAAGAATAAAAAACCGCGTACCAGCAGAAACAGGTAAAGAACGGGAGAATTTAGAATTCTTCCCTCTTCCCTCTGCGTTCTGGAGCGCCCTCTGCGGTTAATTCCTCTTCCTTCAGATTTCAGCTAAAATAACCAAATATTATTAACAATAGGCAGAGAGGGGCTTCGGTGGCAGGAAACGAGGCAACTGCAAAAAACAAAAGTCAAAAAATACCCGGCAAAACCCCCTTGGGCTCGACTCATTACAGCTTGTTAGGGCTGCATCCTTCAGCCTCAGTAATCGAAATTCGGCGATCGTACCGGGAACTGAGCAAACTCTACCATCCCGATACCACCGAGCTGCCGCCCGCAGTCGCCACAGCCAAATTTCAGCAGCTAAATAACGCCTACGCCACCCTCAGCAACCCAGAACGTCGCCTCGCCTACGACCTCAAAATAGGCTATTCTCGTCTGAACGTGATTCAGTCGCCCCCAGGCTTCAATACTCCGGTTTCGGCATCGGGCAAAAAAACTTCCAACTCCGCTTACCTAGATCCCACGGATCGACCCCTTTCTCCCGGAGAAATGTTCGCTCTGTTTATCATGGGAGCTAGCTTAATCGGATGTTTGGTACTGGCGATCGCGATCGGCTTAATTCGCGGCAATTAAAGCCTCCAATCCCAAATCTCCAATCTACAATCGGAAATCCCCAATCCGAAATCCCCAATCTAAAATCCAAAATCTAAAATCTAAAATCCCATGACTCTTCCTTCCGCTGACACTCCTTTGTACAACCATCCACTCCCGGAAATCGAGCAGTGGCTAAAAAGCCGCGGCTGCCAGCAAGATCGGCGAGAACTCCACTGCTGGCAGATCGAGCAACTTACATGGAAAGCAGAACTCTCCCTCGATATTGACCAACTTACCGTCCGCTACATCGATGCTGGAGCCGACGGCCAAGACATTCAGCGAGCATTCAAATACTCCCTCTCACGTCAAGACATTGAAGCGGCCGTTTTCTCCGGCCCCTAATTTGATTTTAGATTTTAGATTTTAGATTTTAGATTTGTCCTCCAATCTAAAATCTAAATTCGTTATGTTGAGCAGGAGATGACCTACTTGGAAACTAAAAAATCAACCAAAAAATCTAAAATCTAAAATCCAAAATCCAAAATCCAAAATCGTTAGACTTTGCCAAATCGGCGGCTGCGCTTCTGATAATCAGACAAAGCGCGGTGAAACTCCGATCGATCAAAATCCGGCCACAGCGTCTCAGTAATGTAAATTTCCGAATAAGCCATTTGCCATAGTAGAAAATTGCTCAACCGCATTTCCCCGCTCGTCCGGATCAGCAAATCCGGGTCACAAATATCAGCAGTATACAAATAGCGTTTAAATAAAACCTCATCAATCTCCTCCGGCTGCAACTTGCCCTCTTTCACCTGAGTGGCGATCGCCCGACAAGCTTGTACAATCTCCTGACGCCCCCCGTAATTCGTCGCCACCGTAAACAAAATCCCCTGATTATGCTGAGTGGCCGTCACAGAACGCTCGATTTGGGCCTGCAAAGACTTCGGCAAAGCCTGCAAATTCCCCATAAATTGAATTTGCACGTCCTCGTCCACCATCTCCCGCAATTCTTGTCGCAACTTTCCCTCAAATAAACTCATTAAAAAATCCACTTCCCCGGCAGGCCGCCCCCAATTCTCCGTCGAAAAAGCATAGGCCGTTAAAGCTGGAATCCCCCAATCTTTGCAGCAGCGCAGCAGTTCCTTCAGAGTGCTAGCTCCTCGGCGGTGCCCCGCAATCCGCGGCAAGCCCTTCTTCTTAGCCCAGCGCCCGTTCCCGTCCATAATCACTGCTATGTGCTTAGGCAGTAGTTCCTGTTGCAGATCCTCCGGCAACTTTTCCAAGCAAATTCCTTGACTCATGGTTTCTCCCGATTACCCGACTAACGGCGCAGTATCCGTTTTAATAGCGTCACTCCCTTCAATCCTATCTGGCGTCCGAGATTGCCGATCGGAATTGGAGCCACAACTCTTTCTCCCTCGGACGGAAACAGCTTTGCTTCCAGCAATTCCTTAAGTTTGTTGCTAGTCAAAGGTCGATTTAAAAGTCCCATCTGGGCTAAAGAAATAGAACCCGTTTCCTCGGACACCACCACGCACACGCAAGCTTGCACCCGTTCCGTAATCCCCATCGCCGCCCGGTGGCGCGTTCCCAACTGCCGCGACGCAGTGCGATCGGACAAAGGCAAAATTACCCCCGCCGACACGATCCGCGAACCTCGAATCAAAACAGCCCCGTCGTGCAGCAAAGTTTGCGGCTGAAAGATAGTCTGCAACAATTCTTTAGAAACTTCAGCATTTAGCTTTAATCCCGGCACTGAAAAATCTCGATCGTCGATCGGAGAATCTGTTTCTATAATTAGTAAAGCGCCCGTGCGGTTTTGCGAAAGTTCTTTTACTGCGTCCACAATTTCATCTATTACGCTGTCCGGTTCGGGAGTTGGCCGGCGATCGCGTCCAAACAATTGCCGAAATTCCCCCCGACCCAATTGTTCCAGAAATCGGCGAAACTCCGACTGCAATATTACCGCCATTGCCACAGCCGAACCAGTCACCAAGCTATTTAGCGCAACGTGCAACAGCCTCAATCCAGCCCAGTTGCTCACCGCCGCCGCCAGCATCAAAATGATAAATCCCCGTACCATCCACAGCGTTCTGCGCTCGCCAACAATGACGAGCACCAAATACGCAAGGGCAAAAACCAGTCCAATATCGATCCCTTGAATCAATAAGGACTGAACCAGGGCCAAGTCAAAGCCAGATTGTTGATTGTTCATGGTTCATCGAACGCTACCGCCTGTGAACCGCGAACCGTGATGCACTCGAACCCGTGAACCATGAACAGTTGTTATAAGGAATACTCTGAAAATCCCCGTGTTTTTAGACCGGGGAGTGTCAATCCAATCGCGTGACTGAACAAGGCAAAAGTTAAAAGTGAAAAGGCAATCGTCACTAAGTAAACATGGATTGTCTTTCTTTTAACTTTTAACTTTTAACTTCTAAGTTTTTACTTTTGAGCTCCGAGTCGTTCAGGAAGGCGGTCAAGCCTCAGCAAATCCTGGTAAGTTTCCCGCTGTATAATCGTGTTAACTTCCCCATTTCTCACTAAAACCGCTGCCGGTCGGGGTACTCGGTTATAGTTAGAAGCCATACTGTAATTGTATGCCCCTGTGGCCGTAACCGCGAGGACATCTCCGGTCTGACACTCGGGCAATTTGGCATCTTTAATCAGAACATCGCCTGATTCGCAGTGTTTCCCAGCAATTGTCACTGTTTCCGTTAAGGCAGCAGACATTTTACCGGCTGCGAGGACTCGATAAACTGATTGATAGGTAATAGGACGCGGATTGTCCGACATCCCTCCATCCACAGCTAGATACGTCCGCATTCCCGGAATGACTTTTTGAGAGCCAACGGTATAAGCAGTGACGCAGGCTGTACCGACGAGCGATCGACCCGGTTCGCAAAGCAATTTTGGTAATGGCAATTGCTGCCGCTCGCAAGCTGCTACCACTGCGGAGCAAATTGTACGAGCCCAATCTTCAATGCTGGGAGGATCGTCCGCTTCAGTATAGCGAATGCCCAACCCACCGCCAATATTAATTTCTGTTGCTGGCAAACCATAACTCTGTGCTTTTGTCAAGGCCTGAATTATGACTTCGGCTAAATCGTCATGGGGTTGCAGTTCAAAAATCTGAGAGCCGATGTGAGCGTGCACTCCCACGCAAAATAAGGACGGCTGTTGGCTGATGAAAGTAAATACTCGATCGAGCGAGTTGGGATCAAAGCCAAATTTACTATCGATTTGACCCGTCTGAATGTACTCGTGGGTGTGACACTCAATTCCTGGAGTAAACCGCACCATAACTCGTGTCGGCCCACCTGTGAGGCTGCTGACACCCGATTCTCCCAACTCTGCTAGAGTCTCTAAATCCCGCCAATTGTCGGCTACGGTAATGCAGCCGCTTTCGACAGCTAGCCGCAGTTCCTCGCGGGACTTGTTGTTACCGTGGAAGTAGATTTTGTCGGGACTGACACCGGCTTGCAGTGCAGTGTAGATTTCTCCGGCGGATACGACATCTATGCCTAAACCTTCGTCCGCTGCGATCGCGCAAACTGCCAAACAACTCCAAGCTTTAGAAGCATAGAGCACTTGAGATTCGCCCGGATAGTAACGCCCGAAAGCATCCCGGTACTGGGTACAAGCCGCCCGCAACGTTTCTTCGTCTAAAATATACAACGGCGAGCCAAATTGCTCCACCAAAGCTGTCACCTCGCAGCCTCCGATTTCCAACCGATCGCTGCTGTTAACACTGGCTGTCAGCGGTAACAGTTCTTGATTGGGCGATCGAGTTTGCAGGGCTTGTTGAGACTCAGACAGATACTTAAGTCCCGATTCCACCCCGAAAGATTGAGTTGATACCATCGCGCAATAACTATCCTTACGGTCTTTCCCAGTGTACAATTGACGGCAAGCAATTGGGTCAGTTGCCCCCAGATTCATTCCGCAAGCAGGCTGACTGACTGAGACTCGATCGAACTGGAGCATCCTTGCAGTGAGTAATTATCAAATCTAAAATCTAAAATCTAAAATTTAAAATCGACTGTGCGTTTTCTACAAATTAAACATCTCGTCGCAGAAGACCTCAACAGTGCAGTCGAACTCGATCGGCTTTGTTTTGCGGGACTTTGGACGATCGAAGGCTACAGGCGCGAGTTAGACAGTCCTAACAGCGATTTATTAGGTCTTTGGACATGGGAAACTGACGACTGTGAATCAGCTCAAAACCGGGCGAGCACGGGGACACCGCCCCTACAGATTCCCCCAACTCTCATCGGTATCGGTTGTTTGTGGGCGATTTTAGAAGAAGCTCACATTATAATGCTGGCAATTCATCCTCAGTTTCAACGTCAGGGTTTGGGACAAGCTCTGCTTTTGGCTTTGCTAAAATCGGCTTGTGACAGGCAATTAGAGCGATCGACTTTAGAAGTGCGGGACTCGAATTTAGCCGCAGTTGCCCTGTACAAAAAGTTTGGTTTTAAAGAGGCTGGACGGCGCAAGCGATACTACGAAGACACCGGAGAAGATGCTCTGGTGATGTGGCGCAGCGGTCTGGAAAAACCGGAATTTCAGCGAGATTTGGCGGATGAGAAACGGGAGATGTGCGATCGGCTGCATCAGAAAAACTGGCATTTGGCGATCGATAGTTTTGAGTTTTAAATGTAATTTATTGAGTCTTTAACTTGCATTGACCAATAATGGGTTACTCGATATAAATTTAGTTCAAAATCCTCATAGGCAATCAACCTCAGCATGGGAAGAAACCTCTGCCTGCACGATCGTACTTACCGCTTTGCTTCGCCCTCGTTTGAACCGTGCAGATTATAGTCTGAGCCAAACCCCTCGGAGTGTAGCAACACTTACTAATCGATCGGGAGCGAGCGCACAACTGACAATATGAATACTACCCAAATTCCCCACGCATCTGAGGCCAAATTTTAGATAAAAAAAGCCCAGCTAGCTCTGGGCCTCCCAAAGCAACAAATTCTTGATATGGGCTGCCGGTTAAGGATGAGTTTAGGGGATCGATCGCCCATCAAACTAATAAGTTTTGTGCAAAACCCGGCCTGTACTGCGAGAATTATCACTTTTGCGCCTGCATGACAGCCAAAAAGATTATGCTAGAATCCATCAATACGCAGTCGTAGGTTGGGCACGGGCCGAGAAGAGCAATCTTCTTGCAGTCTAGGGGAGGTTGTAGGTCAGCCACCATTTGGGTCTTCCCAGTTGAAAGCCACCCTGCAACATGAGCCTGGAATCTGCAACCGCAGCCGAGTGCGGCAGATAGGTTGGGAGTGTCGCGCTAGAATAAGCAGTACGAGTTAACACTCGAACACAAACGCTCGTTGTGCGAGCGTGACCTCGAAACGGGCACATAGCAGCAGGTGATGGGAATAAATCATGTTTGAACGCTTCACAGAAAAAGCAATAAAAGTAATCATGTTGGCCCAGGAAGAAGCTCGCCGCCTGGGTCACAACTTCGTAGGGACAGAACAGATCCTCCTGGGTCTGATCGGAGAAGGAACCGGGGTTGCAGCGAAAGTCCTCAAATCAATGGGCGTCAACCTGAAAGACGCGCGCATTGAAGTGGAAAAAATCATCGGGCGCGGTTCCGGCTTCGTAGCAGTCGAAATTCCGTTCACTCCCCGCGCCAAGCGGGTTCTAGAACTATCCCTAGAAGAAGCTCGCCAACTCGGACACAATTATATAGGTACTGAACACCTGCTGCTGGGCCTGATCCGCGAAGGTGAAGGAGTAGCGGCCAGAGTCCTGGAAAATCTGGGAGTAGACTTGTCGAAAGTCCGCACCCAAGTGATTCGGATGCTGGGAGAAACCGCAGAAGTCGCAGCCACGGGCGGCGGTGCCCGCACCAAGACTCCAACCCTGGATGAATTTGGAGCCAACCTGACTCAAATGGCGGTCGATGGCAAACTAGACCCAGTAGTCGGACGCCAAAAAGAAATCGAACGGGTAATTCAAATCCTCGGTCGCCGCACCAAAAATAACCCGGTGCTCATCGGCGAACCCGGAGTCGGTAAAACCGCGATCGCCGAAGGTCTGGCCCAGCGCATCGCTAACAACGACATCCCAGACATCCTCGAAGAAAAGCGCGTCGTTACCCTCGACATCGGCTTGCTCGTCGCTGGTACCAAATACCGGGGCGAATTTGAAGAACGCCTCAAAAAAATCATGGACGAAATCCGCACAGCGGGTAACGTGATTTTGGTGATTGACGAAGTGCACACTTTGATCGGTGCAGGTGCGGCTGAAGGGGCGATCGACGCGGCGAACATTCTCAAGCCGGCTCTGGCTAGAGGCGAACTCCAGTGTATCGGCGCTACAACTTTAGACGAGTACCGCAAGCACATCGAGCGCGATGCAGCCCTAGAACGGCGCTTCCAGCCCGTTATGGTCGGCGAACCGACTGTAGACGAGACGATCGAGATTCTCTTCGGTCTGCGGGAACGCTACGAACAGCACCACAAGCTGAAAATTTTGGACACGGCCCTGGAAGCTGCAGCCAAACTCTCACATCGGTACATCTCCGATCGCTTCCTCCCAGACAAAGCAATTGACTTGGTAGACGAAGCTGGTTCCAGAGTTCGCCTGATCAACTCCCAACTGCCCCCCGCAGCCAAAGAACTTGACAAAGAACTGCGCCAAGTCCTCAAAGATAAAGACGAAGCGGTGCGTTCTCAAGACTTTGACAAAGCCGGCGAATTGCGCGATCGAGAAATGACGATCAAAGCCGAAATTCGCGCAATTTCCCAAGCTAAAAAAACCGACTCGGCCCGCACCGGCGAAACCGACCCATCGCCAGTTGTCACCGAAGAAGACATTGCTCAAATCGTGGCAAGCTGGACGGGCGTCCCGGTCAACAAACTGACCGAATCCGAATCCGAAAAGCTGCTGCACATGGAAGATACCTTGCACCAGCGCTTGATCGGCCAGGAAGAAGCAGTGAAAGCCGTTTCCCGCGCCATCCGTCGCGCCCGCGTCGGTTTGAAAAATCCCAATCGCCCGATCGCCAGTTTCATCTTCTCCGGGCCCACCGGCGTCGGCAAAACCGAACTCACCAAAGCCCTAGCAGGCTACTTCTTCGGTTCCGAAGATGCCATGATTCGGCTGGATATGTCGGAGTACATGGAACGGCACACCGTCTCCAAACTCATCGGTTCTCCGCCTGGGTACGTCGGCTACAACGAAGGCGGCCAACTCACAGAAGCAGTCCGCCGCCGTCCTTACACCGTCGTGCTGTTCGACGAAATCGAAAAAGCCCACCCCGATGTCTTCAATATGCTGTTGCAAATATTGGAAGACGGCCGCTTAACAGATGCCAAAGGTCGCACCGTGGACTTCAAAAACACGCTGCTGATTATGACCTCAAACATCGGTTCTAAGGTGATTGAAAAAGGCGGCGGCGGTCTCGGTTTCGAGTTCAGCGACAACCAAGCCGATGCTAATTACAACCGCATTCGTTCTTTGGTTAACGAAGAACTCAAAAACTACTTCCGCCCCGAATTCCTCAACCGACTCGACGAAATTATCGTCTTCCGCCAGTTGAACAGGGAAGAAGTCAAAGAAATCGCCGTCATTATGCTCAAAGAAGTGTTCAGCCGTTTGACAGAACAGGGCATCACCCTGGAAGTGACCGAAAAATTCAAAGAACGGCTGGTAGAAGAAGGCTACAACCCCAGCTACGGAGCCCGACCCCTGCGCCGCGCCATTATGCGCTTGCTGGAAGACAGTTTGGCTGAGGAAATCCTTTCTGGCCGCATCAAAGACGGCGACACCGCTGTTGTTGATGTGGGCGAGGACGGAATTGTTAAGGTGCTGCAAGGTCAAAAGCGGGAATTGCTGCCCCAAGGCGTTGAGTAAGTTTGAGTAAGTGCGATCGCGAGTAAAGTTTTGAAATAACCAATCTCGCGATCGCAAACAACTCAAAATCCTCACATAAAAAAGGTAGAGAATTTAAATTCTCTGCCTTTTTTATGAGTTAATATCAAGATGAGAGTTATTGTATAAATCTTTGATTGATAGGGAAATCGCAGGTGCAACGCCGATGCCTTTCTAGATACTTTGCAACTTTGCAAATGCCTGCACTTCACGTCTAGTAATTAACAGCGACATACTTCAATGGTAAGCTGTACTGCATTTAAATTGTATATTTTGGGCTGGTTCGCGTGTGCAGCTAGTCATGGTTTGATGATTTGTAGAGATGCAATTTAAATGCTGAGCGAGCTTAATCAGATAATTAGTGGCAACTATTTAGCGAGGACTTTCATGACATCTGAAAAAAAGAATTTGGGTACAGAAGTAGCAGAAAATCCGCCTGAAAGCTGGTGGCAGAAAGCGTGGAAGTCACAGCGAGAAAATCTTCAGATAGTGATTATTGCTTTAAGTTTAGCAATAGTGATTCGAGCCTTGGTCGCCGAACCGCGCTACATACCCTCAGATTCTATGGTACCCACTCTGCACGTGGGCGATCGCGTCGTAGTCGAAAAAATCTCCTACTACCTCGAACCTCCAAAAACTGGCGACATCGTAGTATTTGCCCCGCCCGAAAAGTTGCAAGAACAAGGCTTTACCCAAGACCAAGCATTCATCAAGCGGGTAATTGGCTTACCGGGTCAAACAGTCGCCGTTAAAAAAGGTTTAGTTTATCTCAACGACAAACCCCTGGTCGAAAAATATATTGCCGAACCTCCTAAATACCAGTGGGGGCCTTATCGCGTTCCAGAAAATGAATACTTTGTGATGGGAGACAACCGCAACAACAGCAACGACTCCAGCAGGTGGGGATTTTTACCTAAGCAGAATATCATCGGCCGCGCTGTAGTGCGGTTTTGGCCTCTAGAACGCATCGGGGAAGTTTGAAGAAGTCATTAGTCATCAGTTATCAGTCATTAGTTATTGGTTATTGGTTGGTTGTTAGTTTGAATAACCAATAACCAACGCTTTTGGGGCCCGATGCCCTGCGCGGGCATCGGCCCTGCGCGGGCATCGGCCTCTCCTGTACGGAAATTTCTACTAATTCTTGTACCTTGAGGGGTAGGGACTTCCTCCGGCAACTGATAAAATGGTACAAAAAGCAGCGGGTTTTCTCGCCTCGATCAAAATTAGTTGAATATTAAAAAATTAGGAAAGCTATGGGATTTTTTGATTCGGAAATTGTTCAGCAAGAAGCCAAGCTGTTGTTTGAAGACTATCAATCTCTCATCAAACTAGGTGGAAATTACGGCAAATTCGATCGCGAAGGCAAGAAAATGTTCATCGCTCAGATGGAATCGATGATGGAGCGCTACCGTATTTTTATGAAGCGCTTTGAGCTGTCTGAGGACTTCATGGCTCAGATGACTGTAGAACAGTTAAAAACACAGCTCAATCAATTTGGCATCACGCCCCAGCAGATGTTTGAGCAAATGAACTCAACGCTGGAGCGGATGAAATCTGAGCTGGAAAAACAATCCTAGTGTCAGAAGGAAGAAGGAAGGCACAACACGGATGTTGATACGGATACACGGATTAATTATCGAGTGTGAGCCAGAAGCCAGAAGTCAATCGATTTTAGATTTTAGATTTTAGATTTTAGATTGAAGCATTGACCCCACGCATAAATTCGGGGGGCAAGTTTCATCTGATACAGGTTTTTTATTTCTCCACGGATGAATCACGTGGCGGGTATCCTGGATTCTTTCGGTCAGAGGAGAAATAATGGGTAATTGTCAACTGCCAAGTGTCAATTGTCAACTGTCAAACACCAACTGCCAACAGTCAACAGTCAACTGACAACTGACAACTGACTGATAATTAAGGCCGCTCAAAAGATGAAGGAGGTTTGAAACTTTCTGCGGGAACTCCCTGCAAAGCTTGGCTCATAAAATCGCGCCAAACAGGGGCGACAATCCCACCGCCAGTAGCACCGTAGCTCATGGGTCTATAATTGTCGTTGCCCATCCAAACAGCCACCGACAACTGCGGCACGTAACCCACAAACCAGATATCCCGTTCTGAGGAAGTTGTACCAGTTTTCCCAGCAGCCGGCCGGCCAATTTGAGCCGCCCTTGCAGTTCCGCTGGTAATTACTCCTTGCAGGGCGCTGTTGACAGATGCCGCCGCCCAGGAATTGAGAACTAATTTGGGTTTGGGCGTATTGTCGAGCAAGACGTTGCCACTGCTGTCAGTGACTTGCACGATAAACGTGGTGTCAGAATGCCAGCCGTTGTTGGCGAAGGTAGCAAAAGATCCGGCCATTTCTAAAGGAGTGAGGTCAACTGCACCCAAGGGCAAAGAAATCACCGGTTCCATCGGACTTCTGATGCCGAGCACGCGGCAAATCTCAATCACTTTATTCAATCCGACTTCTTGGCCAAGCTTGACGGCGGGAATGTTCAGAGAGACTTCCAATGCTCTGCGGATGCTGACAGCACCGGAGAAGCCGCCACCGTAGTTTTGAGGGTAGTAGTAGCCGTCGCCGTCGCGGTAGCCGACAGGGGAGTCGTAGACAACTGAATCGGGGGCGTATTTGCCGCTAGCAAAGGCAGCGTAGTAGATAAAAGGTTTAAAAGCAGATCCGGGCTGGCGGCGTGCTTGAATGGCGCGGTTGAACTGACTCTTTTCGTAATCGACGCCGCCAACCATTGCTTTGACGAAGTGGGTGCGGGGATCGACGGCGGCTAGGGCAATTTGACCTTCATCGCGATCGTAAAACAGCCCTTGGTAGTAAAGCCGATTGTGCCACGCTTTGACGGTTTCTTCGGCTATGCGCTGCATTTTGAGGTCGATCGTGGTTTGAACGCGCATTCCTCCCTTAACCACGGCATCTCGCCCAAAACGCCTTGTCAGTTCTTGGACTACGGCTTGTGTTACGTAAGGAACTTGAGAGCCGCCAAAAGAGGTAATTTTGCCTAGCTTAATTTTTTCCTGTCGGGCTGCTGTCTCTTGGGCCGGCGTAATCCATTTAAGATCCTTCATGCGGCCTAAAACGAGGGCTTGCCGCTCTTTTGCCAATTTGTAATTGACGAAAGGACTGTATTCTTCGGGGGCAGAAATTAAGCCGGCCAGCATCGCTGCTTCTGAAAGAGTCAAATTACTTGCGGATTTGTTGAAATAGCTTCGAGAGGCTGTCTCTACGCCGTACAAGTTGTGACCTAAGTAGATTTGATTCAGGTATAGTTGCAGAATTTGGTCTTTGTTGAGAATTTGCTCCAAGCGGATAGACATTACCGCTTCAGCTACCTTGCGACTAAATTTTGACTGGGGAGAGAGAAACAGGTTCTTGACTAGCTGCATAGTCATAGTCGAGCCGCCTTCAACGGTTCTACCTTTCTCTAGGTTGACCATCAGAGCTCGGGCTATCCCGCCGGGGTTGATACCTTTGTGGGTGAAGAAGTTGCTATCTTCGATCGCCAGAACAGCTCGTTTCAGGTTCGGGGAGATTTGGTCAAGGGGTACGACATCCCGGTTGGCTTCGTCGTGGATGCTGGCTAGCGGCTTGCCGTTGATGTCGTAAATGTGGGTAGTTTCTGTGGGAGAGTAGGTTTGCAAGATCCGAACATCTGGCAAATTGCGGAAGCTGATCGCTAAGCCAACCAGTCCACCAGCGACTACGGAACTGGCAAGCATTGTCATGCTGAGTATGGTTCCGGCGGTCACTTTACTGACTGACTGAACAAACTCGAATACGGGGGCTGAGTTTTCCGTGTTATTGCGGACTGCGTTGGTTGACACGTGGATTTCACTTCCTCACTCGATTTGGGGTTTAAGACTTTTAATTTTAGATGCGAAACCTAGAGACTGTCAGTCGATCGATTTTAGATTTTAGATTTTAGATTTTAGATTTTAGATTTACTCCACAGATCAATTTAGGAGTTTGAACTAGCGTCTAAAATTGTGGGATGTCGGCGACTGTTGTCGGGGCTGGTATCCGTTTTTGGGCGGGGTCAGCTAATGAAAGCCGGTCAGGTTTCGGATTATAGTAGCGTGATAGTTATGTTTTTATGCGTCAACCAGTGAGTGTAACTAATTCTGCTGCACTTTGGCAAAATATGATGAACGATCGCTCCCCGATGATAACTCCTAACCTTTCAGCACTTTACCGCGGCATCAGCGAGATTTTTCCAGATCGACCTGATTCTAGCAACTCTGACGAAAATTTAGCCCAACTGCTGGCCCAAGTCGATCGACCCTTGCGAGTCAAACTGGGAATCGACGCCACAGGGGCGGACATTCACTTGGGACACAGCATTTGCTTCCGCAAACTGCGGGCTTTTCAGGATGCCGGTCACACAGCGGTACTGGTCATCGGAGATTTTACCGCAAGAATTGGCGATCCGACAGGGAAGTCCGAGATGCGAAGCCAGTTGACAGCCGAACAAGTGGCGGAAAATGCCAAGACTTATTTAGACCAAGTGCGTCCGATTCTAGATTTTGACACGCCCGGACGTTTGGAAATTCGCTATAACTCCGAGTGGTTGTCGAAATTGGACTTGGCGAAGATTTTGGAACTGCTGAAGACGATGACGGTGCAGCAGATGCTCGCTAAAGAGGGATTTGATAATCGGATGCAGCAGGAAAATGCGATTTATCTGCACGAGTTTCTGTACCCACTAATGCAGGGTTACGATTCGGTGGCTTTGGAGGCTGATGTGGAGTTGGGGGGAACTGACCAAAAGTTTAATATTGCGGTGGGGAGAGATTTGCAGCGGCATTTTGGGATGAAGCCGCAGTTTGGTTTGCTGATGCCGATTTTGATAGGGACTGACGGGGTGCAGAAGATGTCGAAATCTTTGGGCAATTATGTGGCTTTGTCGGAAGACCCGCTGACGATGTATTCTAAGTTGGAGAAAATTGCTGATAGTTCGATCGCCCAATATTTTGAACTATTGACAGATTTGCCACTTGATGAATTGCCAGAAAATCCGCGAGAAAAACAGAAACTTTTGGCTGTGGATGTGGTGCGCCAGTATCGGGGGCAGGAAGCGGCGGATCGCGCACAACAAGATGCAATGGCGCTGGTTAAAGGTGCTGCGGGACAAGCTGATGCTGTGGCGGAGTTTTCTTTGGCAAGTGTGCAATTTCCGGCTAAGTTGTTTTATATTCTGAGTGCTAGCGGGCTTTGTAAAAGTAGCGGTGATGCGCGGAAGTTGATGCAGGGCGGCGGGGTGAAGTTGGAGGGCGATCGGGTTTCTGATGTTAACCTCACCTTTGAATCACCTGCTGATTTATGCGGTAAGGTTTTGCAGGTTGGGAAGAATAAGTTTGTGCGATTGGTGTCTTGAATAGACATCTCCAATAATTATTGTGGAACAGGCATCTTGCCTGTTCAAAACAGGCAATTATTGCGATGACTAATCTATTTTTTTAACCGCAGATGAATACTGAAGATGAACGCGCTATGAACGCTGATAATCGAATTATTGTTGCTTTGGATGTTTCGAGTCAAGAAGAGGCGATCGCGCTTCTGGACAAACTGCCGCAAGTATCTTTCTGGAAAGTGGGTTTGGAACTGTTTGTGAGTTCCGGGCCGGGGATTTTGGAAATTTTAAAACAACGGGAAAAGCGGATTTTTCTCGATTTGAAGTTTCACGATATCCCGAATACTGTGGCTGGTGCTTGTCGGGCGGCTGGTAAGTATAATGTGGATTTATTGACGATCCATTCTACTTGTGGTAAAGATGCTTTGAAAGCGGCACAGTTGGCTTTGACTGAAGGGGCGGCGGCTGTGGATAAACCGAGTCCTAAGTTGATTGCTATTACTCTATTAACGAGTTTGAATTCGCGACAGTTGGCTTTTGAGTTGAAAATACCTTTGGAGTTGCCGGAATATGCTTTACACATGGCATTGTTGGCTAAGGAAACTGGTTTAGCTGGTGCTGTTTGTTCTCCGCAAGAAGTGGAACAGTTAAGAATGAGTTGCGGGGATGATTTTGTGTTAGTTTGTCCCGGTGTGCGTCCGAAATGGGCTGAGGGAGGCGATCAAAAACGATCGATGACTCCGAAGGCGGCTTTGAAAGCTGGTGCGGATTATCTGGTGATTGGGCGCCCGATTACTGCTGCGGACGATCCGGCGGCGGCTTTTGCGCGTATTTGTGAAGAGTTGGAGTAACAATATGAATGTTGTTTTTAACTCACATCTTGCACCATTCTCAAGAACAGGCAAGATGCCTGTTCCACAAGAAAATTCACTCTTTGTGGAACAGGCATCTTGCCTGTTCATAAAAGGCTTATTGAGAATGGTGCAACATCTCAGTTTTAACCGCCGATAAACGCCGATGAACGCCAATGGAATTTTATCTGCGTTCATCTGTGTTTATCTGCTGATATCTGCGGTTGCAACTCCGACTTTGGCTGCTAATGTTGTCACAAATGCCGATCGCACTATAAACGCAAGTGGGTATGGTTGGTTAGCGCGATCGCCCTGTCCCGCTGATTTAGAAACTTTGGTCGATCGCCTGTTGCAAGATTTGCCGAGTTATGCTAATCGCGTAATTGTGCGATCGCACTTTTCTCCTAACACTAACACACCGCCCGGTTACGCGCTGCCTCAAATAATTTTAGCCGGCCGCCCGGAGTTTGAACCGCTACCTTTGAATTTTGAAGATGCGCTTCCTGAAAATGCCAGTCAAGTTTTCATTACTACTTTGGAACGGCAGTATCGCGGGGGAAAACGAGTTGAAATTGAGCAATATCATTGGTTATTTTTCACTAAAACGGAGAACGGGTGGGAATTAGTGAAAATTGTTTCTAGGTATGATACCGTGGCGGCTGTTAGTCCGTTGTTGCGGCCACAGGGGGAGAAAAGCGAAATTGCTGAGGCGATTCGTTTGTGGCTGCGCGATTGTCAGGCAAAGCCATAGCTTTCGCTGGTTCCGATGATTTTTTTTACACTTAAAAATAGCCTCTTGACAGCACGTCATCTTCGTCTAGTTCATCTTTACCAATCATCCCTTCAATCTCACTTAAAAATCTCATAAAAACTTCCGGTGCAAAGGGGTTGTTATCGAGATGGTTGACAAAATAATCTTTATTTTTCTTTCTTCCCTCTACCGTACTAAAAGCACTTCTTATATTAGACGATAAGCGTTTTGCTTTTCTCAAAATTAGTATCTCATCAATAGCTGTGAGTGATGAGCTAATCGGCGACATATCAAGCCACTCACATAGCAAGAAATACTTGGCTCCTGGTACACTCAATTTTACATCCAGGGCAGTTGCTGCGCCCTCTTGAAACATGGTTTTATCAAGATTTGTTTTACACTCAGCCGCAACATAAGCAATATTTGCCTCACGGGAGGTAGTCTCCTTAAAATCTTGGTTATGAGAGGCTTTTAGGAATATTTTTCTACTAATCGCAAAATCTTGATCCTTGGCTCGAATACTCATCCCGCCGCCTTTTGGACTGAGTTTTAAACTTGACTCAAATCGTAGTGATGAAAAACACTGTGTTGGGCCAAAGGATAATTCTTTGTCCTTTAATGAATCTGCAAAGACGGTTGTAACTAAGATAGGTATAAATTCTTCAATAATTGAGTTGTCAAGTTTTAATTGCCCTTTTTGACGGTACAAAAAATCATTGTCACTGTCAAAAATTAGTTCAACGTCAATGTATCGCTTATAGGAGGTTAGATGGGATACCATCTCTGGAACAACTTTCAGATCATCCCCCCTGATGTTTTTAAGCGTTTCCAACCATTTTTTGTAGTATTCGATTGCTTGATTAACACGCCGTTTATCTGTAGGAGGTAATTTCACGTTATCAAGTAATGCTGCTAGTTTTTCCCCATGTGGTTGAGCTAAATTAAACATAATTTTCTGCTTTTGGGTTGAGTATTTCAATGGTTTTTCGTGAACGCTGCAGATCGAAATAAGGTGAGGGCTGTACTGTGGCAGCCTTATCGATAGCATCCTTGATTTCATCTTTTACTTGTTCATTGGCTACGGAATAAGCAGATATTAAAGCTTCTATAGAAAGAGTTCTGG
Organism: Microcoleus sp. AT8-B5; assembly: GCF_036705565.1. Lineage (NCBI taxonomy): Bacteria > Bacillati > Cyanobacteriota > Cyanophyceae > Oscillatoriales > Microcoleaceae > Microcoleus > Microcoleus sp. AT8-B5. The sequence continues at coordinate 129,700 of NZ_JAUBUY010000008.1, forward strand.
CTTGATGTATGGCAAAATAATACTGTAAGTCTTCTCTTTTTGTAAAGTGTAGTATATCTTCTTTGATAATTTTTCCATAACGATTTACAAAACTTCTTTCTTGACGGATATCTAAGCTAATCCCCAAGACTTGACGAGCAACTTCTGCAACTAACTCCCCATTTAAAAAAGGCGTTCCTCTAATATTTGATTCTTTACCTAGTACAAATATTATTCTACTGTTAGGGCTGCATATTCTTAACAATTCTTGCAAAGTATAGGCGATGTCTAAGCAATATTGAATGACAGTTAGAAATCTATTACTTCTATGCTTGCGATTAGAACCAAACTCTGATTTTGCCACCTCTAAAATTTTCCAATTTAGTGCTTCAGTAGAACCGCGATACTGCTGATGATAGTTAAATACATTGATATAAGGGGGGGAGGTAATCACAAGATTGACGCTGGAGTTTTGTAAGGGAACGTGTCTTGCATCGGCATTGTAGGCATTTATCGGCTTTTTACTATAGGGTAGTTTAAGGACAAAAGTAGCGATATTTTCCGCAAGTGTAAAAACTCTTGATTTGGTAAGTTTTTTGTTTTCTAAGTCTAGCAATATCACTAATACTTCATGTAAAATATTAAGGAAGTTTTCTTCATCATCAACGGCTACATCTACGATTTTATCTATTAAATCATTAGGTGTAAGTTCTTTTTGTATTGTTTGGAAGAGTGGCATTCTCTCCCATATCTCTGTTTTTAGTTGAGCGAGAAAACAATTGATACATTTTTCACGCTTTCCGGGTGAAATAGTGATGAATTTATAAGTGTTAGCTAGGATTAAAGCTGCTGGATTGATTTCTGTTCCGCAGGCTTCCACTCCGAATCTTCCTGCCTCATATAAAACTGTTCCACTACCTAAAAATGGATCAAAAATAACACTATTTTTAGTTGCGTATTTATCAATCAAAGTTTGGACGAACTGGGGTGAAAATTGCCCTTTCCAAGGAAGTGGATTAGTACGTTGTTTATCTTCAATGTCTAATAGTTCTTGAGGAATTTCTTGTCTATTGATAGGAGTTTCACTAAAAATACTAGAGACAACCATAATTCGGATTTTTACTACGGGGCGTGAATTTATGAATGGAAAGCGGGAACTTGTTTTGTAGATGGCAGGTAAAAATCAGAGATTGTTGGTGAAACCCGTCCCCTACTAATTGCACATGAAAATTAATTATAATTTTTCGGTGGGTGGGGGCGGGTTTTAAGATTGTGGGTAAAAATCCGAGATTGTGCCTCAAACCCGCCTACAAATCAACAAGAAAAATTGATTAGACTTGCTCTTTGAATTCATCCAATTTAGCCTTGATTAGTTGCATATCTTGCCACATATACCATTTTGGAGTTTCCGGTTCGCGGGAGGGGTTTCGCAACAAGTACGACGGGTGAAAAATTGGCATACACAAACGATTTTCCCATTCAATCCATTGACCTCTAATTTTACTAATGGGTCGCTTGTCGCTTAGCAAACCTTTGAGGGCTGTTGCACCGGTTAATAAAATAATTTTGGGGTCTAAGATGCGGATTTGTTCGAGCAAGTAAGGTTTGCAAGCTTCGATTTCTTTTGCTGTCGGAGGGCGGTTGTTGGGAGGGCGACATTTGATGACGTTGGCAATGAATACGTCGGTTTCTGCACTCAATCCCACGGATTCTAAAATCTTATCTAACAGTTTGCCCGATCGGCCGACGAAGGGCAATCCGGTTTCGTCTTCGTTTTGTCCGGGCGCTTCCCCCACAATCAAAATTGAGGCTTGAGGATTGCCGCGCCCGATGACGGCGTGAGTGCGGCTGTTGCCCAATTCGCAGCGGTAGCAGCGGTTGCAGTGCTCGCCGATTTGTTCCATATTTTGATAAGTGCCGGGAGGAATGGGAATTTTGGCATTTGCTGGTATTGAGTCGGTTTGGAAAGTGGCACTTTGATTGTTGTCAAAAAGGCTGAGTTGCAAGTCGCTGGACATACTTTTTACAATTAGGGAGATATTTTTGAGCCTAGAGTTTATAGTTTAGATCGGGTTGTGTGATTTGAGATTGGCTAGAAGCTTGTAGGTGATGCTGTCGATTCCCTACGGGATAGCTACGCACGCGCGCACAATCTCCAATTAACACTCGCACAATCTCCAATTGTTTGGTTGAGCTCGTACAGGCAAAAATATGTTGTCTAACCCGTTTTTTGACGATCGCGCCGATGCAGGCGAAAAACTGGCCGAGGCAGTTGTGGACGAGTTCGGCAAGTTGAGTTTAATGACGCAGAAGGCGGTGAAACCGATTGTTTACGCCTTGCCGCGCGGGGGTTTGCCCGTTGCTGTGCCGATTGCGCGCCGCTTGGGCTGTCCTTTGGATGTGGTTGTCGCTAAGAAAATTACTCGCCCAGATAATTTAGAATTGGCGATCGGGGCTGCAACTGCTGATGGTCATGTCCTCTGGGAAAAGCAAAAGCAGCACAATTTACGCTTGCAAAAATCAGCATTGCCCGTGGCTCAAAATAATGCTCAATCTCTGCTGGCAGACTTGTCTCCGGGACGCCCAAATATCAGTGCGGCGGGGGCTTTGGCGATTGTGGTAGATGACGGCATTGCGACGGGGATGACAATGGCTGTGGCGGCTAAGGCTTTGCAGTCGCAGCAACCGGCGGCTTTGTGGATTTGCGCGCCTGTCGCCCCGGCAGATTTGATGGGATTTTTGGCCCAAATGGGCGATAAGGCGATCGTCTTGGAGACTCCTCACCCTTTTTACAGTGTCAGCCGCTTTTATGGGCAATTTCCGCAGGTTGAGACGGCGGAGGCTTTAAGGTGTTTGCAGGAACAAACAGAATGGCGATCGTAGGTTAAGCTAGAAGGCTAAATCCAAAAGCTCGATCGCTAAAACATGAGACCTTGGCAATATTGGTTGGACACTTTAATTCTGTCTACTCAGCACAATCCGCCTCGCTTTGTTGAGTTGGTGATGTTGACTTTGGCGATGATTTTGCTCGGGCTGTGGAGTGTAACATTGCAGTGGCAATATTTAACGCTGTCTCTGAGTTATATAATTGGTTCGTCTTTTTCAATTTTGGTGCGGGAATCGATCGGCCCACGGCCTCAATTTCAGCTAACTCACCTAACAGCCTTGTTGTTATTAATTATCAGTTTTTATAGTTTTGCTGAACTGATGAGATAGTTAAGGCCGTTTTGATTTGTAGACGCGGGTTTGACAATGTGATTGCGAAGGTGGTGAAGCAATTGCATAATATCAAATCCGTTAGCATCGGAATTACATCTCTCTGTTCTCTTCCTCTGCGTTCTCTGCGTACTCTGCGGTTTAATCATTCCAATGCAACCGGAATTGATATAACTTATATAGCAATCATCAGCGGGTTTTGAACTAGATGTTTTTTTGAACGAACCGCGAAGACGCGAAGAAAGAGAAGAGAAGATCGAGAGTTCACCAATAATTAGCCATCATCCTACATTCTAATGGGATTGATGTAAAATTATGCGGTTCCCGGCAGGATCGAAGGCATAGATTTCTAGACCGTGAGAAGCTTTGATAATTTCTCCGCTGGGCGGATAACCTAAAGCCCAAATTCGGGCGATCGCAGTTTCGATATCGCTGACTTCCAAACACAAACTCATGCCTGTTTTTGCTCGATTTGCAAATTCCGATTTGTGGGAATCTTTGGGTTTGAAGATGCCGAGTCTTAAGCCGTTGAGTTGAAATTCCGCATAAGTATTGGGAATGTAAGGGTTTGGTTCTATGTCGAGAAATTTTGTATAAAATTTAACGAGAACTTCTTTATCAAGGTCTGCTAAAGTCACTAGGGCGGCGCTGTATTGGAAACTCATATAAATTGGCACTGCGTAGTTGGTGATGGGGAATTGATAATATTATAACTTTCTATCTATTTAAAATCCTCCAATTCGTCCGAGTATTTGGATTTTACCTTGTCGATCGCTTTTGAGAATCACAGCTTCGCCACTTTGCGGTACAATATCAGTAATCGCGGTAATATTTACTTGATGAGTTACCAGAATAATCGCGCCTTTTGTGTTGCGATTATCAACAATTAATTTGCGGATTGTCGCTGTTTGTCTGGCTTCTGTGCTGCTGTCCCTAAAGAACGAGTTCAGCGCTGGGAAGGGTTCGACTTTGCCTAACTTTATCAATTTTGCTGTTTCCAAACACCTACACCACTGACTCGATAAAACTCTGGCAACTTTGATGTTGCGGTTGCGAAATTCGGCTCCAATTTGCTTGGCTTGGGTTTGTCCCTGTGCTGATAAATTGCGCTGGGTGGAACAGTCGCCTAACTTAAAGTTAGCAGGATCTCCCGTACCTGGGGCGATCGCGTGTCGCATTGCTACCACCAACCCTGTCTCATCCCGCTGCAACAATTGCCACCCTGCTTGAGTTTGGGCGTTGGTTGCTGCGTCAGAACTTGCAGTTGCAATCATTAAGCCGATCGACAATACTAAAGCTAGCGACCGGAAAAACCATTTCCAGTTAAGGTAAATCCGTGCAGCCATTGTTGCAGAAGTTAGGAATTAACTTATCATATTATAATACAACAAATATTGCTCTATGGAACTCACCAATTTTATTGCTCTGTCTGTCATTATTGCCCTTGTGCTGGGGATTGGGTTTGGAACAATGACTTGGGCTTACTTCGGCAAGGGCAGCATTTCTGTAATATTTAAAGAACCAATTTTAAATTCCCCAGAATTTCCCGATACCGACAGTGGCAGCAAAGCTTCCGTTTATTTTCAACAAGGAATTGAGGCTTATCAGTCGGGAAAGTACCGCAAAGCCAAAGATAAATTTAGCAGCGCTGTAGAACAAGTTTCAACTTTGGCAGAAGCTTACCACAATCGCGGCTTAGCTTTTGCAAATTTGCGATCGGATGACGAGGCTGTTGCAGATTTGATCCGTGCCAGCGAATTATACCAACAGCAGGAGGCTGGATTTGCGATCGACACGATTAAACAAAATCTGGCAGCCTTGAAGCAGCGCAAATTAGAACGAGAAAAACAAAAAGCAGTAGCGAGATAAATTATTATGTTCAACCAGTTGGACTCAACTCACACCTAGATTTGAGGTCTGAAAAACCCGGTTTCTTGAGTGTGGTTGGGAGAAACCGGGTTTGTTTACATAATTTTTATTAAAGTTGAAAATCAAGATTTAACCTTCTCCTTCTCAACTAAATTGTTCTGGTATCTTCTATTTGGTCGATTTTAGCAATCATCATTTCTCGGCTAGGTGCCACAACTCGATAATTAGTAATGGGATCGTAAGCTTCCCATTCTTGAGTCACTTCGCTGTCTTGCCACAAAAACCATTCCCGGTAAATTTCGCCGTCATCAATGTCGCCGCACAAGGGAAGCCAATCATCTCCTCCCAAGCTCTCAAAATCTCCTCCTACTAAGTCAATCCAAGCTGTAAGGATACAAGAGTCAATAACATTATTATTAACAGTGACTGCGTTAGAGTGAAGAGAAGTTTCGGGAAAACAAAGTGTGGATTTCATAAGCTGTACCTGAATGTTATGTTATTAATTTATAAAAAAATCTTCTACGGCAGTGAAAGCAGAATGCCACTATCCTAACCTCCACAGTTCCCACCTCGAAAAACCTTGACACCCAAAGCGCTCAAATGCCTCTGCTGTAAGACTTGAGACCGCTTTGAGTCAAGTCGCTACAGAGGCTAAATTGAGCCACTTTGCCAACTGGCATAGAAGAAAGCCCGATCGACCAAATATTGTTGGCGAAGGAGCTCGCGCATTAAGGAGCGAAGACAGCGCGACTGCCAATTGTATACTGGGTAAGTTGGCGAGTTTCCGTACAGTTTTTGTGGTAAAATTAGCAGTAACCGGACTTTCGTACCGACAGCCTGGTTTGGTCAAAAGCTTTGCAACGAGCTTTCCAACGGTGGTGCGATCGCCAGTTTTGATTTATTGTTAATTTTGCCAAGTCCCGATCGACTGTTAGGGAAAAAAAATTATGCAAGCAACCAACCAAGAAGGAATTATCAATCTGACAATCCACTATACCAACGGCAAACAGCAACACTTCCAGTTCATTGCGCCAGAGGGAACAGTAGGAGAGCAAGCAACTTTAGGGACTCGCCTGCACAAAATGTTGACAGCAGACCCGGTAATTCTCGAATTGGCAGATAAACTGGTAGTTATCCCAGTTCACAACATACAAAGTATTGAAATATCGCCGGTTCCTCCCAAATTGCCAGAGGGTGTGCTTTACCCAATGCGAGAAATCAAGAAATAGCTAAGGTGTTCTGCATCTAAATTAAACTGCAAAGGCGGGCTGAAACCCATGTCATGCCGAGTTTGAATAAGCATAAATGTGTACCCATTAAAGGCGCAAGAAGTTATTACAAATAACGATAAACATAAAAAAAATGTTGCTGGTTGTGAAACCAGTTACGAAAAAAAATGCAACAGTAGACAAGCTCCCAACCCTTATATTGTCACTCATGCCCAATCTAAAATCTAAAATCTAAAATCTAAAATAGTATGACGATATATGTGGCGTGAGTGAGGGGAATAATTGCAGATTTCGCAGACTTTAACTTACCAAAAAAAATGCTAGAACTCCACTGTCACACAACTTATTCCGATGGCACTCTCACTCCTGCCGAACTCGTAGCCGCGGCCGCTTCATCGGGGGTTCGCGCCTTGGCTGTCACGGATCACGATACGATGTCGGGTTGGGATGAAGCCTTCGCCGCTGCTGCTTTGCACGGTATTGAAATAGTCCCCGGACTAGAACTCAGCACCGTTCACAACGGCCGTTCCCTGCACATTTTAGGTTTTTATCCTGATGCAAATAAGTTGCGCGTTCCTTTGAACGATCGCCTGGAAGGAAGGTTTCGCCGATCGCAGGAAATGGTCGAAAAATTAGCAGCAATGGGATACGCGATCGAACTGCCAAAAACATCGCCAGGAATGGCACCGGGAAGGCCTCACATTGCCTCTGCACTTGTAAAAGCCGGTCACGCCAAATCATCGCGGGAAGCATTCGATCGCTGGCTGGGAGATGACGGCCCGGCTTATGTGCATTACGAGAAATTCTCGATCGTCGAAGGCATTGATTTACTGAAAAGTTGCGGCGCAGTACCAGTTTGGGCTCACCCTTATTTATTTCGCGGCGGCGGTGTTGAGGAAGTTTTACAAGAATTAGTAGATGCTGGTTTAATGGGAGTTGAAGTATACCATCCCACCCACAGTTCTAGCCAAATCCAAAAGTTAAAAGATTTGTGTCTTCATTACGGTTTGCTAGCAACTGGTGGCAGCGATTATCACGGCCCCGATCCGGAAAGGAAAGCCGCAGATAGCACCCAATTGAATATGCTGCATTTGCCGTTAGAATTACTCGAACCGATTAAAGTTGCTGCGGCGAGTTTGAAATAGTTTTTTAGGACTCATATTTTACACCATTCTCAATTAGGCTTTTATGAACAGGCTTTTCGGCCTGTTCCACAAGAAAATTTATCTTTTGTGGAACGGGCCGGAGAGCCCGTTCTTGAGAATGGTGCAACATCTCAGTTATGACGAATTTGGCCGACGTATTCAGTGGTAAAAAAAAGGAAGCCTTCGCTTTGTGAGTGAGTAATTTGCACAAAGTAAATCATCAGCAGAAGACCGAGGTCAAGCAGAATATAAATTAATATGAAGTTAAAGGCAATTGCAGGTGAGTTAATTTTACAATGTTACTATAGCAACTTGCCAAACGGAGCTTATCATGACTACAGAAGACAGAGCGAAGGCGATCGGCAAAAATTTAGAAGGCAAAGCTCAGGAAATTTTAGGTAATATTACGGGCAACAGAAAAGACCAGGTTGAAGGCAAAGCCAAACAAGCCGAAGCGGCTGCCCGCCACGCAGCAGAAGATGCAAAAAATGCGGTTAAAAATCTGGCAGAGCAAGCCAAAAGGTCGATCGACAAATTGTAGAAACCGCGCTATACCCAATCCTGGCGAAGAGTATTCGCTTCATATCAAATCCTTTGCTATCAAGGATTTGATATGATTTATTTTTGGAAGGTGCAAAAAAATGGGTGACTCCTGCGATATCTCCTCAAAAGCGCACTGGAGAAGTCCCTATTAGACCTCTTGCAAAAGATTTTTATGATATAATGAAAATGTTTGCTTTAGTTGATTGAATCCCAACTCCTCACTGCTTTTGGCTCGGAGCATTACCACGATTTTAATTCGACTAAAAAAATAAAATTAATTTTCATCCCGAAACAAATAGCTTACAAGATAGTGGCTATCAAGGGATAAAGAATGAGCGCACCAATAGTTATCTCCCTAAAAATCAACCTAAAAAGGGGAAACTGTATCTTTGAGAAAAAGACTACAATAGAGTTTTAGCACAGGAGCGAATAGGGAATTGAACAGGTTAATCGAAGTCTCAAATTTTTTAAAATATTGTCGAGTCGTTATGGTCTGCTTTGTAATTTGTTGTCAGCAATTTACAATTATGAGTTGGCTCTAGGGGATTCAATTTAACACCTGTGATGATAACATATATCTTTTTTGCAAGAGGTATATTATTCCAGATCGATAACCAATTACCAAGGAATTCATAATTATGTCTGCTGTTAGCTTAATTCAGGCCAATTCCTACGATCGCCAAATTTTACAAACATCTTTAGAAAGTTTGCTCGCACCCTTGGGCGGAATCTCGGCTTTTGTCAAATCGGGCGATCGGGTTTTACTCAAACCCAATCTCCTCACCGGTTCTCGCCCTACAAAAGAATGTGTCACCCGCCCAGAATTGGTTTACTGCGTCGCTAAAATGGTCATTGAGGCGGGAGGAAAACCCTTTTTAGGCGATAGTCCGGCTTTTGGTAGCGCGATGGGTGTGGCAAAAGCTAATGGTTATTTGCCTCTGTTGGAAGAACTGAATTTGCCAGTTGTTGAGTTTCAAGGAAAACGCTACGAAACAGTCAGCAAAGATTTCAATCATCTGCGAATTTGCAAAGAAGCAATGGAAGCGGATGTAGTGATTAATTTGCCCAAACTCAAATCTCACGTTCAATTAACGGTGACAATGGGCGTGAAAAATTTGTTCGGCTGCGTTCCCGGCAAAATGAAGGCTTGGTGGCACATGGAAGCTGGCAAAGATAGCGCCAGATTCGGTGAAATGCTGGTAGAAACTGCTCGGGCAATTAACCCAAATTTGACGATTTTGGATGGAATTATCGGTCACGAAGGTAACGGGCCAAGTGGGGGCGAACCTAAGTTTTTGGGAATTTTGGCCGCCTCTGATGATGTGTTTGCTTTGGACAGAACTTTAGTGGAAATTATTAATGCCGATCCGGAGGCGGTTCCCACTGTAGCTGCGGCGATGAGATTGGGGCTTTGCTCGAATTTAGAGGCGATTGATTTTCCGCTTTTGCAGCCGGAAAATCTCAAGGTTTTGGATTGGAAGTTGCCCGAAAGCATGATGGCGATCGACTTTGGTATGCCCCGCGTGGTGAAGTCGGCTTTCAAGCACCTTTATATCCGGTTTATAAAAGAAAAGTTCAGCATCAAGGCTTCGCATTAGCGAAGACAGAAGGGGTAAAAATTTTTTTTACTCCTTCTACTTCGCCAGGGTAATTGTCAAAAAATATTATTATATTACAAGATATATATTTATGTAAAGTTTATAATAAATTTGTTATAAATCTATGGTTTCATTACGTAGACCTGCTTAAACCGCATAATGTAACACCATGTAAACAGGTTTAAGTCAGCCATTAGAGAGCATTTGGAGACTTTGCCCTCGTTTACCTAGGGGCGTTTTTTCCCATCGACTTACTTAAAGCATTGAGATCGCCGTATTCGCAACTCGCGCTCATTCTTGCTAGTTAGATGATTTTACTTAAGTAAAAATACTTAGAACAGCCATTGCTTTAACCAAATTCACCCTAAAATTGCACTTTTCTTTATAATTTACCCCTAAACTATAAAGATTTAGTAAAGCTCGGAAAAGATTATTGACACTTATACGTAGATCGCAGATGATTGCTACATATCAAACAGACCTCCCATTAAATAATAAAGGTCTAATCCAGTTGCTGAATCAATCTTAAGTATTAGATATCTCCGAAACCGAGTCTGAAATGCTTCTCGTATCAGGCGGCGAAATTAAAATTCGGTAAATGTCTGTTATATTGATAAACAGCCCTTGCCAAGAACAGCAAAGATTCACTACCGCATCAACCGTAAAAACTTACAATCAGGGAGTCCCTAACCTATGCTTACTAACAACAATCTGACTATCGTACAGCCACTCAAAGTAAAGCTTTTGCCAAACGGTGAAGTTTTACTCACCCGCAAATTGATTGAAGCAGTTGGTGAGTTAGCCGAGTATTGGTCGGGATCTATTACGGTGATGATGGAAGAAACGAAAAAAGACAACGACCAGATAGATTCAAAAATATTCAAACTTGATGAATTGCCATTCAAACTGGAAATAATTTCTTTTGACAAAATCACCCCAGCTTTACTACATCAGCATCAGAGTTCGCTGGTATTGGCAGCCCCGGAATACAGACAGAACCATATCAGTAAAGTGTGTAAAATAGCGGGAGTACCGTGTATTTACGTTTCCGAATACAGTCTGAAAACTCGCAAACAAATCGTGAATGTGAGTACGAGCAATCCCTTGCTCCGTTTGCGAAGAATTATTTGGACTTACATTCAGGAATATAAGCAGCGCAAGGCAATCGCAATGGCAGATGGATTGCAGTGCAACGGCACCCCTACTTACCAAGAATACAAGCATATCAATCGCAATCCACAGTTTTTCTTTGACACGCGGATTAGCGAGGATATGTTAGCAACAGAAGCTGATATTGAACGGCGCACTGAAAACCGCTCTCCAGATATGCCTCTGCGGCTAGTATTCTCAGGTCGCCTAATTAAGATGAAAGGAGCAGATCATTTACTTGAGGTCGCTAAAGAACTCAAACAACTGAAGGTGAAATTTGAAATGTTCATCAGTGGTATTGGTGAATTAGAAGAGATGATGCACCAGCAAATAGCGGCCAATCAACTTAATGATTGTGTAAAAATGCTTGGAGTGCCTGACTTTAAAACAGATTTCTTCCCCTTTGTGAAGAACAATATTGATTTGTTTGTTTGCTGTCACCGGCAGGGCGATCCTTCTTGTACTTACATAGAAACTATGGCTGCTGGCGTGCCGATTGTTGGCTATGCTAACGAAGCATTCGAGGGAATTGCAGAAATGTCGGAGACGGGATGGGTTGTGCCAATGAATCAGCCTAAACAGATGGCGAAGAAAATTGCAGAACTCAGCCACAACCGGGAAGAAATTAAATCGATGTCGTTCAAGTCCCTCAAGTTTGCTCAACAGCACACATTTGAGAAGACTTTTCAAGCTCGCGTAAAACATATGCACGCTATTGCCTACTCAACGCGGCCTAATCCAGTCACCGAAAGTCAAGTATGTGATGCTCCCGATATGGTTTTGGCGTACAGTCAACTGCCTTAAGAATCCTTCTGCCTATGATTGAGACAGGTTTCATTAAGGTAGCCACGGAAATCGGAGGTTTTGTAAAGGCAATGGTTGAGGCGAGCGATCGTCATTAGATTTAGATGTTTTTCTCAAACTTAATAGCATCCAACTCGACTGGGCGATCGCACTTGTTCCATAGGTTATCAAGTATTCTTTAGTGGGTTACATTTTCTTGGCAACTATCAGATCCCACAGCAACTATAAACAATGGAGCGACCAACTCATTTTCCTTTCCACCGGAACTGGCAAAACTAACAGGGGTTTTAAGTAGGTAGGCGGGATTAAACCGAATACTGTAACAGTATGTAAATAGGCTTAAGTTAGCCAGTAGAGATCATTTAGACATTTTACATCGTTTACATAGTGGCGTTTTAAAGCGCCGACTTATAAGCTGTTGCGGCCTTTAAATTGTATGTCAAAAAAAAATCAAAGTCTTGTGGGATGGGCGTCCTGCCCGCCCTGAATATACAATTTAAATGCGCGACTGCTTACCAATTTCCTAAAGTCCTGCTACAGAGATATCCTATCAAATAAATTTCCATCCCCTCAAAGAAGCAATAACTTCCAACGTCAACTTATTTAACTATTTTTTCTCCGCTGCTCTCAACTCTTCTATTTGGTCAAATCTCAACCATTTCAATGTTTTTTTACGTAGCCCGACAGTCATTCTATGGGGTTTACTTCCGGACTGTATGGGGGTTGAAACAGCAGGGTAAGCTCATCTAATTTGGGATAAATTGTACTTGACTTTAAGGGCAAGATATAAAGGATCATCGTGTCAAGAGTGGTTCTTTTGAACTCATTTGAGATACAGCATATTCCATGTAGATGTGGTACACACAAGAAGAGCGATCGCCTGCTGTTTGGTGCGGATACACCCGTCAATCTGTAAGTTTTATCGACCTTTTAAATAGAACTTGCAGATTGATGGGTGTATCCGCACCTTATTTACTACAAGATAGTGTGTACTACATATACATGGAATATGCTGTATAAACACCCTAAACATACAGCATATGCCCAAATCTTATTCAACAAAAAAACAGGGATTAATGCAAAGAAATTCACCCGCATTAATCCCCAATTATTCCAGATTAGATTAAGCCAGATTAAGCAGCAACTAAACCGCTGTGTCTCAACAAAGCTTTAGTGCTCGGTTCGCGTCCCCGGAAAGTTTTAAACACTTCCATCGGGTGCAAACTGCCGCCCAATCCTAACACTGTATCTCGGAAGCGCTTGCCTGTAGATGCGATCGCACTTTCATCTTCCAAACCCGCTTCCTCAAACGCCGCAAAAGCATCAGCGCTGAGCACTTCAGCCCATTTATAACTGTAATACCCCGCCGCATACCCGCCCGCAAAAATGTGTCCGAAAGCGCACAAAAATGCGTCTTCTTCCAGAGGAGGCAAAACAGTCGTAGTTTTAGCGATACGGTTGCGGACATCGGCCACAGTTTCGTTGCCGCCCGATCGATAGCGGTGATGCAATTCGATGTCAACGCTGCTAAAATGTACTTGCCTGAGCATGACGGTGCCGCTCATGTAGTGGCGCGCTGCTAGCAGTTTTTGGTAGTAGTGTTCCGGCAAAGTTTCCCCGGTTTCGTAATGCTTTGCCATCCCGAACAAAGTCGCGCGATCGTAACACCAATTTTCCATAAATTGACTGGGCAATTCCACTGCATCCCACTCAACATTATTGATTCCCGAAGCCCCCGGATAGTCTACCGTTGTCAGCATATGCTGCAAACCGTGACCGAATTCGTGAAACAAAGTTTCGACTTCCAAGAAAGTCATTAAACTCGGTTTGCCGTCAACCGGAGGACTTTGGTTGCACACCAAATAAGCCACCGGCAACCGCGTAGTTGTTTTTCCCGCTTCGACAAATTTAGCGCGCACCACGCACTCGTCCATCCAAGCACCGCCGCGCTTTTCTTCGGGGCGACTGTAGGGGTCTAAATAGAAATTGGCGATCGTATTTCCTGCTGCATCATCTATTTGGAAATAGCGCACATCTTTGTGCCACACAGGAGTTTGACCGTCCGCCGCAGTTACTGTCACACCGAACAGCCGCTTTACTAATCCAAATAATCCCTCTAATACCTGTGGCAAAGCAAAATAAGGCCGCAATTCTTCGGCACTAAAAGCAAACTTTTCTTCCCGGCGCCGTTCCGACCAAAAACCAATATCCCAGTGCTTCAAATCCCCAGCTTCCGCCGCGCCTTTTTCGGCAGCAAAAGCTTTCAATTCTTCTAAATCTTTGACAGCAGCATCATAACTAGCCTGACGCAATTCTTCTAACAAAGCTTCCACTGCTGCAACATCGGGAGCCATTTTGCTCGCCAAGCTCAATTCGGCATAACTGCTAAACCCTACCAAAGCAGCTTTTTCCTGGCGCAAAGCTAAAATGCGATCGGTTAACGGCCAGTTATTCAATTCTCCGCTACTTGCTCTGCCGATAAAAGCTTTGTACAACTTTTCGCGCAAGTCACTGCGGGTGCTGTGCTGCATGAAAGGGCCGTAACTCGGAAAGTCTAAAGTAATCCGCCAAGGGCCGTTTTCGGCATCCGCATTTTCTTCGCCCGCGCTGCGAGCGGCTTGAGCTGCTAAACTCAACAAACTCGGTGGCAAACCGTCAATTTCGTCTTTGTTTGTGAGGGTGATGCTGAATGCTTTGGTAGCGTCGAGGACGTGATTAGAAAACTGGGTAGTAATTTCGGCCAATTCTAATTGAATGGCATTAAAACGATCTTTTTGCTCGCCTTCTAAACCGACGCCGGAGAGTTGGGCGTCTCGGAGAGCGGCTTCGACAATTCGCTTTTGAGCTGACTCTAAGCTGTCCCAATTTTCGCTTGCCCGCAGCGCTTTAAAAGCTTCATAAAGCGGTTTGCTTTGACTGAGCTTGCTCCAAAATTTTACTACTTCCGGCTGCACTGTTTCGTGAGCCGATCGCAGTTCCGGGCTATTTTTCACGCCCATCAAATGTCCGACAATGCTCCAGCTCCAATTTAAACGCTCTCCGAGTCGCTGCAATGGTTCTACTAAGCCGCTCCAAGTCGGCTCTACAGAGGCTTCTAAGGCAGCTAGCGAGGCTTCTAGTTCGGTCAGCAGTTGGGTGATGGCGGGGACTACGTGTTGTGGTTCGATCGCGTCAAATGGGGGCAATCCTTGACCGATTAGTAACGGGTTATCAGCAATAGTTACGGTTGCAGTCATTGATTTTTCTTGTAACAGGTTGAAAACAGTTGAACTAGACAGATTAGCTTTTAATCTTTTAACACAGTTGTCGAAAAAGTAGGACTCGATCGGGCGTGAGTCGGAGAGTCGGAGAGTGTCGAGCGTGTCCGAGGGCAAAAGTATTCCTTCTGACTGATGACTAATGACTGCTGACTAATGACTACTGACGGTTCTCTGGTGTGTGCTGCAACTCCTTGACAACTGAGATTAAGCGCTTGAGGTGAGGTTTGACAACTTCTTGCTGCTCGTGTTCCAAACGGTGGATTTGAGCTTGGACAATCGACAAATCCGCACTCGATTGGTGTGCGGGAGCTTGCAGTTGGCTTTGCAAATTGGCCATGACTTTCTGGATTTCCAAAAATCTAGTATTTACTACTTCCCAGTCGTCTCTGGTGATAGAAGTTTCTGCCAAGCCTTGCGTCGCACTTTGCAGTTGCTCTATAGCCTGTTCCACAGCTTGGAGATTCGCCCGTTGGCCAACCGATAAATCTTGCAGTTGTTCGCTCACCTGCTGGCGGACATCGAGCACAGCAGACGCCACGATTTCTTGCAAAGAAGCTACCGACTCTCCTAAACTCAGTAACTGCCGCTGAATATCGATCGACTCCTCAACAGCCTCATGCCTAGGTAGTGCAGCCATTTGCTGGCGCAGCGCTGCAATATCTGCAGACAACTGCTTGCGTAATTTAACAATTACCGTCACCGCCGTTTTTTCGACTTTATTGACAGACTTTTGGACTTGGGCCATTTCCGAATTTTGATGCACCCGCACTTGCTGCTCGAACCGATACCGGTTAGCAACATTCAGCGACAAAGCCAAAGTTAGGGGAGCAACCCCGTAAAAAGCTTGACCCGACACTGCCACCGCCAGGGAACCCACACCAGAGGCCGCCAGAGAGGCGTACTCTGCCATCTCCAGCCAGTGCCTTTGAGGAAAACTTGGTCTCAAGTGGTTTGCAACAGAGGGTTTTGGCTTCCGCACGGCTCTTTGGGTCATAGTATTTGCTCGTTGTGGGTAAGGTTGCGAGACTGGGTGGAGCATCGATTTCTATCCTTTTTTCAGTTATATGTTTTAGATTATTTCTTGGCACTCTTCTATTTTTACCTTTGTGAGTAAGTTAAGGATGACTGACATATTATTATGTATTTGGGAGCCTGTGGCGATCGCCCCTAATTTCGGCTGTTAAAAGCTTCGCCCCCACGCGCCCTCTATTTTACAGGAGTTAGCGCGATCGGGTTCGGGCGATCGACTTCGGGCTGCCCAGGCTCACCGAAAAATGCCTAAGACTATTTTAGATTTTAGATTTTAGATTAAAAGTTAAAAAATGCGACCTACTCAGGGCGATCGTCGTTTGGAGCTTGTCGGGAGTTGCCTTTTTGTTCGCCCATTGGTATAATCTACTCTTTCTCAATTCCCCCTCTCAAATTTACTGTAAAAATTGACCAATGAACTCAGAAAAACCCGGAATTGGCGATCGGCTAAAGTCTATTTTCAGTATCGCCATCTTTATCATTCTCGTACTAGGAGTAGGCTTTTTAAGCGTGAATTTTATTTCAGCTCTCTATGCAAAATTTTCTTAAAATTAGTCCTGGACGCATGGTGTCCCAGAAACCGGGTTTTTTGCGAGAATATTTGGTCGCAGCCACAGATTCCCTGAAAAACCCGGTTTCTTTGGCTTTGATGCGTAAGTCCTGAAAATGACTGATGAGTAACGTTCTTTTTTTAGATTTCCAATTTCGCCGAAGTTGTCGGGAATGTGGAATATTGTGTTTTTTTCAAAATTTATCATAATTTCAACTGTAAAGATTGTGGTCTGGGTCTAGCCAGACAATATAAAAAACATTTTCACTAAAAAAGCCATGCACCCTGCCGTATTCATTAGCAGATATTTGAAACTGGTAGGGAACATTTACTAGCTCGTCTTCATTGGGAATGCCAAAGCCATTAGGTTGAGTAGTATTTTTCCAAACTATGCCATGACAGCGCAGACTTTTACTCTGATTATTGATAATTTCTTGAGCATTCAATTGTGACAAATCGCGCAGCCTTCTCAATAGAGATGCTAGATACTTAGCATCTCTACCGCCAATGGAAAACTTATCTTTATCATCCTGATAATACCGGAAAGAAAAACTAATTCCTTCCGGTATTTTTACATCCAGACGATTGATGCTAGATAAAGATGGCTGGCGGCGTATATCTGCTTTTTTAATTTTCTTCGATGACACGGGTTTTGTAAAAATCTCTCATTAATTCCTTGGTAATAATAGCACGAGAAGGTTCATCTTTTGGCAAATTCCCTCTAGCCTTAATCCAAGGGTCTTCACGGCGCACCATCAATTCTAACTCATAGGCATCGCAAAAGAAATACTCGTCGGATAACTCGTCTAAAAACTCTTGTACTTCTTTGGGAAACTCTGGTTTTTCGACTTCTTTCAGAATTGGCTTCCAGTCAAATTGTTCTTTGTATTCATAAAATAAAGCCGGGATAGTCGGCCCGTGCACCCAAGCTTCAAAATCTTCATCAAAAAGCGGTGTATCCTCAAAGGCTAAATACCATGCTTGGGCGTAGTACAATAGTTTTTGTAGCTTGTGGTTGCTGAGATAGGAGCCTACATCATTCGCGAACCAGAGGTAGTAATCAGCGAGTTTTGAGGCTGTTGTGACTGTAGTTATTGTGGTCATATAACTCGACTCAATAAGTTTTGTATTCTATGATAGCACAGTCACCACTCTTTATGATGGGGCGGTTGAAACCGCTTCTTGTCAAACAAAGTCTGCCTCTGCAGACTAAGAAATAAAGGAGGTGTTTAAGCCGGATTGGGTATAACTGAAATCTTACCCTCTGTCAAAAATTTGTAGGGGCGGGTTCACCAACAATAATTGCCTAAAACGAACAATCTCGTAAACCCGCCCCCACCCACGAAAAAGCCCCTTATTGATATTGGTGCGACATCTCCGTTACAACCCTTTGATATATTGCTTCAGTACAGGTGGCAAAGTGTAAAGACTTTCCTGTTTTTCGCTCGCACAGCGCCGCGATAGAGATTGCAAGGCGTTTAGCAAATCTGATGATGATATTTGTCCGTTTTGTAGCAATTTTGCCATAATGCCCAATAGGTTATGATATATTTGTTTGCAGTTCAGTTTTTCTCAGATAAGGTTAAAGTTGATTTTTGATGAAGGTAGGCAATTAGAGATTGTGCAGGCAATTGAGCGGGTGAGAGACGGAATTTTCTGGAAACCAGGAAAAGCAATGTCTCATTTACTCAAAAGGATTAATTTAGGTCATTTAGGGCCGGATGCGATCCTTGAAGAATATAATGGAGTTATCAGTTTTATTGTGAGGGATGCTGATGCTAAAGTTTATGTGTATGTCTACGGAGAAACGTTTTATCCGACAGTTACCAGCAGTGTAAACAACACAATATGGCTGGTAATGATGGGCTTGGATGGAGTTTTAGAAACGGCTTTTCCTCCAAAGGAACCGGAAAGCTATCTGGCTAATTCAATGTTTATTTATGTAGGTTTAGTTAAGGATTTGTTATGAATACTTTGGTAAAAAACTATTGTGTAATGGTTGAATTTCCTGATGTGAGTGGGGCTGAACATTTAGAAATGTTGCAACTTAGAGATGAGTTGGCAAAAGTTGAATCTCAACTGAGTGAGGAAGAGAAAGGTTTATTAGCAAATGCCGATCGACGGTTAGTTGAACAAGCAAGGGAGTTTTATGAGGAGTTGTCGAGATTTGTGGATTTAATGCAGAAGCGCAAATTTGAGGAGATTACACCTCAGCGTTGGTGGTGGTATTTGGATGTTTTGGCATTGTTGCCGAATTTGAGGAAACAAGAGTTGACAAGCGGTGTTGTTTGAAATGTTTATTCACTGTCGATGTTTGTTAAGTGCGATCGTCGAGTTTTGATATACTGCTTCAGTACAGTTGACAAAGTGTAAAGACTTGCTTCTTTTTCGAGCAAGCAGCGCCGCGATAGAGATTGCAATGCGTTTAGCAAATCGGATGATGATATTTGTGCATTTTGTAGCAATTTAGCGAAGTTGACTGGCTGGTTTTCTGTCGCCAACAATGACATAACTTGTTTTTCTAGTTCGGAAGTGCGATCGTACTGCTGCTGTAAAACATCTTTCAAATCTTCTGGTAACAATATGGTATCATCTATTAATAACTCTGTCGCGCCGATTCCCAACTCTTGAATCAAAGTCGCCACGCTTTTTAACCATAACGGATTGCCTTGGTAGCGGTGAATGAGTGCTTCGCAGTTATCAATTTCTGTTAATCCTTTATCTCTGAGGATTTCCCGTGCGGCTGCGGTGTCTAAACCAGTGAGTTGTAAGGTATGAATGGGAGTATTTTCGCTGGTGAGTTGAGGAACTTCTTTCGGCGGTTCCCAACCGACTAGCAGAAAGCAACTTTGATGGGATAATTTTTCTATTTGTTTGAATAGGGAGCGATATTCTTCGTATTTTGGTTTATATTTTCCTGCCAATTCGCCACTACAGAAAAGGTTGTGAATGTCATCTAAGACTATTAAACAGCGATGGTTTTGTAAATATTTAATCAGCGGTAAGGGTTTCTGGTTTGTTGCGGATGAATCAGGGTTTTCTGACTGGGAAAAAAGCTGTGTTAGGTTGGATTGCAATTTATCTATGGTGGGGAATTCGTCTAGTGTGTACCAAACTGCGTACTCAAACTCGTTTTTGATTTGTTGTACGAGTTGTACTGCTAGGGATGTTTTGCCGATGCCGCTGATACCGGTGAGGGTGATGAGGCGGCAGTTTTGTTGTAGAATCCAGGTTGTGAGGGTTTGGAGTTCGTGGGTGCGATCGTAGAAATTACCCAACTCCGGCATCTCGCTTAAATCTTGATGTAAAGTTTTGGTTGGTTTTGCGTTAGCTGTTTCCTGATTTGGTGGGTGTGAGTTTGGTATATCTGGCGGGTGTCTACCTTCTCCACAAAAACTAATATTCCTAATTTGCACAGAGTCTTGTGCAACATTTGATGAGAATAAGGAGAATTGCAATCTCTCTATTGCCGATCGGAAATTCTTTTTATTAACATCTTCTCCCAACTCTTCTGAAAGTATCGGCCATAACTTTGAGCCAACATCCCTCACATAACTTTCGTTACAGTGAATATCATCGGCAATTTTGGTGTATTTTTCACCTTGCATGGTACCTCGCAGAATTGCCTCTTGTAAGTTATCGAGGTGCTGACCGGTTTTGGCAAACACCATCTCGTCAGCCATTTTTAACACTTCCTTAAGATTCATGCAGTATGGTGGATGTTGTGATTTTCCGTATTATACCTAACATTTTCCAACATTTTCTGGCATTTACAAACATTTTTTACATAAGGCGAGTTGGAGTAGCCAACAAAATTGCCAACAAAATCCAGCATTTTTGGCTAGACAAAGCTTTGATTGCCAAGGAAAATAGGAGAAGTATTAAAGCGTAAATTGAGATATTTAACGCTTGCAGTTTTATACCTTGTAACAGTGTGTTAGAGCGCAGTTGCGTTCTCATTAATAGTTAGCTTGTTAACAGTGCATGGCTCCAAAACAAAATCGAAGATCGGAAAATCGTTGTCGTTATTATGTTCGGCGTGAAGCTGAACGTCGTGGTTGGGATCTGCGTCACGTTAGTAGCGGAGGAGATGTTTTAGAGGAGCAAGAAATTGAGGCTTATTTCCATAATATTGGTCTTCAAGGCGAACGCCCGGACTTTCTTTTCTGTTTGGTAAGTGATCCCACGATTATTGTCGAGGCAAAAAACGAAGCAGGTAAACTAAAACAAGCACAAAAGGAAGCAGAGGATTACGCTGAAAAAATCAATGCAACAGGTAAATACAGTATCAAAGTAGCGGTTGGTGCTGCGGGAGAAGAAGATAAAGGGTTTGAGATCAGTGTTTCTTTTTTGACTCATCAGGGATGGATTTCTCTCACTTCACATGGCTTCGCCCTAACTACTTTTCCAACCAAAGCAGAAATTGAAATTGCGCTGAAAACCGATAATGGCTCAACAAAAGTTAGTGTACCATCACAAGCTGAGTTTGTTGATGCCGCAATTGAAACAAGTCGTATTCTACGCACTGCGAAAATAGAAGCTCCACTTCGTCCTAAAGTGATTGGTGCTTTAGTTTTGGCTATGTACCAGGGACAAATTGATACAACTCCTACTAATGCGTTATCCTCAGTTAATACACTAGCTGAAAGTGCTATTAATGGCGCCCACAAATTACCAGATAAAAATAAACAACGACTCAAAGATGCTCTTCGTTTATCCGGGGCAGATTTTAATCGCCTTTCTCCTTATATTGGTCGAGTAGTCAATACACTAAAACGCCTCAATGTTCGCTCAGTCATACAAACGGATGCTGATTTTTTGGGAATGTTCTATGAAGCATTTTTGCGTTATGGCTATGATAACAATGCCCTGGGAATTGTTTTCACACCACGACATATTACGCGGATGTGTGCCGAATTAGTTGGAGTTAGTGTACGAGATCGGATTATTGATATTGCTGCGGGTACAGGCGGTTTTCTCGTTGCTGCATTTGATGCCATGATGCAACAAGCTCGTAGTGCTGCTGAAATTGAGAAGGTCAAAGATTCAATTATTGGTTTTGATACTAATCCGACTGTTTGGGCGCTTTCGATGCTCAATATGTTCTTTCGAGGAGATGGTAAAAGTCATATTTATAACGAAAGCTGCTTTGACGAAAATATATTCTCGATTGTAAATCGTAGATGCACTAGAGCGTTTCTAAACCCGCCGTTTTCCCAAGACGAGGAGCCGGAGTATCTATTTGTTGACCGAGCAATGGATGCACTAGAACCAGGTGGATTATTGACTGTAGTTGTATATGCTGGAATTTTCGCCGATATGGATCACAACGCATGGCGACAACGTTTTCTACTCAAACATAAACTCCTCGCCATGATTAGCCTTCCTGAAGACTTATTTTACCCGACTGCTGCACCAACCTCGATCATGGTTGCTGAAGCTCATGTACCTCTTGCCTCAACTGACAAAATATTCATGGCGCGAATTTGGAATGATGGATATGAAAAGCTTAAGGGTAAGCGTGTGGAACGAGCAGGCAATCAGATTGATGAGATTGTCAACCAATTTCATGTTTTTATGAAAGGTCAAACGGTGATTTCTGAATTAGTCACAGTCGTAGAAGGATGTGACATTCTCCCATGAGCAATATCGAGTGGAGTCCACAACAATGGCTACCTCAACCTAAACTCTCAGAACGCGAATTTGAACGTTTACGAAGTGAAGCTATGCGCGGCATCTTTGAAGCGGTGACTTTGATGCCAGACTTGGCTGATGTTGTTCTTGAAGATTTTGGGGTTGCAGATGAAGAGGATGACGGTAATGAATTACCTTATGGAACTCATGGAACACTTTCCAAATACTTCGACATTAAGAATGGACGCTCGATAGGTGAAAAAAATTACATTGAAGGCGCGATTCCCTATATAAGTAGTGGTGACTCGACCAACAGCATTATCAGCTTGATTGATCCTGTTCCAGAGGAGGTGTTTGAGCAAGGCGGCATCACGATTACTGCTTTTGGCAAAGCAGCGTTACAGCCCTGGTCATTTATGGCAAGGGGCAACGGTGGCAGTTCAGTTCGGGTTTTGTTGCCCAAGTACAAGATGAGCCTCAACGATTTGCTCTGGTTTGTGGTGCAGATTAACAGGCAAAGATGGCGTTTTTTCTATGCTCGGATGGCAATTAAGGGGCGTATCGCCAATCTAGAAGTCAGTGCTCCTCCCAAAGCTTTAGTAGACACTGGAAAAACCTTGTTTGAGCGAGTTAGAGTCTTTCGTGAACAGCTTGAAGACCTTGTACACCTCAAGACCAAGCTTCCAGTTTAGATCAACGTGGAAGTGCGATCGCCCGATAGCGCATCAAGACCGATCGCCCTTTCTTGTTTCTGATGACCGATCGCCTAAAATGAAAGAGCGATCGCCCATAAGTCAAGAACCCCCGCACACCATTATGACCATCAAAGAACAACTCCTCCAAGCAATCGAAGCTTTGCCCAGCACAAGGCTTGCTGAAGCCCTCACCTTCGTGACATCTCTCTCCACCAAACCTTCGATTGCATCTGCTAAATCCTTCCTCGCTCACCTCAAGACAATCGGCACTTGGTCAGGTGACGACTTCCAAGAATGTCTAGAAGCCGTCCAAAACTCACGCGGCGAAACCGAATTTGACTACAGCCCCAATCCCTTTGAATAATGTTTCTTCAAGGGCACCAACCATTGTAGCTATGCCCTACTAGGCAACACTCAATTACTCGATCGCCTTGCCAACCTTGGGGATGAGTCGATCGCCACCTGCACCATCGTCAAGGGTGAACTGATTGACATGGCGGCGCGATCGCAACAACGAGAGGTAAATCTTGCCCTAGTTCAACGCTTCCTGCTTGGGCTATACATCTACCCCATCGACGAAACCACCGCCGAAATTTACGGCAATCTTAAAGCGGCAGTTTTCGATCGCTACGCCCCAAAAGACAAAGCCCAACGCCGTAGAACCAACATGACTCAATTGGGCATCGGCGAAAATGACCTGTGGATTGCCGCCGTTGCAATCCAGCATCAACTCACCCTAGTGACGGCCGATCGAGACTTCCAACGGATTCAAGCAGTTCAGCCATTTGAGTTGGAATCCTGGATCTTAACATCGCCAGAGTAAGGAGGAAGGATCTCGCCCCACAAAAACTCATATCGATCGCCCTTTCTTGTTTCTGATGACCGATCGCCTAAAATAAAAGAGCGATCGCCCCATAACAAATAAAGTGCGATCGCCCTTTCTATCAACTCCTAAGAACTTGCGCTTTTTCCTCTATATCTAATCCGCCTTCGCTTAAAGTATCAGCCGAAGCATGACGATCCATAAACTCACATAACAGCTCAAAAAACTTATCAAGTGCTTTGCTTTCATCCTCAGAATAAAACAGAATGACGTTAGCCCAAGATTGGCTAGTCTGCACGTTGAATCTTTTTCGTATCCATTCAGGAAACTGCATAAAATCGCTATCTTGTTTCGTTGGCTGTTCTCCTAACTCATATTTAGCAACGCTGTAACCCGATAAAAAAGCCTGAAGACAAATAATTGAATGTCGTCCCAAGTACATTGAAGGAGCTTTCTTTATTTTCTCAATCAGGGTATATAAATCGTGCATTTTTTACCTCAATATTTTTAAAATAACTGCAAATTTTGCAGTTCAAAACTCCTCTTCTATAATCTTAAAGCTTCCCATGCCCAGTTCCAGAGTAGGAGATGTTAAATTTTGTAGCCATTCCTGCCGATTCACGCCACTACAATCTATATTATCAAACACAATTTCCTGTTCGTCGATTGTAATTGATATCCCTTGATGGTAGCCATTAGTAGCAATTTGCTGCTGTCGTCGTAAATCATAAATCACTGACCAAGGTAGGTCTTGCCTTTCTAAATCCAGTTTAATCTGCTTACCATTTAGGTTTCTGATGGTCAAGAACTCTTTGATAGCCTGACTGCATTCAACACATTGAAAGACCCCATAGCGACTGGCAATTTTAGCGATATCTTCTCGAATTTCATCTAAACTACTCGGATCTAAACTCAAAGTGTAAAGTTTACCTCCTATATTTAGGTACAAGTATATCTCAAAATCATTGCCATTGATCGGGCAGATTGCGTAGCGTGCGATCGCGCTCTTGCAAGGCTTGTCCAAGGGATCGCGAGATCCCTTCACACCAAATACCCAACACTGCGATGATTCTACCAAGTGCGATCGCCCATCAAAACTCATAGCGATCGCCGTTACAATCAAAGTATCAATCCTCGTGAGATGCCGCGATGACCATCAAAGAACTCCTCATCCAAGAAATAGATAGCACCCCTGACGAACTGCTTGCGGATCTTCTCAGTTTGGTACGATCGCTAAAATCCACTCCAAACCCCCAACTTAATACCTACGAACAACTGCTAGAACGAATCGACTACCTCGAAGCTATCATCGGCATTCGCAAAGGACTCGAAAGCTTCGATCGAGGTGAAGGAATCCCAGTCGAGAAAGCCATGACAGCGCTACAGCAGCAGTTCAACATTCCTCAGAGTCTATGAGTTCCTAGAAGTCAGTCACATTGACATTTTTGATTTTCGCCATTTTGCCCTAAATAGTAAAATAGAGCAGTAACCTAGGCAATTGCCAACCTCCCTCTTCTGCTTGAGAGTACAATAGATCTATGAAGTTTCAGTGGGACTCAAACAAAGCGATTAGTAATGCCAAAAAGCATGGTGTGTCTTTTGAAGAAGCTGTCACTGTCTTCGGAGATCCACTGGCTATTACAATTTCTGACCCTAACCACTCTGTAGGTGAGTTCCGTCTTTTAACGATCGGTCAATCAAATTTACAGCGCCTTTTTGTTGTGTCCCATACAGAACGACAAGGTGAAGTGCGTTTAATCAGCGCCCGTTTAGCCACCCGACAAGAGAGAAAAAGCTATGAGTCAGGAACCTGAAGTAACAATTAATGACGAGATGAGACCTGAATACGATTTTTCAGGTGGTGTCCGTGGCAAATACTATGAAGCCTATATGAAATCAAGTAATGTTGTGATTCTCGATCCAGACGTAGCAGAAATATTTCGAGACTCAGCTTCTGTCAATGAAGCGTTGCGATTGCTGGCAAAAATTGCCAAGTCTGTCACTGTTTAGGTAGCGCATAGAGCACAACAAATCAGATCCGAAAGTTTCCAGGTTATCTGTGGTTGCATAGGTGGAAAGCAAGGGGTGGTGCGATCGCCCCTAACACCAGATACCAAACACTGCGATGATTGTACCCAGCTCGATCGCCCTTCACACCAAATACCAAATCGATGTCTGCGGTACAATCAAGGTAAAACGCATGATTAATCTTTCAAAAATTACCACGCTCAACTGACTGGTGACTAACTAATGTAAAAACTTGCGAACTTGATATTCGCGACTTTCGGCGATCGCAATGTGCAAATCGCCCATTTGGGCATCCAACTCATCTATTGTGCTTTGCGGAACCGACTTCCACTTCTCCCTAGTTTCCCAGCGAATCAACATCACCACCTCATTTTCCACCGGATCTACCCAAATTTCTTTGCCTAAAAAACCGTCCCAACTTTTTAGTCCCGCCGTCCAAACTTCCTGATCTCGTTGAATAAACTGCTCCCACTTTTCTTGAGGTACTTTAAATTTTAGCCACTCAATTACCATCTTATTTCCTATTTGTAAATAGCCAATTAATCGTTGCCGATCGCAATTTTAATTATCAACTCCGTTCCCTCTCCCGGACGCGAAACACAGTGCAACTTACCGCCGTGCTTTTCTACTACTAAATGCTGGGAGATTGCTAGACCCAAACCAGTGCTCGTGTCTGAACATTTAGTGGTAAACAAAGGGTCAAAGATGCAGTCGAGGACTTCTTCAGTCATGCCAGGGCCGTTGTCACTAATGGCGATCGTAACTTCGTTTTCCCCTACCACGGAAGTCCGAATCCGAATTTCGGGATTGAATATTTCAGATTTCGACTTGGCTGAAGCTAAGTAAGACTGATTTTGAATTTTACCATACTTTTCGGCATTTCTCCCCCCTTCTTCCAAAGCGTCGATCGCATTTGTCAACAAGTGCATGAACACTTGGTTTAAGTGTCCCGCATAGCAGTGAACTCGTGGCAAATCTCCGTACTCTTTAACTAGAGAAATTCCTGGCCGTCCCCCTTTAGCTTGCAGGCGATTTTGCAAAATCAGCACAGTGCTATCCAAACCTTCGTGGATATCAGCCGGCTTCATTTGGGCTTCGTCGGTACGCGAGAACAAGCGGAGCGATCGCACGACATCGCGAATCCTTTCCGAACCGACTTTCATGGAATTTAGCAGTTTTGGCAAGTCTTTTTTGATGAAGTCTAAGTCTAATTCTTCTATCAAATCTTGAATTTCCCGCACGGGATGGGGATAATACTTTTGGTAAAGCTCGATCGTTCGCAGCAGTTCTTGAATGTAGCCAGTGGCGTGGCTGACATTGCCAGAAATAAAACTAACTGGATTGTTAATTTCGTGGGCTATTCCTGCTACCAACTGCCCCAGAGATGACATCTTTTCTGTTTGAATCAGTTGAGTTTGAGTTTGCTGCAAAATTAACAGCGTCTGCTCTAATTTTGCCGCTTGTTGTCGCAGGCGTTCTTCGGATTCTTGCAAAGCTAAAAGAGACTGTTTGCTGTCTGTAATATCCAATCCCACAAATACCGCCGCCGTATTATTATGGTATTTTTGAGCCACTATTAGATAAGTTTTATTTTCTCCTCTGATGCTCGCTGTTACTTCTTGAGATGTTTTCTTTTTATGGTTTGCAAAGAAATCGTATACTAAATCGTTAAATTTGGGACTTGTCTCTAAAAAACCTACTTTTTGACCGAAAAATAGTTCGGCTGGCATTTTGTAAGCGCTAGCTAAATGTCGGTTTACTCCCAAATAACGCAAATCGGAACTTACCCAAGAAACTAATCCCGGCACCGCGTCCAAAACTGCTTGAAGTTGCTCTTTTGCCTCTACGAGCGCTGATTCTGCTGCGAGGCGGGCGGAAATGTCGCGGGCGATCGCGCAGCGGTATTCGCAGCCGCCGTATACTAAATAATTGACTTTAACTTCGACGGAAAAACTGGCGCCGTCTTTGGTTTTGTAACTGGTTTCAAAAGTGAGGTTGTTTTGTTGCTTGAGAAGAGCCCAGTGTTCTCGCCAATCCGATGCTGGCAACCGCGAATCGATGTCGCTAACCCTCATGTTTAGCAGTTCCGATTCCGAGTAGCCAAAAAGATGGCAAGCGGCTTTGTTCGCGTAGCAAATTTGACCGTCGGAGGTACTAAAAAAGATTGTATCAGCAGCATTTTCGAGGGCAATTTGAGTTAGTTGCGGTATTGTTTCTAACTGCTTACTTTTGACCTCGGACTGAAATTTATTATAGCAATTGGTTTGAGCGGAAGCCTCACCTACCTTAGATGCAAACAAAATCAAACCGCCGATCGCACCTTCGTTATTTTTCCAAGGTTGAAATACCCATCTTACCGGCTCGCTAACACAGCCGCTTGCGATTTTTCCTGATACAGATGCGATCGATCGCCCTGCCACAAACTCGCTGTATTCCAAAACTCCCCTCAAACAAGCCTGGGCATTTTGCTCCCAATATTCCGGGAGATTCGGGAACAGTTCCCAATGAGATCGGCCGATGGCCTCGCCGTCGCCCAACCCGCAATCTGTTTCCCAGCGACGAGAAACCGACAGATAGCGCATTTCACAATCTACCATTGCCACGGCCTCGGCGGAGCGCTCCACAAACCGCCGAAATCTGTCTTTACTCTCCGACACGGTTGCCTCTGCGGGTTGTTGGGCGATCGGGAAAGTCCCGTCAACGTACCTTCCCAGTCCCTGAATTTTTTGCTGAACTGGCTTAGTTTGCACGGTTTGGGATTTCCTCCATAGCTGTCAAGTTTGAAAAATTCTGTTTGAGACCAAAAATGCTGTTTTTCCCTGATTTGCTCTCTCGGACGATACCCTTAGAGGGTATCACCCATCATTGATATCATTTTTGATGGGGATATGTCTATAGGCATTAGTGTCAATTTAAGAGCAAATCTAGTGCCCGCCTGCTGTTTGACCATTAGGCATAGATCGCGTCGGCGCCGCCGGAATAGTCGGAGGGGACTGGAGTGCTCTGTTTTGTCCCCCGACTATGAGATCGTGTAGCCAGTGCGATCGCCAGATAGCTTGATAATCCAAGATAGCGCTCAAACAAATTTGTGCGTAAATTCACTGGTAAAATCCACTCTCCCTTTCCGTAACATTGCAGGATCTAATCTTTCCGTCGTGTTACAAGTCATCAAAACTACGAGTTTTTGCTGAAATTGAATGCCGTTTTCGTCGATAACGCTTTGATACAAAGTGCCATCCAGCAAACTCAAAATATGTTCGGTTTTGTTAGTGCGTTGTGCTTCTGCAGTCGATCGATCTTGAGCCAAATTATCAGCCTCATTGATAATAATACAAATCCGCTCCAAATAACTCGGTGGCACAAAATTTTCCACAGCATCGTGGTCTAAGATAAAAATCACATAACCCAGCGGCACTAAAATTTCCTTGGCTACCGCTTGCGTCCAAGCAGTTTTGCCTGTTCCCGGTTCGCCACTAACCAAAACAGCCAACTGATTTTGATCCAAAATTGCCTGCTGAACTGTATCAGTAAAACTTTGAACCTCCGCAGAAAACGTGCGAATTGGGAACTGGCTGTGAACCTGTCCGACGCGGCTTTTGTACCCGCCCAGAATCACCGCTAAATTATAAGTTGCCTTGCTAACTAGCGGCGCCATATCTTGGCAAATCAGAGTGTAACAGCGTCTTCCCCTGTCGTAGCTGTCAATTTGCAGCCAGCAGCCGAATCGATCCCAAGAAGCATAAACAGTACCCAAAACTTCCAAGCGTTCCCAGCTAACAAACCGCTCCGGGGGATAAGAAAAATGTCTCTCCATAAAAGACTGGGTAATTGCATCCGGTTTCCCTAGCAAATCCAGAACTTTGAAAACAGTAATTTCTTGGAGTTTGTTGAGAACGTAGTCGATGGGAATGCTAGCGCGGCTGACCAATTGCACCACAGGCGTTTCGGTAACTAAAACATCTTTGTAGCGGTAATCCGGGTAAACTGGCTGCGGAGTAATGTAATCCCAAAATTCATCAATTTCGTAGCGAGTATTTTCCGAAAATACATTTAAAATATTGGCCCACCAAGTATATTGGTGTCTTCCCATTGCGTCGGCAATATCGCTAGCTGCACCTAAAGTTTTTTGAGCTAGTTCTTGGGGGTCGCTAGACGCTAAATGTACCAGGTGTTGCCAATCAAATTGACGGTAAAAAGGTCGCCAACCAGAGCCTAGCAGACCTCTATTTTGAGAATTGTTTTGATGAAAATTGTTTTCGCGATCGCCCATATATTCCGCACTCATTTTGCCAAAGTCCTACTTACTCTTATTTTACATTTTTTGTGGCACACATTCTACAAAAAGAAGGAAAATTATCAAGTTATTTTGAGATAAGCTGGCGGCACAAAATCTACTAACCACACTTTGTTTTCCGAGCAGTAAAATGTATGACCGTCGCGTTGCATTGCTGCGGCATCTACAGTAAAGACGGCCGGGATGCCGTGTCTTGCACCTACTTGGCGCGCCGTCGGGATATTCACGGACAAATGAACATGATGCCGCGACATTTTCCTAATTCCTTGAGTGAGAATAGACTCGACGGCGGTGCTACCTGTTCCGTGATATAAAATATCCGGGGGAACCGCGGGTTCTAACTGCAAGTCAACCTCTACACTGTGTCCTTGGTTGGCACGAATTAGAGTGCCTGTGGAGTCAAATGAAAAGCGCTGCTTGTCGTTTTGCGCGACTACTTTTTTGAGTTCTGCAAGCTGAAGGGTAAAGTTATTTTTTTGGCACGCATCGAGGAGTTCGCTAACAGGAACCCAGCCACCGGGAGCGAGTTCAATGCCGATGCGCGAGGGCGCGTGACGCAGGTGTTTGCTGAGATATCTGCTGATTTTTACTAATCGAGAATCGTTCATAGTTTTACTTTATTTATTGAGCTTTTAAATCACCTTTTACAAAATCTCAATAGCGGGTTATCTTGTTGATGGGGTGCGGGTTTGTTGAATCTGTTTGCACTGCCAGAGGGCGCTTGAGTGAACCTGACTAAACAGGTTTCCGGAAAATGCTTCCCGGACGTAAAAAATGGTCTTACGCGCGAATTATAGCGGTAAGGTGCGGCCTTACGCACCTACATAATTAGGTTAGGCGACCGGGAACCAGAAACTGTTCTGGGTGCAATTTTCACGAGTTTTATCTTTTGATAATTATCCAAAACTCTGCATTTTGCCGAAGGCCTTCTACCTGGGGACAACTCCGCCAAAAACAGCAAAATTTAGATAGCGCCAGTGACATCCTGCGTCGGCAAAACCAGCTTCTGCAAGCCACTTTGTCTGCTCTTCCACAGAGGAGGGAATATCTTCTTCTCGATATTTTTGAAACCAGGCTGCATCGTCTTCTCCGTTAGCTTTCATGTACTGCCGCCACAACTGTTCGTATTGCTCAGTCAGCTTTGGGGTAGCACCTGTCGCAATATCTCGAATTAGCAAGATTCCCCCTGGATTCATGGAGTGGAAAAGTTTGTGAAATAGCTCTTGTTTACCTGCGCTGTCGAGGTGGTGGATTGCCAACCCAGAAACTACCACATCGTAACCGCTGCCGAAATCATCTTCGGCGAAATTTCCTTGCTGCAAGGTCAGCCGTTCTCCGAAAGCTGACAAGTTAGTTTGGCAAGTTTTCAGCATATTTTGGGCCATGTCAAAGGCTAGGACTTTTGCTTGAGGAAATGCTTGCAGAATCATAGCCGACAGTATGCCAGTTCCCGCGCCTAAATCCAGAACTTTTATGTTACCATTCGTTTCAGAAGGGATTAACTGCAATATTACATCGTGTTGCTCGCGATAGCGCGGAATGAGGCGAGGAATTAAGCCGTCAATCGATTTTAGATTTTAGATTTTAGATTTTAGAGGCGACCCCACGGATAAATGCGGGGGCAATAAGTGATTTTCGATTTTCGATTTGGGATTGATTCCACTGATAAATCACGTGGCGGGTACCACATGAAGAAATTCTTGGTCATAATCAAAGGCTGTTTGTTCAAATTGTTCGCGTACAGCGTCTAAATTCACAGACGATTTTCCTCAAATTGTTAATAGTTGAGTGCACCAAGGCAGTTTGCCGGTTGTCTTCTCTGAAAGCATATTACATTTGATAATACAAAAAATATACAGACCTGTCAAGATGTTGAAGAAAATAATTTAAAAGAAGTTAGGGACGATCGCCAGACAGGGACTTTGTGCGCCCAAACCCGCCCGTGATTTGGGAACTGTCTAGCCCTGCACATATATCTCCTTCAGTGCAGATGAGGCAGAATGCCACAGACGCGAAAGCCTGCCGAAGACCAGACTTTGTGCCAGATACTAGGAGTAATTGTGAGCAAAAAGTTGACGGTTATGATACCAGTTTTAAACAAGAATGCAACTGTCGGTGTGTGATCCACACCATAAAATTATCAGTGATTCCCCTTAGTAAAATATAAAAGATACCAGATAAAAAGGAATGAGCCTGCAGCCGACGATCGGCTAGACATGAAAAAATCAGTCCTCAGATTGACAAACTTTAGCCAACTATAAACAAAAATTAAGGTGACTCCCGAGTGGATGTGGTACCTGCCAATTTGTCAGGAAGATGAAGAGATACAAAATATTACACCCGCCGGTGCGGGAAAGAAAATTGTGATAATGAATCAGGATGCGAGTAGATTAGGTGTCAGCCGTCAGGGGAAAATAGAAGCAATGGAAATCCAACAACGGAGTAAGGATAAGCCCGATCGCCCGCAACAAAACGCGTCCGATCGGCTCGGTCAATTTTCTACGACAAAAGAACTAGATTGGTCGCTACAAGAATGTTTAGATTTTAAAAGAGCGATCGACCGATCGACACTGGCGCTGAGGACTGACGCGCGAGGAATTATCAACTATGTCAGCGATCGAGTTTGCTCAATCTCCAACTATTCGCAAGCCGAACTAATCGGCTGCCACTTCGGCATCCTCCATTCGGAATATAAATCTTCGGAAATAATCAAAAATCTGCTATTAACTGTTGCCAAAGGTGAAGTTTGGCAAGGAGACATTCAGAATAAAGCCAAGAATGGAAGTGATTATTGGGTGTACGCAGCAGTAGTTCCACTGTTGGACTGTAAGGGAAAACCCTGTCAGTATTTGGCGATCGGATTCGACATCACCGATCGCAAAGCCGTGGAAGCAGCCCAAGCCGAAGCCAACCGGGCAAAAGACGAATTTCTGGCGATCGCCTCCCACGAACTGCGATCGCCCCTGAGCGCGATTTTGGGATGGGCGCAGCTAGCTCGATCCCGCAATTTAAACGAAGCCACCACCACCCGCGCTTTGGAAATCATCGAGCGCAACGCCAAATTACAAAACAGGCAAATAGACAATCTCCTCGACCTCTCGCGGTTGCTGCGGGGGAAAGTGTGCCTGAACATCGGCGAAGTTCACCTCCCGTCGATCGTGGAATCTGCGATCGACACCCTCCGTCCCACCGCCGATGCTAAAAACCTCCGCGTAGAAAAACATTTCGACCCCGCCGTCAGCTACGTTTTGGCGGATGCAGAACGCTTGCAGCAAGTAGTCTGGAACCTCCTGGCCAACGCCATCAAATTCACCCCAGAATCCACACCATACCCAGTTCAAGTGCGGATCGAGCCTACTGAGTCGGGCGTGTTGATTCGGGTCAGCGACAGCGGTTGCGGCATCGACCCCAAATTTCTGCCGCACATCTTTGACTACTTCCGCCCTGCAGACAACTTCCAGAACAAGGAACAAAATCGGCTTGGGCTCGGACTCTCAATTGTGCGACAGTTGGTGGAACTGCACGGGGGAAGTGTTTGGGCTTCGAGTCCCGGTCTCGGTCAGGGGGCGACCTTTGATGTGCTGCTACCGGGCGCCAACAAAAATGCACCCGACGATCGCACTGCTGCGATCGCCCAAAGCGAAAGCAGACCCGGATCGGTTTCCAAACCCCTAGCGGGAAAGCAAGTCCTGGTGGTGGAAAGCAGCGCCGAAATCCGGCAATTTCTCAAAACTGGCCTCGAAGCATTTGGAGCCAAGGTAACAGCGGTGGGTAGCGCCGCCGAAGCGATGGCGGAGTTGCAACAGTCGCGCCCCGACGTGTTGGTGAGCGATATGACGGTATCGGGAGCCGACGGCTGCGATTTAATCCGCCGCATCAGAGCCATGGAAATGTCCGAGCACAGGGAACTACTGCCGGCCGTGGCGCTGACGGGAGGGATTGAGGAACAAGATTCGGCCGAAGCGCTGGAGGCGGGGTTTCAGAGGCATTTGTCGAAGCCGGTGGAAGCGAATCAGTTGGTGAGTGCGATCGCCCAATTGGCTGGACTGACTGGATTCGGATCTGGAGAGTGGGGTTCGGGAAATATCCGGGCGGCCACACCCCAGGCCACGCTGCCGGAACCTAACAGTTTTGACGACAAAAATTATCTAGAACAATTAACAAGTGACAGCAGAGAATTACCGCTGTTGCTGGTAGTAGAAGACAACAATTTTCTGCTGGCTTACCTCCAAACTTTATTAACTCCGTACTATCGAGTCGCTGTGGCGAGGGACGGGGTTGAAGGTTTAGAAAAAGCAAAAAGTTTGCAGCCAAATTTGATTGTGAGCGACCAAATCATGCCCCGACAAAACGGACTGGATTTGCTCAAGGAGATTCGGAACACGCCAGAATTGAAATCTACTCCGGTAATCTTTTTGACAGCGCGATCGGGGATGGACGCTCGGATCGAAAGTTTGGATGCGGGTGCTGACGATTACATTTCAAAGCCTTTTGACGAGAGGGAATTGCTGGCGAGGGTGAGAAATTTGTTGCGATCGCACTCAGCCGAACAGCAGTTGGCGGAGCTCAACCGTCAGTTGCAGCAGCAGAAACAGCAGTTAGAAACAGTGAATCGAGCCTTGCAGTATTTGGCCAATTACGACAGTTTGACTGAGGTAAGAAACCGCCACTCTTTTAATGAATACCTCGATACGGAATGGCGGCGTTTGGCGAGGGAAGAAGCACCGCTGTCATTAATTATGTGCGACATTGATTATTTCAAACTTTTCAACGACACTTATGGGCACCAAGCGGGGGATGAATGTTTGCGGCAAGTGGCGACGGTGATCCAGCATTCGGTAAAGCGAGCGGCAGATTTAGTAGCGCGTTACGGTGGAGAAGAATTTGTAGTAGTTTTGCCGAATACCGATATTGAAGGTGCCACTTCCGTAGCTGAAATGATCGCACAACAGGTGCGGGGTTTGCACATAGCTCACGATAAGTCTGCTGTCAGCGAATATGTAACGCTGAGTTTGGGTGTAGCTTGCTGCATTCCGGGGGCGAAATCGCAGCCGGGGGAGCTAATTGCAATGGCCGATGAGTCACTTTATCGGGCGAAAGAAGCAGGGCGCGATCGGGTTTCGGTTGCCACATTTCAAGGATAATATAATAGTTAAATCAACTTGTATGGTGCGTCAGAAATCTATCGTTTCGATTTAAATATCTTTTTTGGGATCGGACACACCATACCAATGTGCTGGCAAACTTTGGTGAATTCAAATTGCTATAAATATAGTTAAAGGAGGTCGTGCCATGACAGCAACCACCGCTTGCACGCCGAAGGAAAACCAGCGGTACAATTGGCCGACGGTGTTTCGATTTATGCCTATCACGGCGTGATTTTACCCGAATGGTAAGGTAGCCTGCACCCGCACCAGTCGCAGTCTAAGGAATGAGAATTAAATAACTTCCACAAGATTGTGGGATGGGCGTCCCGCCCGTCCACTCATGACGGGCGGGACGCC